>JAKEFD010000374.1 GCA_022616245.1 Gemmataceae bacterium
AAGCCGATTGTGGAAGTGCCCGGGCACCTGGTGGCGGTCAATAGCCACAACGTGCATCCCGCGCTCGGCAGTCTGGGCCTGTTGCATTGCCACCGCGTAGTTTATCCACTGGCCTCCGGGTCTACCGATGAGCTCGGCGACTGGACATTAGACGACTGGTGCGACCAATGCCATCGCAAGAACGGCCTGGTCGTCTGGACAAACCTGGGGCACGGCACAAGCGCATTTGCATTTGGCGAACCCATGGCCGATTTGCTTTTGGGCAAGATCGACGCTCTGGCGATCGACGAAGTTCACGTCGATCCCGCGATGTTGGCTCGGATGGCTCTCGTTTTTCAGTGTTTGCATTTCCCGTTAGCGCTGGTCGGCGCGAGCGCGAAGGATCGGAATGAGATTGTCCTGGGCCGCATGCGCACTTACGCTCGGCTGGAACCGGAAGCGGAGTTTTCCTATTCCAGCTGGATCGAAGCCGTTCGTGCCGGTCGAACATTCGTGACGAACGGGCCTCTTCTGGATTTCGAAATCGACGGGCATGGGCCGGGCTCGATCGTTTCGCTCGCAACCGGGAAAGAGTCGTTTCGAGTGCGGGCTGAAGCGAAAAGCCTTGCGCCATTCGATCGCCTCGAACTGCTCAAGAACAACGATGTCGTGGAGTGCGTGACGCCAAGCGGCCATCCCTCGGTCGCACGCATGGAAGGCCAGTACAAGGCAAACGACACCGTAAACCTGGCGATTCGCTGCGTGGGGAGCAACTCCTCGCCGACTTGGACTTTTCCCAAGCCGGTCTTCGCGCAAACCACGCCCATCCAAGTTCGCCGCGAGAACCGGCCGCTCACAATCACGCACGAGGCGCGCCGAAGGCTCGAAAAACCGCTGGCCGATTTGCTCCAGTGGATTCAGGTCAAGGCGTCCGCCACTCCAAAACAACGCGAGCGCGCAGCAGCGGTGGTTCAGGCGGCCATCAATGCGCTCCGTAAGCGTATGCCTGTACTGTAACCGGCCTTTCTAGACTGATTCCGGTCGTTCTACGTTGTTTGACATCCTGGCGATTATCTCGTACATTTCCATAGCACAGCCCCGGCACACCACTATGGCTAGTTTCCGTGAACCCACGATCGCCATTACCGCCGCGCAGGGAGTGCGCCACATTGTCCTAATTCGTGCAGGCTAAGCTCGGGCGGAATCAATATGTTTGCATAACGCAAGCCCTGGAGCGATCCTCCAGGGCTTTCTTGATTTACGACCCATTATGCACCGATCACTAATATGACTCGTATCCAAATCTACGACACCACGCTTCGCGACGGCAGCCAGGGCGAAGGCGTCAACTTCTCCCTCCAAGACAAGCTGCTCGTCACGCGCAGGCTGGACGATCTCGGCGTCGATTACATCGAGGGCGGCTATCCGTTGTCCAATCCCAAGGACTTCGAATACTTTCAGGAAGTCCGCAAGCTGCCATTGAAGCACGCCAAAGTATGCGCGTTTGGCATGACCCGCCGCAAGAACTGCAAGCCCGAAGACGACACCTGTCTCAAAGCGCTTTTGGACTCACAAGCCCCCGTAGTGACCATTGTCGGCAAAACCTGGGATTTCCAAGTCAGGGAAGTCATCGGTGCGACGCTCGAAGAAAACCTGCGCATGATCGCCGACTCGGTTGCTTACTGTAAAGCAAATGGCCGCGAGGTGATTTACGACGCCGAGCATTTCTTCGACGGCTTCAAGCACAATACAGAGTACGCCTTGCAAACATTGAAGGTCGCCCGCGACGCCGGCGCTTCCGTCATGATCTTATGCGACACCAACGGCGGCACGCTGCCCGAGGAAATCGCCGAGCGCACCGGCAAAGTCGTCCAGGCGTTCGCCGGCACGGCGGTCGGCATTCATTGCCATAACGATTGCGACGTCGCCGTCGCCAACAGCCTGGCGGCCGTCACCCAGGGGGCCACGCAAGTCCAGGGCACGATCAACGGCATCGGCGAACGCTGCGGCAACGTCGATCTCGTCAGCGTTATCGCAAATCTGGCCCTCAAGCGCGGCTACGAAGTGCTGCGGCCGGGCAGCCTGCTTCACTTAACAGAGGTGTCGCGCTACGTTTACGAAATCGCCAATATGAACTTTCGCTCGAACCAGCCGTTCGTCGGCACGAGCGCCTTCGCGCATAAGGGCGGCATGCACGCCCACGCGGTCGCCAAAAGCACGGCGACTTACGAGCACATCGACCCGGGCAGCGTCGGCAACGAGCGCCGCATCTTGATCAGCGAATTGTCCGGGCAGTCGAGCATCGTTGCCAAAACGACGAAGTACGATATTCAAAACGACAAGGTAATGATGGCGAAGATCATGAACCTGGTCCAAGATTTGGAGAACGAAGGCTACGAATTTGAAGCGGCGGAAGCGTCTTTTGACTTGCTCGTGCGGAAAGCGCTGGGGACCTACAAGCCGAAGTTCGAACGGCTGGCGTATCGCGTCAACGTCGAGACCGGCGGCGCAGGCCAAACGATCACCGAAGCAACCGTCAAGATCCGCATTGGCGAGCAATCACAACATACAGTGAGCGAGGGCGACGGCCCTGTGAACGCGCTCGACGGCGCGTTGCGTAAGGCGCTGCAACATTCCTATCCCGGACTGGCCCAGATGCAGCTAGTCGATTACAAGGTACGCGTCGTCAACTCGAAAGCCGGCACCGCCGCGCGCGTCCGCGTGGTAATCGAGTCGCGCGACCACGCGGACGTTTGGGGCACGGTGGGCGTTTCCGAGAATATCATCGAAGCGAGCTGGCTGGCGCTAGTGGATAGCTTTGAGTACAAGCTATTCAAGGACGAGGAAGATACGAACTTGTGATCCTTGGATTACAATGATTGCCTAGATGGATTGCATCGTTCGTGTGTGTGTATGCAATGCAATCCATTCCTCCAAAAGTCGGCGTCCGAGCCGCGCCCGTAAGGAAGCGGAAATCCGTCAAGGCACTCGTTGGCCGCGCGCCAGGTTGATGAAGTATTGCTGGATGGCGGCGGCGTATTCCGGAGGCAGCGTGCCGGTGACCGCTTGGAGAATGAGCTCGCGCTGGCGCGGCGGCAACTGGAGGAACGAGCCGTCGCCCATAACGTTGATAAGTTGCGAAGGGGTATTGCTTGCCGTGCCGTCCGCGCTGCGGTTGCCGCTTCCCTTGCCGGGGTTTTTCTCCGAGCCAGGACCCGTTTGCTGCGATAAACCGCTGCCCAAGCCGGCGCCGGGCCCTTGAGCTTTTCCCTGCTCAATTCCTTGTCCCTTTCCTATGCCTTGTCCCTGCGCTTTACCCGCCGCGGCTTGACTGCCGGGCTTTGCCGAAGCTGAGGCGGACTGTAGCGCCGCCAGCGCCTTATTCATGTTGCCAAGCGCCTGTTGATGCGACTTTCCGGCGGCGCCGGGTTGGCCTTTGCCAAGCTGCTGGCCCGCTTTCGCCAATTGCCCGGCGGCGGCTTGCAGCGGCGTTTGAATCAGCGCCGGCGCCTGTGCTTGAGCTTGTCCCAGAGAAGCCTGAGCGCCCAGTGTGGCCTTTAGGGATTGCTTCATTGCATTGGCGGCATTCGTCGATGGTTGTGGCGCCTGACCGGCGGCTTGCGCATTCTGCAGTGCCGAATTCGTTTGCTCCATCGCCTTTTGAAGTTGCTGCAGCGCCCCGGCCAAGTCAACTTGGGCCGCCTGCTTCTGCTTTTCGACCTGGGCGATTTGCTCGGCAAGCTGTTTCTGCAATTCCATCAATTGACTCATTGCTTGCGACTGCGCGAGCTGCGCACAAGGCGTGGCGTTGGCTGCTAACTCGGCCATGGCCGTCTCCATGGACTTTTGCGCCGCGCTGAGCTTTGGCGTGAGCGCCGGCGCTGCGGCACAAAGAGGCTTCGCCACGTCTTGCGCTGCAAAAAGCGCTTTAGCTTGCTCCAGGCTCTGGGCCCTGTTGGCGGCTTCGTTCTTCGCTTTCAGCATTTCGTCGTTTACTTCCGACTGCCTGTCGATGGCGTGCGCCAGCTTGCGTTGCGCTTCATAGAGCGCCGCCAGCTTGTCGGTCAGTGGGTGAAGAAGACGCGCCAGCTCGACGAGTTCGCCGGCTGTCTGGAGTTGGAGCTTGGCGCCGAGCTTCCATTGCTTGAAGCGTTCTTCGGGATAGCCGGCGGCCCGGAGCCGATTGCCGGCCTTAGTCAGGTTGTCTGCCGGATTCGTTTTCGTGACGAATTCTTCGGCCATGGTCAAGCGCTTCTGGTGCTCGGCGCTTAGATGTGGACGAAGCGCGGTCACCTTCTGCCAGAGCGTACGCAAGCGCTCGGACAGGTCTTCCTGATGGTCCCCTTGCGCGCGGATGCCGAGTCCCACATTGCGTGTCGGCTTCGAAGTATCTTTCCCAATGAGCAAATCTTCAGCCTCGAAGAGAAGAGCGGCCGTTTGCAGATAGCGCTCGCGCTGTTCGTGCGCCAAGGCTTCCACTCGGCGGGCGGCTTCCTCAAGATCGCGGACAGCTTCATAGCGGGCCAATAGGCCGCGCAGCGTGGTCACGACCAAGCGATGCCAGCGATAGGCTTTGTCCATTTCGGCGTCCGTGGATTTCGCATTGACCATTGCTTTTTCCAAATGCACTATCACTTGCAACATCTCGCGTTCGCTTAGGCCGGCAAGCGCGGCGCTCATTTCCTCGAAGCCGCGCTTTTGATCGGCCGGATCGAGTTGGTAGAAATCCAGGACGCGCAGCATGGTTTGCAGCCGGCGCGCCACCTGGGCCGCGTCGGCTTGTATCTGCTGCTGTTGTGACTTTTGTGCTGCAGGATCAAATTGAGCGGAAGCTACGGTCGTCAACAGAGCAGTGACTAAAGGAGCTAGGAAGGCAGCGCGTCTCATAGCGGATTCCTGGGCTGTGTCTTCAGTCCCACGTTATTCCCGTTCGCCGTCGGCGCGGATCGACAGGACGGCGATGACCTGGCTGCGATCGGTGCTGAGCACGAGCACGGCGCGCTGTCCGGCCGCCAATTTGTCGATGCCGATGTTGTCGCGGCCCAGCCGAATCGGCGTGTCGGCAGCGAGTGTGAATTTCTTCTCGCCCGCGACGATGGTGCGGCTGCCGGCGTCCACTCTGGACAAGATGGTGCGCAGCACCGGCGGGTAGACCTCCAGGCGCGTCACCGTCTTCTTATCCTGGGCGACAACTGCACCGACGCGCATGGGCTTGGCCAGATCCTTGATCTCCATGTCCTTGGTCATGCCTTCGAAAGTCCACTGGATCTTGACTTCTTTGGAAAGCACAAAACTCTGAACCCAGGGATCCTCATTGCCGCCGATGAGTATTTCGATGTGGTTCTTCTCCGGGAGCACGTCGATGAGCACGCCGGACCATTGTGGTCGTCCGGGGCCAGGGCGTTCGCCTTCCTTGTCGCGCTTACCTTCGACGGGACGCTCTTCGCCGCGGGTCATGGCCAGCACGGTGGCGCGATCCAGGGACAGCGTCAGTTGCACGCGCTGGCCCGCTTCGAAGTCGCCGAGCTTGCTCGGCTTGCCGTTCAACAACAGCTTGGCGTCCTTGGCGACGTCGAGGATGCGTGCCTGGCGTTCTGCCTTGAAGCTCAGCTTATTGACGTCGGGCAACACTTGATCGAGCTCCACGTTGAGGACGGGCATTTGCACGCGGATGGCTTCGACGTCATCAAGCTTGGAGAGTTGCAGCACAAGCAACGTGTTCTGGCGCAGGTCGTTGAGCTTGACAGTATGGCCCGTGCTGGTGGTGACCGGAATGTCCTTTTTGGCAAGGCTGTAGGTTAGCTCGCCCCGGTCGCCGTCGCGGGCGCCGGCGACAGTAATGGTTCCCTTCTCCAGGTCGGCGCTTCGGAACAAGACGCGCACGCCCGGCGTCTCGCCGTCGCGCGGCCGCTTGTCGCCTTCCTTGGGCCGCTCGCCGTCCTTCTTGCCCTTTTCCTGTGCGCGCTCACCGTCCTTTTTGCGCTCGCCATCTTGCGCAAACGGATCTGCAGGGGCGACCACGGCGCCTGAGTCCGAGCGGTCGGCCAATGCGCTCTGTGCGATCCAGGACGAACCCAAGCCGAGCACTGCGACCAAGCACAAGCCGATCATCGATGTCTTGACCTTAGCGATTAACATGGCGTTTATTACTCCTTGGGCGAGCTGGAGAACGGAATCGGAAAGCACGACGACGCTGCCGGCGGCGTAGGCCAGGCCGGCCTCCACGGTTGCCGTGAACAGCGCCGGGGGCACCGCCGCAGTGGCCGCCGATTCCGCGAGGAACGAGGCGCACAGCACGGCGGATAAGGGCAAGCCACGGCGCAGCAATCGTTGCCGGAGCAGCTCGCGGCCGCGCTCGAGCCGGCCCTTGACGCTGCCGGGCGACCAGCCCAATTCCTCGGCTGCTTCGTCGCGGGTCTTGCCTTCGAGGTAACAAAGCAGAAGCGGGGCGCGATACTTGGCAGGCAGCTTGGCGAGTTCCTCATCGAGCAAGCCGCGCATGCCATCCCATTGACTTTCGAGATTCGGCGACGCGACGTCCAAAACTGCTTGTTGTTCCTTTTGTTTTCTGCGTAGCCCGCGCGATCGCGCTTTGAGAGACACGCGATAGGCCACGCCGTGCAGCCAGTTCTTGACGCAGTCTTGCCAGTGCAATTTGCCGGCCTTGCGGGCCAATACGAGAAAGGTGGCCTGGAAGGCGTCTTCCGCGTCTTGGGCCTGGCCGAGCACGCGGCGACAAACGCCGAGCACAAGCGCGCCATGGCGTCGGACCAACGCGCCGAACGCTTCCTCATCGCTGCACTTGGCAAAGCGCTGCAGCAACTGGCGATCGGTCTGGCAGACGTTTTGTCCGCGCGAGACCAGCCGCCGCAAGCGCTCCACGGTTTTTGTCAGGACTTTTGGCATGATAGTGCTGGCAATAACCTGTCACCATCATAATGCCCCGACACAGGCATCAGGCACGTTTTTTTTTGCGCTCTGCGCTCAACCCCTAGCGGTGCTCGCCGGTGTCGAGCAGAACGCCCAAAGCGATTGCCAAGCGACGGTCAAGATAGAGCTTCCGATCTGGACTGACATCGAGTACGTAGCGGTCGAGGATGGTGAACTTGCGGTCAAAGGTGCCAAGCAGCGTTTCGCCGTCCGGTTTGAGGATGATGAAGTTGGTGCGCAAGACGCCGAACATCGGTCCAAGGAACCGGCGCAGCAAGGACAACGCCAACGAGTCTTCCATGGCGACCAGGATTTCGTCGCCATCGGGTCCGTAACCGTACCAACGTTTTCGAAAGAAGTTGTAGAGATAATTCTTCCGGAAACTGCCAATGATCTGGCCGTCCGGATCGAGCACCGTGTACGTGGCGTTGAGGATCATGACTTTCTTGTCTTGGCGTATTTCCAAGAGGAGTCGTTTCTTGCGTTCACTCGGGTAAAAGTGGATGTGGCGTTTGGGCATGATCCAGACGAAAACGGCCAAACCGGCGGCGAGCGCGGGCAACACTCCGATGGCGGCGAAAAGGATGGCTATTTGGTCGGCACGTCCCAGGCCGCGGGCAAGCAAGAATCCGAGCGCCGCGAACAGGCCGACGATAAGGAGGAAGGCGAGAAAGAACACACTTACCGCGCCGAGTGTCTGGGCGAAATACAGTGGCCGCTCGACAAACATGATGTTGTCGCCCTCTTCGTCGCAAACAAAATACTTCTCGGAAATCGAGAAATGCTTTTGCCGCAGCAGGAACTGGTCGCGGTCAAAAACGGGATCCATCTCACTGCGGACAAGCGACGGCACGGTTGTGTCGTCGTCATCAGGATCTGTCAGATGCGACGACATGGGGGGCGACTTTGCCGGGGGCGCGATCACTGCGGTATCGTCGTCGTCGGCCGGTGCGGGCAATGGAGGCGGCTGGATGCGCGCTTCCGGCACTCGAAATGTCGCCTGGCAATTCCGGCAACGCACCGATGCGCCGGCCAGCTCATCTTTGAGCAAGTATTCCTGGCCGCAAGCGCCGCAGGCAGTGGAAATCGGCATGATTTTATCATACGGAGGGTCGCGCGTTTTTCGTTGTCTTGCTAGAGCGCCCGCTGCCGTTACAATGACCTTCGATCCAGACCAAGCAACGATCTCGAAAGGGACAGTCATGGCCACTGCGACGGCGACCAAAGCGGGCAAGCTGCTCTATATCGACGGCAAATGGTGCGAGGGCGAAGGCGGCAAGACCATCGGCGTCATCAACCCCGCCACCGAGGAAGTCATCTGCGAGATGGCGTTCGGCAGCCGCAAGGATACGAGGCGGGCGTTGGAGGCGGCGGCGAAAGCCATGCCTGCCTGGATGAAGCTGACGCCGTACGATCGGGCCAAGGTGCTGAAGAAAACCGCGGATTTGATGCGCGAGCGCGCCGACGCCATCGCCCGCACGCTGACCACCGAGCAGGGCAAGCCGCTGGCCGAGTCGAAGGCGGAAATCCTGCACTCGGCCGACACGTTCGAGTGGTTCGCCGAAGAAGGCAAACGCGCCTACGGCCAGGTCATCCCGAATTCGCAGCCGGGCAAGCGGCACGTCACACTGAAGCATCCGATCGGCGTGGTCGGCGCGATCAGCCCGTGGAATTTCCCGATTACGCTGCAGTCGCGCAAGATCTGTCCCGCATTGGCCGCCGGTTGCACGATCGTCTGCAAGCCCGCCAGCCAGACGCCGCTTAGTTTAGTGCAGGTCTTCGAATGTATGATCGAAGCAGGTTTGCCGCCGGGAGTCGCCAACCTGGTTACCGGCCCCGCTCAAGAGATCGCCGACGAGTTTCTGGAAAACCCGGTGTGCCGCAAAATCAGCTTCACCGGCTCGACCGAAGTCGGCAAGCAGCTTATGCGCGGGGCTGCGGACGGACTCAAGCGACTGAGCCTGGAACTAGGCGGACACGCACCGTTCATTGTTTTTCCGGACGCCGATCCCGAAGTGGGCGCCAAGATTGCGGTCACCGGCAAGTTTCGCAACAACGGCCAGGTTTGCATCGCGCCCAGCCGCTTTTACGTGCACAAAGACGTGCAGAAAAAATTCACCGAGGCGACCGTCGAGTTCGCGAAGAACCTCAAGCTCGGCAACGGCCTGGATGCGGGCGTCGAGATCGGCCCCATGTTCGAGAAACGGGCTATGGAGAACACCATCGGCCTGGTCGAAGACGCGAAGAAGACGGGGGCGAAGATTCTCACCGGCGGCAAGCGCTATGAGAAGTTCGAGAAGGGCTACTTCTTCGAGCCGACCGTTCTTAGCAACCTAAACATGGACGCGAAGATCATGACCGATGAGCCGTTTGCCCCGGTCATGCCGCTTCTGGATTTCAGCAAGCTCGACGATGTGATCGCCGCCGCCAACAATACACGCTATGGCCTGGCCGCCTATGTCTTCACGAACGACCTCACTGTGGCGTGGAAGATGGCCGAGGGGCTGGAGGCAGGCATCATCGGCGTGAACGATCCTGTGCCCGCGACGCCGCAGTGCCCGTTCGGCGGTATGAAGGAAAGCGGACTGGGCCGCGAGCTGGCCCACGAGGGGCTGGAGGCGTATTTGGAGACGAAATACGTGTCGTTCAAGTTGAGGGACTAGTCATGACGGTGAAAGAACTTGAAAAGCGCTTGGCCTCTCTAGAGAAGAGGGTTGCGGAGTTAGCGGCCAAAATGAACCACTCTGAGAAGAAACAGCCTTGGTGGATCTCACAAGCAGGCATTTTTGCAAACGATCCGGATTTCGATGAAGTCGTTCAACTGGGGCGTGAGTATCGACAATCCCTTCATCCTGACTACAAGAAGATGAAGAAAAAAGGCAAACGAAATAATGCTGGTTCTTGATACCGACATGATCACGATCATTCTTCGCAGGGAAGGGCAAGACTATGAACGGTTGAGCCATCGACTGTCTGCCGAGGAATTGACAGCGGTGCGATTGACGATCATTAGCTTTGAAGAACAAGCACGCGGGTGGCTAGCAAGAATCGCTAAAGCCAGAAAAGCCGAAGAACAGGTTCGCTTCTATAAGATGCTGCACAGGCTTTTAGACTTCTATCGCCAGTTTGAGATTCTCGATTTTGATGATAAGTCCGCGGAATGCTACAAGGAACTGCAACAGTCGCGCGTTCGAATAGGAACGATGGATCTGCGAATCGCCGCCATCGTTCTCTCGCACGACGCAGCACTGATTTCTCGGAATCTGCGTGATTTCCAGAAAGTGCCTGGCCTTAGCGTCGAAGATTGGACCAATCCAGCATGAAAGACATCGACTACGCCGCCCCAAAGACTATCGCAGAAGCCTGCGCCATTCTGAATGAAAAAGGCGATAAGGCCCGCTGCCTAGCCGGCGGCACCGACATCATCGTCCAGGTGCGCGAGCATCGTCGCGACATCGACGTGCTCGTGGACATAAAACACATTCCGCAGGTGAACGCGCTTAACTACGACCCCAGCAAGGGCTTGACCATCGGCGCGGCCGTCCCATGCTACCGCATCTACGAGCACAAGGAGATTGCCAGGGCGTATCCGGGCCTCATCGATGCGGCGGCGCTCATCGGCGGCATCCAGATTCAGAGCCGGGCCAGCCTGGGCGGCAACCTGTGCAACGCCTCGCCCGCGGGGGACACGATTCCGCCGCTCATCGCGCTGGAAGCGACCTGCGTCATCGTAGGCGCCGGCGCGATGCGCGAAGTTCCCGTCGAGAAATTCTGCACTGCTCCGGGCAAGACCATGCTCGGCCGCGGCGAAATGCTGGTGCAACTGAAGTTGCCGCCGCCCAAGCCGCGCTCCGGTGCGGCTTATTTGCGCTTCATCCCGCGCAATGAAATGGACATCGCCGTCGTGGGCGCCGGCGTCGCTGTTTTGCTGGACGATTCCAAGCAACGCTGCAGTGCCGCTCGTATCGCACTGGCCGCCGTCGCCCCGACGCCGCTCTTGGTGCTGGAGGCTGGCGCGGCGCTCGTCGATGGCGCATTAGGCGATGCACTTATCGACAAAGCAGCGTCATTGGCACAAGCGGCTGCGAAACCCATTTCGGACATGCGCGGCACCGCGGAGTATCGGAAACACTTGGTAGGGGTCCTTGTGAAGCGAACGCTCAACATTGCCATCCAACGCGCTCGCACGGGATAAGCACCAAAACACAAAAAACAAAATACAAACAAAATCAAAACTCAAAAAAAGAAATGGACCAAAACTCGCCGCTTCCGGCAGTGCCCGCTAAGCGCTATGATCTTGAAGACCGTACGTTTTTGTTCGCCAAGCGCGTGCGCGCATTCATCAAGAAGCTGCCGCACTCATTTGGCATTTGTTGAGATTTGTTTTTTGGATTTTGAGATTTATGAAAAAGATACACGTAACGACGACGATCAACGGCAAAGAAACCGAGTTCTTGTGTGAGCTGCGGCAGAGCTTGCTCGAGGTGCTGCGCGACGTGCTCATGCTGACCGGCGCCAAGGAGGGCTGCAATAACGGCAATTGCGGCGCTTGCAACGTGCTCCTGGACGGCCGGCTTGTGAATTCGTGCCTGGTGATGGGCGCCGAAGTGCAAGCCTGCAACGTGCAAACTATCGAAGGCATCGCCACGCCGCAGGGGCTGCATCCATTGCAGCAAGCGTTCTTGGAAGGCGCGGCGCTGCAATGCGGCATTTGCACGCCGGGGTTCATCGTCGCCGCCAAAGCACTGCTCGATCAAAATCCAAAGCCCACCGAACACCAGGTGCGCCACTTCCTCGCGGGCAATCTGTGCCGCTGCACGGGCTATGATAAGATTGTCCGGGCAGTGCTGCAGGCTGCGACATCCTGACTCATTCTACTGTCTCCACATTCACGGACCGGCTTTGGGCATTGCCTCCGCCGCCGGGCGGTTCGGCTGTTGTTGAAACAGCATAAGCGCCATGCCCTCCGGGCGCGGCTGGGCGTCCGCGGGCAGCGACCAGGCCTGTACGCCCCGACCGGGCAGCACGCGCACCACATTGACTGCCCATGCCGAATTGACCGCCACGCGGTCGGCGCTCATTTCACCCAATGGTATCGCGGCTTCAATCTGCCACGCGTCCTGGGTGCTATGAACGGCGACAAACCACTTCGGATTCCAGGTCGAGTCGCCCCAGCAATCCTCGCGCACGCAACCGCGCTGATCCACCTGAAAGTGGAAATAGGTGGAGTAATCCCGGTCCAGATCGAGCATGATGCCGACCCGGTCCTGGGCTTCCAAATGGGCGTCGCGCGACCGGTTCTTGACCGGCGGAACGTGTTTGCCGGCCGGATGTTGGCAGCGCAATGCGACATAAAGGAACTCGTTGTCGTATGTGAACCAGGCTTTCGTCACATAGTCCTTGACGGTGTCGCCCGCGGCATTCTCGAGCATCATGGGTTGCAGTCCCTGCCAGCACGCATCGTCGAACTTGCCGTCGAGGTAGGGCTTTTGCGACGCCAGCCGGCACAGGCCGACCCGGCGCGGCGGCGGCAGGCCCCGGTTCGACAGCCATAGTTCCGCGGAGGCGGCGTCGTGCCACGGGCCTTTCGGGCCGAACATCTGGAAGCGCTTGTACCATTCTTCGGCAGCGGCGAATTCGCCGAGCTGCCGCCGCGACGACTGCAAACAGAACTGAATCGAGGGATCAGAGGCGTACAGTGGGCCGAACGCCGCCAGGCGATTGCCGATTTCCAGACTGCCTTTGAACCAGTGCCGGGTTTCGTCGCGGCTGCTGAGGTAGGTAAGGCGGCCGTCGCGCGTCTGGTTGACGGCGCCGACTTTCTGAATCTCCTTGCTCTTTTCGTAGTGCTTGGGCCCTTCGAAATGCTGGGCGAAGGCGACGTTCGACACCATGAGAAACTGCCCTAATTCGTGACGCCGCCGGGCTTCACTGCTGCTTATGTGCCGCACCAGCCAGCGATAGGCGTCGGCGGCCAAGGGATGCGCCGGATAGCGGTCCACCATGAGCAAGAACGCTTCGCGCGCCATGAGCCACTGCCCCTTGCGCGCGTATTGATTGCCGATGGCAAAGGCGGCCTTGGCGCCCTGGTCGTCCGACAGGCCCGCGAGCGCCGGGGCGATCTGAGCCAGGGTTTGACTGGGATCGGTCAGGTTTTCCGCAAGCACCAGCAGATTGCGCCGGGCGAGTATCTGTTTGCGTATCTCGGGATTGTCGTTTTGTTCGGCGTCGATGTGCCGGCGCGTATCCCCAACGGCCATCGCGATGCCGTGCATTAGGTGCTTTTGGTTGTCCGCGCCTTCGACAGCGCTGTAAAGAAGACGGTAATGGCGCTGCGGCGGCACCGCGGCTGCCGCATCGCCGAAGAGATCGGCGGCGACGGCGGCAAAGTCCTTCACGCTGGCTTCCAAACGCGGCTGCGGCGCGTGATTGTCGTGTGCCGCCCCGCCTTCGTTCTTATTCCACAAACAATACAGTTTCTTGACACGCCACGGCGACAGTCCAAGTTGCTCCACTTGCTCGGGAAAGCTTTTCGCGTCCCCGGCCAGCTTGACCGCTTCGGACAGTGCCTCGATCAGCAAGGCGCTGCCGGGATTCGCGCTGGAAGGCTGGCCCGCCACTACCACTTCGGGCCGCCAGATGCGCAAGCCGAGAACGAGCTGACGAAGCACCTCCTTGCCTGCTTGCTGTGCGTGCATTTGGTCCCAGTATTCCAGAAGCTGCTTGGGCTCGGCTTGGGCCAAGTGCATGGGTAGTGGAAACTGCCACAAGAGTTCAGCGCCCGCACCGCCCGCCAGGCGCGTCGCGGCGGCCAGGCGCTGCGGCTCGGCGGCGCGCGGCAAGGCGGCCGACGCGGGATCGGGAGCGGAAAGTCGCAGCGTGGTCACCAAATAGCCTTCGTTGGCCCCAAGATGCGCCAGCGCATCGTAGGGCAGGTCGTCGCTGCCGGCGTGGACGAAGCAAGCGGCGGCGCGTTTGCCACCTTGGCGCTGCGTCTTCCAGGTTTCGCCGCCGTCGGTCGTGCTGACAATGGTGCCCAATTCGCCGACCGCCCAGCCCCGTTTTTCATCGAGAAAGTAGACGCCGTGGAGCGGCAGCGGCTGCCCGGTCTTTTTGAGCTTCCAGGTGACGCCGCTGTCGTCTGTATGCAGCAACGCCGTGCCGGGCCGTCCCACCGCCCAGGCTTGGCCGCCGACAGCATGGATGGCGTTGAAATCGACGTTGGCTAATACCTCAGTCGGCAGTTTCAAGTCCGGGAAGCCCCATTTCGAGCCGGCGCTCACGCTGGTCATCACCACGCCGCCTTGTCCGACGGCCACCGCTCGGCGCGGCAGAATATGCAGGCCGCGAATCGCCCGCCCGCCCAGCGTTTCGGCCTCCGCGGCGCTGAATTGCTCCTGGCGCATCGTTGCCAGCCGGCTCCAGGCGCCGCCCAAAAGTGCCGTGTTCGCATCAGCAAAGTCGCCCGCCAGCCAGGACGTTGCCCGTGGCCCAGGCACCGGCGCCCAGGTACGGCCGCCGTCCGTCGTTTTGAACACGCCCGATGCGTACTGGTCGGCGCCGTCGCCGAACACGAATCCTGTTTTCTCACTCACGAACTTGACCTGATTGAGTCCGGGGAAGGTGTTGCTCAAGATGCGCTTCCAGGAAAGTCCGCCGTCGTCTGTGAACAAGAGGACGCCGACACTGCCACGCCCGTGCGGCAATTCCTCGCGTCCCGCCGCCCAGCCCAGATATGGACTCAAGAACACCACCGAGCGCAAGGATGCGCGTACGCCCGTCGCTTGCCGCTCCCACGACTGCCCGCCGTCGATCGTGTGCCAGATGACGCCTTCATCGCCGACCGCCCAGCCTTCCTTCTGGTCCACGAAATGCACGGCCCGGAGCGCGGCATCATCAAAATAGCGCAAGTCCGCGGCATGCGCTTGCTCAGTAAGTGTCACCGCGAATGTAACGAGGAGCGCGAATATCCCGCGACGCATGACAGGTTCCTTCCTTGGAATCAGTAGGACGGCTCTCCAGGGCCGTCCGGACGGACCAGGAGACCCGTCCTACAAACACGCTCAATCAAACAGCCAGTAGCGCAGGATGCAGAAAAAGGCTTGAAAGGCGTCTTTGAGGCCGATCTTCTTTCCTTCCTCGTAGGTGCGGCCGCTGTAGCTGACGGGGATCTCGTAGATGCGCCAAGACGGCCGCCGTTTGGCGATCTTGGCCGTGATTTCCGGCTCAAACCCGAAGCGATCCGACTTTAGCTTCACGCCTTGCAGCACCTCCCGGCGAAAAACCTTGTAGCAAGTTTCCATGTCCGTGAGGTTCAGATTCGTGAACATGTTGGAAAGCATCGTCAGCGCTTTGTTGGCCACGTAGTGCCAAAAGTACAAGACGCGATGGCTTTCCCCGATAAAGCGCGAGCCGTAGACCACGTCGGCCCGGTTTTCCACGATCGGCTGAATGAGGCGCGGATACTCGGCCGGGTCGTATTCCAAATCGGCGTCCTGCACGACGATGACATCGCCGCTGGCGCGCGCGAAACCGGCGCGCAGTGCGGCGCCTTTGCCCTGGTTGGTCTCCTGGTACAGGACAATGTGGCCGCGGAGCTCGAGCTGCCTCAGGATGTCACGAGTGCCGTCGGTGCTGCAATCATCGATGAGGATGATCTCTTTGGGGATGGGCACCGCCTCGACGCGGCGGACCAATTCGCGTATCCACTGGACTTCGTTATAGACGGGTATGACGACCGAGATCTTGAAGTGCGCCGGCATCGGATAGATGCCAAGCTGCCGGCACACGCCTTCGCCGAGCAGGCGTTGCAGCACCTCGACGCGCTTGTCGGGTGCATCGGCGACCCGCGCCAACAGGCCTTCGATTTCCGGGTGATGCGGTCCGTGGCGAATGTAACTCGCGCCGGCCGCCGACGGGGTCGAGCTCATGCTCCGTTCCTTAAGCATGTCAGCTTGGGTAAACCGGGTAATTGCCTCTTCGGCGCGCATTATGCGGCAATGGGCGGATGGAAACAAGGGCGGTTTTTCACTGCCGCTCTTGCTCCTAGATGGCGAATCGCTAAAACACCAACGGGGCAAATCGCGCTGCACGCGGCACCGTAAGAACCCACGTGCTCAGTATCACCAGAAGTTTGCAGTCCGAGCTGCTGCTCAACTTAGAGTTCACGTCGCCCAGTTCCCTAGACGTCATTTGTTCAATTGCCCATCCTATTGTCCAGCATTCAAGATCGCTGTTGACCAACTTCAGCAAAGGAGGCATCCTATGCAACGTCACCGACGACCGTATCTGCTTGCATTCGTGTTTGCTGCCTTTTACGGCGGCCAAGTCCACGCGCAAAACGTGACGCTCGACACCAAAGGCACCACAAACGCTAAAGACACCGCTGGGCTGAATCCCTCATGGATCGACGAAGTATCCCATAGTTACCGCCCTTCGCCAGCTTGGATTCAGACGATTTAACCAACTCGCATGTCAGTGGGATTCACCGACGGTGAATTCCACTGATCATTTGTCGCCGGAGGTGATTCATGCGCAGAGGACTGACTTTGCTGGAACTTCTCATTGTAATTGGGATCATCGGGATTCTGGTCGGTCTCTTGCTACCGGCTGTCCAGAAGGTGCGGGAAGCTGCCATGATGGTCGAAAGTCATAATAACTTGAGACAAATCACCGTGGGCCTCCAAAACCTTGCCAGTACTCACAACGGGAAACTGCCCGGAAGCATCTATAGTGAATCGCCATTTCAAACCGATACGTTTGGTGAATTGCTGCCCTATTTGGAACATAGCGCCCTCTATCGCCGCCGTATCAATCCCCCGCCAGATGCTTCACCGCTTGCCTATCTTAGAATGCAGATCTCTACATACATCAATCCACTCGATCCTTCATGGGCGTTCCCAATCCGGCCATCGGCTGGGACATCAGCCCCTCCCGTTTGTCGGTCTCGAGCTACGCGTTAAACGCGCAGTTCTTCGCTTTCTATCCGCGGATGAGCCGGATGAGCGATGGCGCGTCGCAGACCATTTGGCTAGCCGAGCATTACGCTTGGAATTGCAATGGGACATCTTTCATTTACACTATTGGCACGTCCAACAAATGGTCGCCCTACCAACCACCGACATTCGCGCACGGTGGATCTGTGCTCGGGCGCCCCGCGCCGGGCGATTACTATCCCATCACGACGGGCAATCCTCCTGTCAGCGTCGCCACCGACGGCAAAACGTTTCAGGTACGGCCAACGATCGACGCCTGCGATCCACGCCTCCCCAATGCCAGTTCCACGCGCGGTCTGCAAATCGGGCTTGGGGATGGCAGCGTTCGTATCCTGGCGCCTTCCATTAGTCCTCAGGTCTTTTGGGGAATGGTGACTCCCTCAGGCGGCGAGGTCCTCACTATCTCGGACTGAGGCATCGGGTAAGCAGCCGTGCACTATCCACAAGGCGCGCCAGCTCTCTCAACCTGCCGATGCGCAAATCGGCCGGCGGTCTGGCTTGATTCTTTCGGGCCGCGGCAATTCCTTGCCCCGTCGAACCAGATTCTTGGTGAGTGAAATGCAGGGAAGCGCCGGTGTGCCGCTGTGTGATGTACAAGCGCAAAACCGCGATCTGGAAAAACCGCTCCGCGAAGCGGTCGAACGCGTGCTTCGCTCCGGGCAGGTCATCCTCGGCCCCGAAGTGGAAGCCTTGGAGGAAGAGATTGCCCACTATTGCGGCGCGGGTTACGGCATCGGCGGCTCCTCCGGCTCGGACGCGCTGCTCTTGGCCCTGGCGGCACGCGCCATCGCGCCAGGAAACGCGTCTAGCTGCGTAGCCGTCAATTGAAACGCGGGACTTGTCAATGCGAGGAATTAGCATGGAGTACTTTGAACTTTTGGAATTCACGCCGGATTTCTTCGTCGCATTCACTACGTATTCCGCACTTCTCGGCGTGCTCCTTGTTCTGCTCGGTATCATTCTCGCTGGCGCCGCACAGAAGCTTCGTGAACAGAATCAAGAGAGAAACGGCTGGCCGAAGGAGAACCGCCCAACTTGAAGTCACAAATTGTGACTTCAAGTGATTTGGACTTTAACCACTCCAATCGCTCTTGGAGGTCACAATTTGTGACCTCCAATCTTGCAACTCAACCCAATGCTCGTTCGGTGCCCTCGCATTCTTTTAAGATCACAAATTGTGATCTTAAACGCCGCGATGTAGAACGCTGCGAATCGACAATTGCGGAATTCACGGGATGTAATTGATCGTGTTGTAAATCTCCGCCGCCATCGGCGTGCCGTCCGCCGCACGAAGGTTCTTCAGGTAAATTCCCATCTGCATCACCGGCCGCAATCGCGGGATCGTCAGTGATACGGTTTTGCCGTCCGCGGAAAGCGTCGCCCGTTTAACCGTCACCGGATCGCGGCCCACTTTGTCGGGGTTTTTGATCGAGAAGTCTTTCGAACCGTACTTGTCGCTCCACCAGACGTATGTCCATTGCTCGACTTCGACGCCGTCAAGCGAGGCCTTGTCCACGGGCTGCGTGAAAGTGATGTCGATTGCGTCTTTCTTCACGCACAGGGCCTTGGGCATATAGACCGGTTTGCCGGTGTAGCGAACGCGTTCGAAGGAACCGTCCGACTTGGCGTTCGAACCCCAACCCTTCAAACCACAAAGGTAAAGCTGGCCATCAACCGGGTGAAAACGGGCCCGCATGATGCCCGAAGCGAACCGCAGCGGAAAGCCGTTGACGCCGCCTTGAAATCTCTCGTGGGACGGATTGGCAATCCGTCGCCCGACGCTGGCAGCGTCGGCTACTGCAGGATCGTAGCCGACGCAGCTTGCGTCGGCAGGGCCATCGCGTTGCGCAAAGACGAGAAAGAGTTTGCTGTTGCCGTAAGACGTGTGCAACAAATCGCCTTCGAATGGTCCCCATTTCTTGGACGTGACCCAGACCTGGCCGCCGGAGGAATTGTCTTCCTTGTGCGGTATCCAGCACAAAGGCAGCACCGGCTCGGGATAGGGCTTGGTCAGTCCCCAGGGATAGCCGTACCAACCGCCCTGCCTCACGAAGTCGATCTTCGACGTGGGGACGTTGTTGCCCTGGTTGTCGGCGATGGTGACGGTGTCGTCGGGGCCCACGCTCATGCCGTTGGGTTCGCGGAAGCCGGTGCAGATGAGTTCCGCCTTGCTGCCGTCCTTGGCAACCTTGATGACGCCGCCGTGCATGGGCGTGCCTTCCTTGACGCGATGGCTGCCGCGCGCGTAGTAGAAGTTGCCGGCGCGGTCGGTGTGCAGTTCCATGGCGAAACTATGGAACGACGGCGCGGTCGGTCCGTCGTTGTTGAAGTTCTCGTAGAAATCCGCCTCGCCGTCGCCATTCAGGTCATGGAGGCGCGTGATCTGGTCGCGGCCAAGCACATAGACCACGTCCTCGACGATCTTGAGGCCGAGCGGTTCGTAAAGCCCAGTCGCGAAACGTCGCCAGGTGACTTTTTCCAGCTTCGCGTCGAGGCCCGAGACGAGCCAGACGTCGCCGTTCCAGGTGCACAGGGCACAGCGGCCGTCCTTGAAGAAGTCGAAGGCGCCGGGCCGCATCCACGAGTTCCATGGATTCTTGTCCGGCAGAGGAATGGAATCGACGACGTAGGGTTTGTCGTCGGCCGCGAGCTTGCCGTGAACAGTAATGGCGTCTTTCCAACGCGGCGGCCCACCTTTGCAAAGATCGGGCAAATCCGCGATCGCGCCGGCCTCGCGCATGATTTGTCGAAATCGATTTTCAGAGACGTCGCGGGCCATGAAGATCTTGAACGCCGTCGGCAAACCCCGGGGCGGCACGACGAGCGACAGCCGATTGCCCGACAGTTTCCAGTTGGCATTGACGCCGACTGCGCCGACGCGCAGCGTCGTATCGGCCCGCTTGAGCGCAATCGTCGGCGCACCCCCCCCGGGCGCTTGCTCCTCGATGCTGTTCGCGCCGAAGAGATCGCAGAGGAACAAGTGTCTTTCCTCCGGCAATTGATCGATCCACACCGTGCGACAAAAGACCTGGCTCTTGTCCCGAATCAGCATGCCCGGCAATTCCAGCACCTTCGATTTGCCAACTGTATAGGAGAGTATCGTCTTCCAGCCGTTTAGATAAAGCCCCTTGAAATGGACGACATCCTTCGGCAAGGCCCCAAAGGGAGAACGGCGCGGGTCTCTGAAGTCGCCGCCGGCGGACCAGCCAGGAGTTTGCGCATTCTGAATAATGACTGGCAGGCGAAGGTGGGCCAGCGTTTCGCCCTTGTAGCCATTGAGGTTCGTGCCCTGGATGTTCAGGAACCCGCCGCCCCAGACGGCCGGGAACGCGCACATTTCCGTGTCAAATGCGGCGCAGTATTTGCCTCCAAGGTACACATTTACCGAGCGGAGAATGATGGTCTCGGGGAGCCCCTTGCGCAGGCCGTAGTCAAGCACGGCCTTGGCCTTCTTGCCTTCGCCGACGACGGTGCGGTTGGCGCTGATGAGGCTGTAGGAAAGAAACGGGCCGTAGTTCATCTTCTCGCCTTGGCCCGTCAGGTGCGGATCGAATTCAAAGGCGTCGCGTGGCGCATCAAGCTGCGCGAAAGCGGGCAAAGTGGTTCCTAACAAAACACAAAGACATGTAAGTTTTAATGAGTGCATAGTTTCGTATTACTCGATTCAAAGCTGCACCCGTGAAGAAGCGGTCGAAAGGCTCTCTTCCCGTCGGGCGCAACTTTGAAGATCATCGCCAGAGTATCAGTAGACTTCAAATCTGACTATGGACGTATCCAGAATCTTAAATGACTTGTCGCAGCCCGCCGCTTATCCCTTTGCGGTGGATGCGGTCGAGGTGCACCAAACGCACATCTCCATGGTGTTTCTGGCGGGCCCGTTCGCCTACAAGGTGAAAAAGCCCGTGCAGCTCGGCTTCCTCGATTTCGGCGCTCTGGAAAAACGCCGGCATTTTTGCGAAGAGGAAGTGCGCCTCAACCGCCGTCTCGCCCCGGAGGTCTACCTCGGCGTCGTGCCGATTGTCGCTGGGCCCGGCGGCTTGCGCGTTGAGGCTGATGGCGCAGCGGTCGAATGGGCGGTCAAAATGCGCCGGCTGCCGGCCGCGGCCACGCTGCAGCAGCGGCTTTTGCGTGGTGCATTGGATACGGCGACGGTCGCGCGTTTTGGCCGGCGCGTCGCCGAATTTCACTGCGCCGCCGAACGCAGCATGCGCACTGCCGCGCTGGGGAGTTTCGACGTAGTCGCGCGCAACGCCCGAGACAATTTCACGCAAGCCGCCCCACACATCGGCAACACGCTGAGCCGGCCCGTTTTCGATCGCTTGAGTCAACTCACCGAAGCGACTTTGGCTCGATTGCATTCTTTGATCGACTGCCGGGCCCAGCGCGGCGTCCCCTGCGACACCCACGGCGATTTGCACCTGGATCATGTTTACCTTTTTGCCGACCAGCCTGCACCCCATGATCTGGTCATCATCGATTGCATTGAGTTCAACGACCAAATGCGCTTCTCCGATCCGGTCGCGGACATGGCCTTCGCGTATATGGATTTCCGTTTCCACTGCCGGCCCGACTTGGCGCGGTCGCTTGCCGACGCCTACTTCGAAGCCAGCGGCGACTCCGAGGGCCGGACGCTCTTGCCGTTCTATTCGTCGTACCGGGCGGCGGTGCGCGGCAAGGTCGAAGGCTTGAAGCACGCGGAGAAAGAAGTCTCTACAGAAGAACACGCCGACGCTTTGCAGAAAGCGCGCGCTCATTGGCTGCTGGCCCTTGCGGAATTGGACGAGCCGCGGCGACGCCCGGCGTTGGTCCTGGTCGGCGGCTTGCCGGGCACGGGAAAGTCAACGCTGGCAAGGCAACTCGCCGAGGAAGCCGGCTTCACGTGGATTCGCACCGACGTGGTGCGCAAGGAGCTGGCAGGCATGTCGCCCGAGACTCCGACGCCGACCCAGGAGCGCGCACGGCTCTACTCGACGGAGTGGAACGTGAAGACCTATCACGAAACGCTGCGGCGGGCCGAGGCCGCGCAGTTCGAAGGCAAGCGCGTGCTCGTGGACGGCAGCTTTTACGATAACGGCAAGCGCCGGCGGTTCTGGGAAGCCGCGCGGCGGTGGGCCGTCCCCTTCGTCTTCTTCCACTGCCAGGCCGATCCCGCCGTGGTGCGCGAACGCCTGACCCTGCGCCACGGCGACCCCTCGGATGCCGACTGGAACGTCTATGTCGAAATGTCCCAGCACTGGCAGGAGCCCGACCGGGACTCCCTGCCCGCGTATGTGCCCCTGGTCGCCGCGGTGGACAATACGCCGATTGCCGAAGCGCTCAAACGATTGAGAGATCTGGAACTTCTGTAATGTTCGTCCTGGGTGGCATAGATGCCAACCACATTTGGTAAGGTTCACATCAAGCGCGCGCCGAGTGGCATGCTTTCGCCGATCCTTTGCAACGAAAGCGCGCTCCGGCTGGGTGGCATGCATGCCACCCAACATGTCCACTTTCAGAGAGATTGTGGGCGCCGCAGGGTACTCGACTCATTCCCCATTTTGCTACGCGGCCTCAAACTCGTACTCGCCCCTTTGCATCGCTTTCGCCCGTGCCTCAACTTGGTCCATCCAGCGCGCGACCTTGGCTTCGTCCGCGCTCATGAGGTTTTCCGCGAGCTTTTGGCCGGGCAAGAGCCAGTAGGTTTTCTGCTTCAGAGTATTGGCGTGCACCTTCTCTGTGCGCATGTTGAGGGTCTTGCGGGCGCGCTCCAGCGTTTTTTGCGAATGGCCTTGGCCACGGCCGGCGTCCAGAATCTCCCACACCTGGCGTGGGCCGTCTTTCAAAAAGTGCAGCAAAAACACGCGGGCGCGGTGGCGCGGGCCGTTCGGGCCGCCGCCCACGAGATCGTTGTCGGTGAATCGGCTGAGCCCCAGCCACTCGAGTTCCGGCAAACCGTTCGACCCGGATTTGAGCGTGTACGCCAGGCTGGGCTGCGGAGCGTCGAAGTTGTTCTTCACCTGCGCCAGCACGGCGCGTTCCTTTACTTCCGGATCATGGCCGACGATAAATGTCGAGCGACACAGAGCATTGAAGGCGATGCTGTAGCTGCCCCGATAGAGTGCGCGGCCGCCGCCGCGCTTGTTCGGATGCCGCGCCATGATCAC
The DNA here is from genome assembly GCA_022616245.1 of Gemmataceae bacterium. Lineage (GTDB taxonomy): Bacteria > Planctomycetota > Planctomycetia > Gemmatales > Gemmataceae > JAKEFD01. The sequence continues at coordinate 23,048 of JAKEFD010000374.1, forward strand.
GCAGCAGTGCAGCTCTTTGGCCATTTCCGCCAAGGGCGCAAGCGCGCGGCGAACGTCTTGGTCGCCTGCGGGCGAAACGTCGCGATCGAGAAAGGCAAACAAAGGATCAATCACGAGCAAACGGGCCTTGCGCTCCGCCATGGTGTCGCGTAACAGGCCGTGCCGCGACGGCAGATACGGCCACGGCTCCCCGGACTCACGCTGCCAAAGATGGACGCGGTCCAGATCGGCGCCCAAGGCGGACAGACGCGGCCGCAGCACGTTGTGCGGGTGGTCTTCGCCGCTCAAATACACCGAAGCGCAGGCGCCGGGGCCGGCCGACCCGTCGGGCCACTCTCGCCCCGTGCTCAGTCGCGCGCACAGGTCAAGCAGGATGAAAGTCTTGCCCAAGCCGGGATCGCCGTCCAGGATGTGCAAATACTCGAAGGCGAAGCGGCCTGGGAACAACCAGCTTACAGACTCAGGTTGAATTTGACTGGCGGGTACAAATGGCATGGCAATCTCCAACGCTAGAGGTGAAGAAGTGAACGGAAGTGTCAGTTTCGCGCGGCTGTCCGCGAAGTCTCCTCCTTTCTTCTTTCACTTGTACCATAAATGGATAGTGAACACAATATCAGTAGACAAAATGAATACAAGGGAGGGGGGGTACCTGCGTGACGCTTGACGCTCCGGACCGATATTGGTTCGTAAGTGTTTTTATACAAATAAGTTACGGATTAGTTCCGGAGCGTCACTTGAAGGGAAAATCTGACGCTCCGGAATAATTGACGCTCCGGAATTGCGACTCACAGAGGCAAGTTGGGCACCACGTTAGCCGCGCCAGACGTGCTCGTACAATTCCTTGCCCATCACGTCATGATGCTTCACCCGCAGTGTGTTGCGGTCCTTCTCGCGCCGAATGCTGACTGAGAGGAACCCACCCAATACACGATGAAATCGGTGAAACTTCTTGTTGAGACCGGGCGAGCCGCCGGCGTGGGCGTCGCTGCCTGCGCCGGTGCAGAATTCGTGCAGCCCGGTCTCCGGGTGGACTGAGTGATACTGCCAGTGCCGGTCGCCGTTGATGACCAGGAAACGCTCGGTCAGGTGTTTGCGAAAGAATGCGCGGATTTCGTTGCCTTCGGTGCGAAAAGCGTCGTTGGAATGATTGTCGTTCTTACCCTTGCCCCGATCCGGTCCGACGATCGGCGTCGGGCTGATGAGGATTTTGAAATCCGCGCTGGACGCCAGCAGGCTCTTGAACAGCCATTCTTTTTGCTCGCCGCCCCAGATGGTTTTCTTCGGCCCGTCTGCCAGGGTGTTGGGCGAGCGGAAGTCGCGGCCTTCCATGAGCCAAATCTGCAAGCCGCGACCCCAGCGGAAAGTGCGGTACGGCAGCCTGCTCAAGGGCACCTGCTCGCGGTAAATGGCCAGGCCGTCGTTGAAGGTCAGAGGCAACATGCGCTTGACCACCTGGCCGGGCCAGCAGTCGTTGGCCAGCGTGTCATGATCGTCTTTGAGCCAGTAGCCGGCAGTGCGCAGGTGAAAGGCGATTTGCCGCGGTTGCCCGTGCATGCGCTGCCAGTGCAAGCGTGCGGTGGCGATGTTGTTGGCATTGAAGTCGTCGTTGTCGTAGTAGACGTTGTCGCCCGTGTGCACGTAAAAGTGCGGGTTGAGGCGGGCCATCGCGGGAAACATATGATAGCCGTCCGGGTGATCCAGATCGCGAAAGCCGGTGCAACTAAGGGCAGTGAAGGTGACGTCAGCATATTGGTCGGCGGCGGGCGCGGTGCGGAAGCGGCCCAGGAGCGGCTTGTGCTGCGGCGCGGCGGCGCGGCCCGCCGTTTCGGCCGAGTAGTAATAGGTTGTGCCGGGACGAAGATCAGTGAGTGCGAACTGATGAGTGTAATCGGTCTTGCCGGTCACTTCTTGCCAGGCGGTGGCGACGGCCCCGGCCAAGTCTTCGCGCAGCGCGTAGCGCAGGCGGACACGTCCCTCCATTCCGGGACAAGCGTAGCGCACCTGGTCCGGTCGAACATCCTTGGGCAAGGTCTGGTCGCCGGCCTTCGGAGTGTATCCTTGGGCGCGGCGCGCTGCTTCGGCGGTCAAGCGCATCCAGACGAGCGCCGCCGTATCCGACACTTCGCCGACCTTGATGCCGGTGGCCTGGCGCGAACCGGGGTCCGCGTCCTGGGCATGCGCCGAACCGAAAGCGAGCGCGCCGCCTGCCGCCAGGGACGTTTTGAGAAAGCGGCGGCGCGAGTGAGAAGGAGATTTCATGGCATTCCTCGTACTTCGATCAACCGCTACGGCCTGCGGCGACATTTACGAACGACTGGCAACTTGCCGGCCAACGTCACCGGCAAGGCGAATCCTATGAACAACTTTGCAATAGGCTATTGGCCCGCGTATACTAGGACGCTTCTAGGTAATGCTGTGACACCGGATCGGAGTCCTACATGAGCGTGCAAGTGCGCTGCCCCGCCTGCTCGACTGTCAATGTGCTCGAAGTGAACGAAGACGGGATTGCTCGCTGCCCGGGGTGCGGCAAGGCTATCCGACTGAAATCTACCCAACCCGCGGCGCCAGCGGCCGCGATTGCGTTCGCGGACGAACGGACCGCCAACGAACTCGCGAAGGACGATGACCAGGACGATGCGACGCAGCGGCCCAAGTCTGAGAAAAGAAAGAAGAAAAAGAAGAAGGACCGCGAGCCAGAAAGTTCGCGCGGCAAACTCTGGATCGGCGTGGGCGGCGCGCTCGGCGTTGGCGCGCTCGTCGTCGTGATCCTGCTCTTGCGCGGCGGCGGCAACGGCAATGTGGGCGGCCCCAACGGGGGCGGGCCGGGCGAAAAACTTGGTCCCCATGGCGCGATTATCGAGGCGCCGTTGCCGAACATCGTCGCCGAAGTTTCTCCCAAAGTCGAATACAAGGTGGCCGCCGCCGAAAAGCCGCGCTGGATTTCCCTGTCCTCTGCGCAGCAACCGGCGTTATGGAAAATCGAAGCCGATACTCCGCCCAACCCGCCCGTCACGCTGGCGGCAGACTTGGACATACGGATCCCACTCACTCCCGCGGCCGAGGTGGTCCGGCCGCCGGTTTGCGCGGGACTCAACGGACCGTTCGTCGTGCCGGGGCCGCAGTGGAAGGAAAAAGTCTATGAAAAGGAGTATGACCGAAAGACCGCCAAATACGTGGACAAGGATCGGCCGCAACCGCCGGCGCAGGTCTTCGACATCCGTACGGGCAAAGCGGTGGGCGGCTTCAACTGGCGAGTTAACCCCGGCATGCCGGGCACGTGCCTCAGTCCCGAGGGCCGCATTTTGGTCAGTCCCGATCCGAATGTGACTATCGAACGCGACGCCACCTCGCGCGAAGGCATTCTCTTCGTCTGGACGCAGGACAAAGAAGAGCCGGCCAAGCTGCAGCTCGACGGCTCGGTGAGCTGGCTCGGCTTCATCGGCCCGACGAAACTGGCTGCCATGTCGTTCAAGCCCGACCCCAGCTTTTCCGTCTGGGACGTGGCCACCACCAAGCTCGAACGATCGACGCCACTGCCCGCCAGCCGGTTCGGCAAGCCGATTGTGCGCGTGGGGGACTCTTACCCGAAATTCCCCTTCAATCCGCACAATGCCCTCGGCGCGATCAGCCCGACAGGCAAGTATGTCGCCTTCGCGACACCGACTGGAGTATCGCTTCTGGCAACTTCCGACGGCAAGGAGGTCGGTCACATTTCCATCGTCGAGCCGATGAACTTCCTACAATTCAAGTCGATGACATTCAGTCCGGATGGCGCCGACTTGTATGCCGCCGTCGTCATGATGCACTCCCGACCGAGCGTGTCACGCGAGCCGCGAAGCAATACTTGGCCCAAGAAACCCCAGGTCTTGAACAAAGGCGTGCAAGGAGTCACGCAGCAAACCGTGCTTAAACGCTGGGACGTCGCGACTGGCCGCTTGACGCTCGATCGCGCCATCATGCCCGTGCCGCCTAGTCGCAGTCTTCCGCACATGCACGGCAAGATCATGCCGGGGCCGATCTCGGACACGTTCCTGTTCGGCGCCGGGTCTACGATTTACCTGCACAGACCGTTGGCCGAGGAGGGATTCGGGTACGTTGTCGAAACCGTCGTCGGCACCGTGGTGGACAAAATCGACTTTGATCCGGTCTACATCGGCGGCAACGGTCAAATGCTCGGTATCTTCAAAGTCGATGCGAAAAAGCATGCCCTGCGCAGCGTCCACTATGACGAGAAGACCGTGCTGGACCGCGGCGGCGCCAAGCTCTCCGCGGTGGCGGGCCGGCCCACTGCCAAACAGGCCGTTCGCGGCGGCGCCGCCGTCGGTCCGCCGCAACCGCCCGAGGATTGGACGATGCCGCCCGCTGTCGCGGCGTTTGAAACCCCAGGCGATGTCGCCACGATGCCGTCCTGGCCGACGGTGTTCGCAGAAACCAGCGCGGCCGATCTTCGCCCCAAATACCAGGAGCAGCCGACGCGCCGGGAAGAGATGTTTTGGCATGCGCTCGATCCCAAAACGGGGCAGGCCGTGGGCAAGGAAAGGCTGCTTTATCCTTGGGTCTATCCGCCGCATGAATGGCAAGACTCGATGAAGCCGCACGACATTCCGCCGGCCGCGCTTTCTGCGGACGGCAAGCGCATCGCCGTCATCGATCCCGCCAATCACGACCGCGTTGATGCTTGGGACCAGGACGGTAAGCACCAAGGCGCGATCGTGCCGTGTCCGGATTATTGCGTTGACTGGATCGGTTGGTCGGCTGCCGGCAAGCTCCTCACGCTGAGCCATGGCAAGATGGCTGCCTGGGACGTAGCCACCGGCAAGACAAGCTATGAAGTCGACGGCGGCTACCCCGGACCGGTCGCGCTTGCCCCGGGGCGCGGCTGGGTCGCAGTCTGCGGGACCGACGCTGTCGATTTAATCGACGCCGAAACCGGGCGCTGCCACGGCCGCTGCCGGCCCAAGTCCGCGGGCGGCGGCTTCGTCGGGGTCAGCATTGCGCCGGACGGCAAACACCTCGCCGCGGCCCGGCCGCTGGTCTTGCCCCCCGACCCCAAGGAACGCGACCCGGCGCAAGGTCCGCCCAGCCGCCGCGCGACCTCTCTCATGGGCGATATCTGGGACCTTTCAACGGGCACGCCGGTCGAGATTCCGTTCGGCATCGGCCGACTGCAGTTTTTGCAATGGCGTTCGCAGCGTCTTTTGCTCGCCGGCTCGATCCAGCCAAATTACGAGCATTCCCGCCTCGAAGTGCTCGATCCCGCGATCGGCCTAGTGGCGACATTTGCCCCACCCAAGTCCTATATGCCGCTCGGCAGCGCGGGACCGTCCATTTTGGCAAGCCCCGATGGCCGTGCCTGGTATTCCGTGAAGAACCCAGATGCGGCCGCCAAGACGCCCTATGTCTGGTATGCTCCGTCGCTCTTCGGGGTCGACACCAAAGCCGCCGTCCTCACCGCCGCCGATCGTAAGTACTTCGATCTCCCAAAGGAAGCGATTCGTGTCGAGGTGCAACTCGGCCAGCGCAATCCAAGCGCCAAGATTGCCGAACGGCTGGCCGGCGATTTGCAGCGGGGCGGCTTCACTATCGGCCCGAACAACATGGTGCTGAAATTGACGTACACGTTGCGCGACGGCAGCGCCGTTCTCAAAAACGACTCGGGCAGCGTTCAGGTCACTATTCCGGAGGTGATGTTTCACTACCGCTTGCTCGACGAAACCGGCGCGGAGATCTGGGAGGCCACGAAGGTCGGTCAATTCGCCTGGACCAAGAGCCGATTTTACACCGGCTCGACCATGGACAAAGGCTTCCCGCGCGATCGCCATGGCCAGCCGGACATGCGGTTCTTCGATTTCCCCGGCCCGGACCCGCGCAAGGCGATCGCGGAAGAGATCATCGAGAACTGGTCTGATGCTCCCGAGGTAGCGCTCCCTCCCGCCGCGATGCTCGTCCGCGCCGGCGGCGTCACGCGCATACTTCCCATCCGCGAAGAAGCCAAGCTGCCCTGAAAGTCTGCAGTTTCTCGCAAGAAAGTTGAACAATTGCCGCCCGCTCGCAAGACTATCTTGATAGAGAGCCGTTCTTCTAACCACGGATCACACGGATAGCACGGATAGAGAGTGTTTGGTCAGTATTCCTTATCCGTGCTGATCCGTGTAATCCGTGGTGAGAATTGCTGATCGGCGTCAATCAAGAAGCGGGGACGTGTGGCGACCGCGAACCTCTCTACATTTCTCAAGCAGCTTAGCCGCGAGATGGCTGCGGAGACTTTGAACGAGCTGACCGACCGTCAATTGGTCGAGCAGTTTCTCGCCCGGCGTGAGGAGGCGGCTTTTGAGGCCATCGTGCGCCGCCATGGGGCGATGGTCTATCGCGTTAGCTGGCGGGTTTTGGGGCAACCCCAAGAAACTGAAGACGCCTTTCAGGCCACCTTCCTCCTGCTCGCTCAGAAACTTCGCACTGTCCGTAAGCACGACTCTTTGGCGAGCTGGTTGCACGGCGTGGCCCACCGGGTGGCTCTGCAGGCGAGGCAAAGAGCAGCCAGGCGTCGCCGTCATGAGTCGGGGGCCGCGCTGACCCAAATCGAGCGGTCGGCCGATCTCAGCGCGGATGAGCTGCTTGCCGTCCTCGATGCCGAACTGTGCAAGCTGCCGGAAAAGTGGCGGCTGCCATTGATCCTGTGCTACTTGGAAGGGCGGACACAGGAGGAGTCGGCCAGCCAACTGGGATGGAGCAAGAGCACGCTCCGGCGGCGGTTGGAAGAAGCACGCGATGCTTTGGCCGGCCGCCTGAGGGGACGCGGCCTCGTCTGGTCGGTCGCGCTCTGGCCGGTTCTCTTGTCCGACTGTCTGGCCTCGGCTACGCCGTCGCCGGGACTTGTGGCTGCAACGGTTAAAACTGCGGGTGCGGTGGCTGCTGGAAAAATGGTGTCGATTGCGGCTTCCGCCAACGTCGCAGCCTTGACAGACGAAGTGATGAAAGCCATGTTCCTGACCAAGGTCAAGATCGCCACAGCTGTTCTTCTGGCGGCGGCCCTGGCGGCTGCCGGCATCGGCGCCGCCGCGCTGCCGGCACTGCACGCAACACCGACGGATCAAAGCGCTCCCGTCGCGCTCATCGGTGACGAGGCGCCAAAGAAGCCCGAAGTCAAGACGGACAAGGAATTACTGCAAGGGACGTGGGATGTGACAGAAGTTGTGTCCGATGGAACAGCCACGGACAACCTCAAGGGCGTTCAAGCCGTCTTCGACAAGGACCAACTGAGTTTAGTCGGCGTGGCCGGCAAACGCGACTTCAGCGTCAAGCTGGATCCAACCAAGAAGCCCAAGGCGATCGACCTGACGGCCCTCGATGGCGAGCAAAAGGACAAGACCAATCCCGCCATCTACGAGCTGGACGGCGACGTACTCAAACTGTGCATGTCGAACGAGCCGGGGAAAATCACGAGGCCCGCCGAACTTGCCTCAAAGGAAGGCTCGAAACTACTGTTGATGACGCTCAAACGAGTGAAGCCAAACCAAGAGGCTAAGCCCGCGGACCAGCCAACGGTTGCCGACGCGAAGATCACTGGGAACGCGGGCCTTCCGATACATTCGCTGAAGGGCCACATCAATCGCGTGACTTCCGTCGCGTATTCTCCGGATGGCGCGTCGGTTGCCACGGCTTCCTGGGACGGTTCCGCGCGGATTTGGGATGTGAAGACGGGAAAAGAAGTGCTCCGGCTGGGTTTGGACGATGCGAAACTGCAGCCGGGGGAACCAAGCAACAACACGTTCAGCCAAATCGCTTTCTCGCCGGATAATACGTTCGTCGTGACAGTGAAAAGGGAAACCACGGACAAGTTTGTAGCCATCGTATGGAATCGGCGCACAGGGGAAAAAGTGCGCACGCTCCCGGCGGACGGGGCAAGTTTCGCCATATCGCCGGACGGCAAAGTGATCGCTTGCGGCGGCTACCGGCACATCGGGATCTTTGAGCTTGCCACTGGAAAGCTGGTCCGCGAATTGCACGGCGACGAAAAACAACTACGAATCGAAACGCTGACATTTTCGCCCGACGGCAAATCGCTTATCTCCACGGGACACCCTCCCACACCCCAGCGCGGCGACGGAGTGGAGAGGTTGACCATCATGCCGGATGTCATCCGCGTTTGGGACGTGGCAAGTGCCAAGGAGCGCCCCTCCCCGCTGAATGGGCTGGTGGTGGGCAGGCTCGGCCAGCAGGTGTCTCAAACAACGGACGGACGCACCGTCGTCCACTCGAGCGGCCACGAAATCTGCTTGCTTGAAGCCGCGACGGGCGGCGTCCGCGCCAAGCTGACCGGCCACAAGAGCGATCTTTGCGATTTCGCGTTCTCGCCCGACGGCCGAACCCAGGCCTCGGGAAGCATGGATGGCACGGTGCGCCTGTGGGATCTGCCCTCGGGCAAGGAGCTTGGCCGATTCGGCCCCCTGGTCGATCCCTTCAAAGGCGGCTGGGTGCTGTCCGTCGCCTTCTCCCCCGACGGCCGCAAACTCATATCCGGCGGCCTCGACATGACCGCAAACATCTGGGACGTAAGCCGGTTCACCAGCCGGCAGCGCACCGTCGCCGAGCGCTCGCCCGCGGACCTCGAAGCGGACTGGAAGGACCTCGCCGGGGATGCGGCAGCAGGTCATGCCGCCCTGTGCCGGCTAGTCCTCTCGCCCGAGCGCGGAGTTGCATTTTTGGGCAAGCAACTGCAGAGCATTCCGCCCATCGACAGGAATCGAGTCGAACGCCTGATTGCGGACCTCGACAGCGACCAGTTCCAGGTCCGCGACCAGGCAACGAACGAACTCGTAGCGCTTGGGGAAAACGCCTTGCACTCGCTCCGAAAGGCACTGGCCGGCAACACGTCGCTGGAGACGAAGCGGCGGCTGGAAGCGCTCGTGGATCGGCTCGACAACGCCCGCCTCTCAGCCCAGACCGTCCGTCAGATCCGTGCAGTGGAAGCGCTCGAGTACATCGGCAACCTGGAAGCCCGCCGGCTGCTGGAAAAGCTCGCCAAAGGGCCGACCGACCTGCGGCTCATGCAAGAAGCCCAGGCGGCCGCGGGACGGCTGGCGAAGCGCGCCGCCATAGCGCCCTGACAACCTCGACCGCCGCCGGCCTCATCTTGGGCAACAAGATACGCTGCCAAAAACGACATCATGTATCTCATGAAGCCCGGAAAGCGATCTCTACAAGTTGGCGCGACGTAAGTGACCAGCACGGCTTCTGCAAGGCATGGGAGCAATCCCGTGCCTTGCGTGCACTGACTTCGGGAGGTTCGCCTGTCGTGAAACCCATGGACCGAGAGACTGGGCAACTACCCTATCTGGAGACCGTAGTTTCAGATCACGATGCAAGCGCTGGTGCCCGCATTCATGCGCAATCAGCGCTTCCAGGCGAAAATCCTCTGGGTCGGCATCGCGCTCAAACGCCTCGGCATACACCACCATTTGCCGCATCAAAGCTTCTTCGCCACCAGCGCCAAGATTCCTTCCAGTTCCTGCGGGTTGACCGGCTTAACCAGATGGTGATCGAAACGCGCCTCCTGGGAGCGCCGGCGGTCGGACTCCTGCCCGTAACCGGTCACGGCGACCAGCATCGTGTCCTTAAGGGCCGGCTGCTGACGCAGATGCCGTGCTACTTCATAGCCGTCCATCCCCGGCAAGCCGATGTCCATCAGCACGATGTCGGGTCGGTATTCAATCGCGGCTTCCAGTGCGGCCGGCCCGGAATAGGCCACGCGGACTTCGTGTCCGGACATCCGCAGCAACAGAGCGGCGCTGTCGGCCTGATCCACGTTGTCATCGACCACCAGCACATGCAAGGGGTGGGCGGGTGGCTGGGCTGCTTCGACGGGCGCTTGTCGTTTATGGCCAGGAGGTGGCACGACAGGCAGGCGCACGACGAACTCGCTGCCGCGCCCGAGCGCGCTATACGCCTCCACCTTTCCCCGGTGCATCTCCACGAGTTTTTGCACGACGGTCAGGCCGACACCCAAGCCGCCCTGCGCGCGGTCCAGCGACCGTTCCGCCTGCGTGAAGAGGTCGAAGATACGGGGCAAGAGATCGGGCGCGATGCCGACGCCGGTGTCGCGCACGCGCAGCACCGCTTCGTCGCTTTCTCGTTCAAGGATGAGCGCGATGCGGCCACTTTCGTCGGTGTACTTGGCCGCGTTGGTCAAGAGGTTGACCACCACCTGTTCGAGGCGCGTCGAGTCGGCATGAAGCCAGATCGGTTCCGCGGGGAGCGACACGGTGAGCCGGTGGCGACGCTTGTCGATCAGGGGGCGAACCGACTCCACCGCCCGGTCCACGACGCCACGCATGTCCACGTTCTCGTAGTGGAGTCTGATCCTGCCGGTCGTGATGCGGGAGACTTCCAGCAACTCATCGACGAGGGCCCTCAACAGGCCCACCTGGCGCTCGATGATGGACCGGGCCTGTTCCTGAATGCGCGTCTCGCTGCCGACGTGATGGCGGAGAAGTTGCACGGCATTCAGGATCGGGGCAAGCGGGTTGCGGAGTTCATGGGAGAGCATTGCCAGGAACTCGTCCTTGCGGCGATGGAGATCCGCCGAGGCTTGCGCCTGAGCCCGCGCCCACTCTAACTGGCGGCGTTCGGTGATGTCGCGAATGTTGCATTGGATCACGGGTTGGTGGTCAGCCTGGTAGAGGTTGCTGACGAACTCGACGTCCACCTGCTTCCCGTCCGCCGATCGGAGCGGCAAATGGTCGTAGCGAATGTAACCACGCTCTTGCAACTGCCGAAAGGCGGCCTGGCTGGACGCCTTGTCTTGGAACAGGCCGATCTCCCACAGCTCCTTGCCCAGCAATTGTTCGGGCGCATAACCTAAAATCTCCGACATGAACGGGTTGGCCTCGGTGATCTTGCCGGTGTCGGCATCGAGGAGGAGAATGCCGTCCCTGGCAGTCTCGAAGAGCTTGCGATAGCGCAGTTCACTGTCCTCGATTCGTGCCTCCGAATGCCTGCGCTCGGTGATGTCCTCGATGGCCAGCAGGATCAACTCGCGGGAGTCGGACAGCCCACGCACCCGGCGGGCGTTGAGCAGCATGATGCGGCGGCCGATGTTCGGGAATTCGTGTTCGACTTCGAAGTCCTGAAAGGCGTGATTTTGGGGCAGGATATCCTCCAGCAGCGTCCGCAATCTGGGGATGTCCCATTGGCGGTTGCCCAGCTCATAGACGTAGCGGCTCTGTGTTTCTTCCTGAGTCACCTGGAAAACTAGATGGAAGGAGCGGTTGGCCCCCAGCACGCGCAAATCTCTGTCCAGCACTAAGAACGGCTCGCGCAGGGTGTCAATTATGCTCTCAGCGAAGTCCAGGGCGTTCTGCACCGCCCGCTCGGAGCGCCTGCGTTCACTGATGTCCCGGAAGATTAGGACAACGCCGGCGATCTCGCCGTTGCGGTTGCGGATCGGCGCGGCGCTGTCGTCAATAGGCCGTTCGGTTCCGTCTTTGGAGGTGAGCAGCGTGTGATTGGCCAGACCGACGACCAGCCCTTCGCGCAGGGCCCTGACGGCGGGGTTCTCTACCGGCTGGCGGCTCTCCTCGTTGACGATCCGAAATACCTCGCCCAGCGGCTTGCCATCGGCCTCCTGCTGGGTCCAGCCGGTCAATGTCTGCGCGGCAGGATTGAGGAAGGTGACGCGGCTCTGGGCGTCCGTGGTGATGACCGCATCGCCGATGCTGGAGAGGGTGACACGGAGCCACTCTTTCTGCTCATAAAGCACTTCTTCTTGCTGGGACATGGGTGCACCCGCGCTCGTTCATGGCGGCGAATTCAGACGTCCGTATGACGCCCTCATCGCCATAATCGCAGGCCCCAATATCCCCGCGTACAGGTATATTTTATCGCGATACTGCAACGATGTCTGCGGGGATTCGTCAGTGCGGGCGTACGCTTATTCGCGCATTATGTCCTCTTCGCCGTCAATCCCTTGCGAAGCCGATATGTCGTTTTTTTGCCGGATCTGGAGGCGGAAGCATCAACTGGCGGATTGCCTCGAATACGAGTTGAAACTTTTCATCATGCTCGCCAAATCTTCGTTCCAACTCTGCCAGCTTCTGAGCCAGATCATGGTGAGATGCCAGGACGCGTCGTAGGTTCACGAATGCCTCATGATGGCAATATTCACTTCGATGGCGCGCTCGCTGTTCAAGACGCTGGAGAGCATCGCTACACCTTGCTCGGTGAAGGCATAAGGGGCGAATTTGCGGTGCTGTCCGCGCCCCTTCTTTAAGGTCGCAATCTGCGACCTTAGAGCCTCGGCCTCATGTGCGGTCAACTGGAACATGAAGTCCTCAGGAAACCGCCCGCGGTTTCGCCGAACCTGCTCATTGAGGCGCTTCGTCGAAACTCCATAAAGTTTGGCCAAATCGTGGTCGAGCAACACCTTGTGACCGCGGATCAGTAGGATTGCCTTTTCGATGCGCTCGACGGGAATGAGTTCGGCCTTGGCCATGCGCCCTCCGCACGATCTGGGTTACCTCGCTCATAACTTGTACAGTGCGGGCACTCGATTATCAATCTTCTTGGCCGATTCTATGCGTTGTCTGCTCCAGGCCAAATGTGATCATTTTTGAGCAGCCAGGTATTCAAGCAAGTCCGCCGCTTCCTGCGCGGTCAGGCTGGCCATCTGATTGTCGGGCATGAGCGACAGGCGGGCGGGGCGTAGTGCTTCCACGTTCTTCGCCGCGAGAGTGAGTTCCTTGTTTTGGCCGTCGCGCAGCACCACTTCGTTCTCGTCGCGTTTAACTAAGAGGCCGGTCAGCAATCTGCCATCGTCGGTTTGGGCGATATAGGCGGCGAACTTCGGCTCGATGCGTCGCGACGGTTCCAGAATGCTTTGCAGTAAATCATCACGCGCACGCAGCTTGCCGATGGTCGTGAGGTCCGGCCCGATCGGGGTGCCACGCTCGCCGTTCTTGTGGCAACTGCCGCATTTGAGGGCTTCAGACCAGAAGAGTTTCTCGCCGCGGCCGGAGTCGCCCGTTAGCGCGAGGATGGAGCGTGGCCGGGGACTGGAGCCGAGTTTCCGCTCCGCGCCTTGGGGTAAGTAGCCTTCGAAGAGGTCGCGCATCGGGCCGGGCTGCAGCTTCGCCGCAGCTTCCAAAAGCTGTGCGCGCTCTGCAGCTTGCAACTTGCCCAGGCCGAGCTTTCGCGCGAGCATCAGCGCGGACCTGGGTTCGGATACCAGTTTGTCAAACGGTCCCGAAAGGTTCGGCGGACCGGGCCGGACCGGCGCCAGGCCGGCAATCCAGTCTTCGATGAGTTTCAGGCCCGCTTCGTCCGGGTGTTCGGCGCCGATGTGGGGCATGCGATCGCGGCCAAACTTGGCCATGCGGTAATACAACGTGCTCGCGCACGGGTCGCCCGGCTTGATGATGTACGCGTCCTCCAGGCCGAAGTCGCCGCGCGTGGGGCGGACGCCGATGGCCTTCATCTCGGCGGGCGGGACGGAAAACTGCAGCCGCAAAGCGACAGAGCCGCCGCCGTGCTCGAAGTGGCAATGGCCGCAGTTGGCGTGGAGGTAGGCGCGGGCCCGCGCTTCGAGCGGCTGGGCGACGTCGGCCGGGTCCGCAATTTTCTTTTCCCGCGCGGCCGAGGCGGCGTCAAACGGCAGCAGCGGCTTGCCGTCTTTGCCGGCGCGGCGAATGTAGCCCGCTTCGGTGAGCCAAACGAGCTGATTGCGTCCGTCCGGTCCGGAGCGGTTGAGTTGCTCCGGTAGGAACGCCAGCGCATATTCCGACTGGTTGTTGTGACACATCATGCACTGGCTGCGGCTCTGGAATTGCCAAAGCCGCGTCAAATCCGAATCTCGAATATCGAAATCCGAAACAAATTCGAAATCCAAAACTCGAAACTTGTTTTGGATTTCTTGCTTTGTGCTTCGAGATTGTTTCGGATTTCGGATTTCGGATTTCGGATTTATGGGCCGCACTTCTTTCTCAGCGCCCTCGGCAGGAATCAGGTCGGCGTCCGACTGATCGTCGCGCCAGGCGAAGGTGTAGGGACGCCAGTCGACGCCGTCATAGTGCAATAGCTGAGTCTCCACGCGCCGGGCGCGTAGGTCAGGCTTTCCAGCCTGACTTTTGGCGCTGCCGTCAGGCTGGAAAGCCTGACCTACAGAAAGGGTTCGCACAAGCACCGCGTCCTTGGGGAAGTGCATGCGGAAGTTGTGCCAGTACACCATGCCGGGGATCGGCTTGGCGGTCGCGTGCAGCGTGGCGGACGACAGGCCCGGGAAGGCGGCCCAGTGTTCCGCCGTCGCGCCGTCCTGCCATTGCCGGCTATTGACCGCGAACGGGATCACGCCGGGCGCGGGCGTGTGCTTCTTGACGTTCTCGAACAGGCCGGTCTGAGAAAGTTTCGTCGGGAACTCATTGTTCTTGGCGACGCCGTCATTGCGCACAATCGTGTGGACCGTGCCGCCTTCGTGGTCGAGGAAAAATATTTCGCCGTCCTTGTCTTCGCCGAATGCGACGATGCGCACTGATGGCCGCGCGATCTCCGGCATTTCTTTGGTGCGGTCCCCTGCGAAGCGGGCGGCCCACAGGCGCCGGGTTTCCCAGTCGCCGAAGATGTAAGCGCCGTAGAGCTCCGGGAATTTCTTGCCGCGGTACACTAAGCCGCCGGTGACGCTGGTTGCGATCGTGTGCGGCAATTCGATAAGCGCCGGGAGGATCGGCGTCGGCCCGACCTTATTGGGCATGATGGGTTGCGGCCCTTCCATGGCGGACCAGCCGTAGTTGCCGCCCTTCTCGACGCGATGGACCATTTCCCACAATTCCCAGCCCACATCGCCGACGAACAACTCGCCGGTCTGTCGATCGAAGCTCATGCGCCACGGGTTGCGGAAGCCATAGGCCCAAACCTCCGGCCGCGCGTCTTTCATGCCGACGAACGGATTGTCCTTGGGGATGGCGTAGTTCCTCCGGGGGCTAACGCCGCCCGGCTCGCCGGGGTCGCGATGATCCACGTCGATGCGCAAGATCGAGGAAAGAAGGTCGGAGATGTCCTGACCCGTATTAAGAGGGTCGGGCGGATTCGGACCGGCGCCATCGCCGGTCGAGATGTAGAGCATGCCGTCGTTGCCGAAGTGAAGGTCGCCGCCGTTGTGCCCGCCCGCGAGAAACGTGAGCACGATTTCCTCGCTGGCGGGGTCAATGCGCGGCGGGTCGGTCCGGGTGACTGTGAAGCGCGAGACGCGCGTGCCATCGTTTAGGCGTTTCTTTCCCTTCAAGACGTAACAGACGAAGCATTGCCGGTTCTTCTCGAAATCGGGGTGGAAGACCAGTCCATAGAGTGCCTCAATGCCATCCGCGCCGGCGAGCAGGTGCATCGTCTTAAGCTCTTTGCGCAAGTCGAAGAAGAGCTCGGCCTTGGCGTCCGGCGTGTTCTGGAACGAATACAGAACGCCGGCGAATTCACCGACAATCAGCTGGTCGCCGCCCGGATAGCGCGCCATCAGCAATGGTTCCTTGAACTTCAGGTTTGGAAAAGCCCGCACCACTTTGAAAGGCGGCGGCGGATCGGGCGACCCGACGACGCGCGACGTCGTCCAAGGCGTGCGCGCGGACTTCGCGGGGCCGGCATCCTGCGGCGACTGTGCGGTCGATGGAACCAGCCACGACGCGAATACGCCGACAAGTGTGAGCAACGCCCACAAGGCAAAGAACAAACGGTATCCGCCTTGGAAAGAGGACGGCATGAATTCCACTCCCGAAGAAACAACAGCAGCTTATGCTGCCAAAAGGCGAACCGAAGGTCAATTGTAGCAGGCATGCCGGGGACAAGGCATTTCACAATGGCCTCGCCGATGCCCTTATTGCCACCGGTGACCAGGACTCGCTTACCGACTGTGACAACTCGTGCGAACAGGTATTAAGTTATCTCTACAATGAATGGGATGGTTCGCGGCGCTGGCCAATAGGACACCATTGCGAACAAACTGGAGAGAAGGCCGTGCCCACAGCAACATTCAATAGAGACTCGATAGCTGCAACTTACGCCAAGCGGCATAAAGAGACAGATCCGGGCATCCGTGCAATTCACTATCTGCCCACCGGCGCGCTGCCCAACGAAATCCGACTCGTGGAAGTCAACGAGGCCATCACCGGCACAGCAAGCCCGGAGCCCATCGACTTCGGCGTCGATTCCGGCGCCCCTAACGAACACAAGCTCATCGTCTTCGACGTCACGCCCAAGCAGTGGGAGCAGGTCCGGCAAGGCACGCTGCCCCTTCCACAAGGCTGGACTCTAAAAGGCAGCCAGGAGATCAGCGGCGGCCGCCCGCGCAGGCGCAAATGAACGACGCGCAGAAACTCTGGTGGGAGCAGGCGAAATCCGACCGTGCTGCTTCGGCGTGCGGGTGTTCACAATTGCCATATACTGCACTACCTGCAAATGGCGGCCGAAAAGATCAGTAAGGCGTACCTGTGGCGTGCAGGCACGGCGCCGCCGAGAAGTCACGTCGGGCTTATGCCGCTCGCGTATGTTTTTTTTCCGCCATGAGACGACGAGGACATGGTACAGGCGACATTTCAAGAGTTGAGGTGGCACCCGGTGACTACGCCTCCCACTTGATGCCTTCGAGTTGAAGCAGCCAGGAATGAACGTGTGGACATTTCTCCCGAATCTTGGCGAGGCCAATGAAGGCGGCTATGTCCGGCCCTGCCGACGACTTCCGACCATCATATCCTGGGAGCACTTCGATAATGCGCTTCGAGGGAGCCGTGTCCTTTCCGTCGTTAATGTGTTCAATGTTTGGTTCCGAAGTGGCAATCGCTTTGAGCTCTTGAATCTCATCCTCGCAATTCTCGAACGATTTTCGGAAGGCATCGGGATCGGCAAACAGCATCGTTTCATATTCGTGAAGCTGGAGGTAGGGGATGAAACGGTAGTAGTTGATGTCAAGCCGAAACGCATCTTCCAAAGCAACCACGTACGGAGTTGGATTGGCCGGATTCCTGACATTCGCAGCCTTGCCAGGAAAATCATTCGGCAGGGCATACAGGTCAAAGAAGGTTGTGAAATAGACGTTCTTTCCTTGTCGATGCTTGATCGTGTTGCAAATGAATTTGCGAACCCCCTTGTCGCCCATGTATTTCTTCTTGGTGCCCAGGCCGTACAGATGGTGGTGGTCCTTTTCACCAACGGCCAAGGTGTGGATCAGTCCATCGCTTTGAGGGAATAGATGTGGCTGCAGCACCTGCGTACAGAAGCCTTGCTCCGTTTGCCCCTCTCAGAAGATGTTCAGTTGCCTCATGGCAACGGCCCTCCCCCGACGACATTCCGTTGCCATAACTCGCCGATCGAGTAGTCTTCCAACCAGTCCTTGAGCTTCACAGGGTCAAGGCGCTCAAACCTGGACTGCCCCTTTTGGCACTCAACCGTAACGATCTCAACCGGTTCAAAGAAATTCAGGAAGGTCTGCGATTGAGTCGCCACGATGACCTGAGTCTTCGCTGATGCCGCACGTATCAACCCTGCCACAATTTCAAGAGCGTTCGGGTGCAGTCCCAATTCAGGTTCGTCAAGAATGATGACATCGGGCAGGAATTCCTCCGGTTGGAGGAAGAGGGTACACAATGCCATCGCCCGAATCGTGCCGTCTGAAAGCTGATGTGGTCCGAACAGGTAGTCAAAGCCCAGTTTGCGCCAATCCAATATGATGTCATTCGGATTGAGACGGCTTGGCCCTAACTCAAAGTCACCGAACTCCGGTAGTATCTTTCGCATAGTTGAGACGATGCGGTCGTACACCATCGAAAATCTTTGGCGATAGGCGTAGAGCATGGCAGCGAGGTTCCCCGCGTGCGGCATCAGCCACCGATTGTCGTTGATGTAGCAAGAAAGTCGAATCCGAGCCTCGGGTGAGGTATCATGAAAATGATAGACGCGGCAATCGTTCAGAATGCGGCGAAAGGCTCTGGCCGTTTGGTTGCCTTGCGTCGCGAACTCCCCGATCCGGGTTTCGGCATGACCCGCCCCAAGTGACCACGGTGCATTGTGCGGCCCGCTCCAGCCCTCCCTTTTGTAGTCCAGTGTCTCATCGGCGAAGAGAAGAATATCGTTTGCTGCATGAAAGAGGCGCATGTAATAAGTGTCGAACTTATCGTGTTCCTCGAACTCAAGAACGGCCTCAAGCTGCGGCGTGACTTTGGGTCCGAAATGAAGGAGGGATTGCCCCCGTCCCGTCTTGCCGACGTATTCCTGCAACCGGCCAGCCATCATCTCGTTCAGCATCTTGAAGAACGAAACGAAGTTGCTCTTTCCGGCACCGTTAGCACCGATGAGTACATTGAGCTCGCGAAGTTCAAGGTTCGCGTCCTTGATGGAGCGGTAGCCTTTGATCTCAATTCTCTTGAGTGTTGCCATGAGCTTGTCTCCTAACGCCCTTCACGCTGGCGTCACGTGTCTGAACGCCTCTTTAATCATACTCCGAGTGCTGGGCTTTGGCGGCGAGGATCAAGTTCATCCTCACCGCAAGAACTGAACGACAAGCCACGTCCCCGGCCCTACCGGAATCGGTCGCCTCGCTCGTTAAGCACTTCTTCCCCCATGAGGCGGGCCGACCTCCGGGGAAAGGAGTTCGTGGATCGAGTTGCGGTAGTCATCCCGCAGGAGATTGGCCTTGTCCGAATACGGCTCGACCAAGACCCATTTCACGGCCACCGAGGAGTCAAGGATGTACTTCATTCAGAGTCCCGAAGTTCACGGATCGCGGGAACGGCAATGTCGAGGACACCGTGCTTCTTCAGGACTTCCTCGCGAATCTTGACTGCCTCTTCGTGGACCCTGCGCAGGATCTCCGGGTCACCCTTCCCAGTGCAGGCGTGCTTGACGGCCTCACGCATCATGGCCACGACTTCGGGGCTGAGTTGATTCATAGTCTAATCTTCTTCTGCAAAGGCGGACGAATCAAGAGAGATTGTTCAGTCATCTCCAGGACCTTGCCGGGAGCGGATCGCAACGAGCGGACCGACTGTGAATCCTTGACCCGCCGGTGCTACAATAGGTTGGGGCCGGCGGGCGCCAGTAGCTTGTAGCGAACGCGGAGACTGGGAGGGTGATTATGGATTCCGTCAAACCCCGTTATAGCAACGAAGAGTTCGCGAGGCGTGGCGATGCCATTTACGAGAAGGATATTCTTCCCAAGCTCGCACGCAAGGATGTCGGCAAGTTTCTCGCCATCGACATCGAAACCGGCGAGTACGAGATCGCGGCCGATGAGATGAAGGCAGGCATCAAACTGCGTGCGCGCCTACCCGAGGCGCAAATTTGGATGGTGCGGATAGGCTATACGACCACCCACAGTTTCGGCGGCCGACAAGTACGCCGGGAATTGCCATGATTAGCGGCGCGGTCAAATCCGATGAAGCCCGCATTCGCTTGAAGGTCAGGGGCCAGCGGGGCCGCAAGCAAGAGATTGAAGCCGTCATCGACTCGGGGTATACCGGGGCACTCACGTTGCCGCCGGCTTTGATCGCGACATTGGGCCTGCGCTGGCAAAGCGGCGATTCTGCTACACTGGCCGATGGCAGCACGTGCGTTTTCCAAGTGTATTTGGGCAAATTGGTCTGGGACGCAAAGTGCGTACCGTCCTTGTAGCTGAAGCAGACGTTGACCCACTGATCGGCATGAGGCTCTTGAGGGGTCACGAGCTGAAAATGCAAATCCGCGCCCGCGGCAAGGTCACCATTAAACGCCTATCGTCCAGGTAGAAACATGGAACTCGATACACATTTCACACTTCCTCACTGCCGCCGCCGCTGCTGAGTTGTTCAGTTTAGGAGCAATCATGAAAGCAATCTTCCTTGCCTCAGCGTCAGGTGTCTGCCTGCTTGCCGCATGGTCGAACGACTCTACGGTTGGAACTGGAGCGAAAAGCCCTGATGTAAAAGCGTTTCCCGGCGCTGAGGGTTGGGGAGCCGTGACTGCCGGCGGACGAGGCGGCAAGGTCATCAAGGTAACCAACCTCAACCCATCGGGACCCGGTAGCTTGGCCGAAGCGTGCGCAACGGCTGGGCCGCGCATCGTGGTCTTCGAAGTCAGCGGCGTCATCCGAGGAATCATCCGCATCACCAAGCCTTATATCACGATCGCCGGCCAGACCGCGCCGGGAGCGGGCATTACGATTGAAGGCATGATTTCCAGTTACGATCACGGCGTGCACGACGTGATCATTCGCCATCTGCGCGTCCGCAGGAATCGCGACAAGGGCAGCGGCGGCGACTGCATCCAAATGGGCGGCCTCGGACCCAAGAAGACAGGAACGTACAACATCATCCTCGACCATTTGTCGCTCAGTTGGGGCAACGACGAGGTGATCGACCTCTATCACGCCCACGATGTCACGGTGCAGTGGTGCTCGGTCGAAGAGTCCGACGACAAGGGCCACGACAAAGGAGCGCACAATTTCGGGATCATTTCCGCGGCGGAGGACAACGGCGCCGTGTCGGTGCACCACAACCTCTGGGCGCATCATGCGCGACGAGTCCCCTGCTTGGCCCCCTACCGGCAAAACGCGGCGGGCGACTTCTGCAACAACCTCGTTTACAACTGCCGCGGCGGCTACACCGACGACGGTCACGGTAACCGGGCGCGCAGCCCGGTGAATCTCCACAAGAACTACTACAAGCGCGGCCCGCAGACTCTGGAGAGGATGTATCCTTACGCCCTGTCACCAGAGATGGACTATTACGTGAAGGACAATTACTTCGAGGACTGGGGTTACCAGGGCCATCCGCGGCATTGGAAGTACGGCAAGGGCATGCCGCGCTGGATTCAGTTCAACAACAACGGCCGTGAACTCGAACAAGCTGCCAAAGCACCGCCGGTTCACACGGTTGACGCCAAGGAAGTATACGACCTAGTCCTCGCCAAGGCCGGGTGCTGGCCGAGAGACCGCGTGACCAAACGCACCATTGAGGAAGTCAAGAACAAGTCCGGCGCGTGGGGCCGAAACGCGCCTCTGGAGCCGACAAACGAATGGCTCCTGGAAGGCCTCACTCCCGGAAAAGCACCAGTAGATACCGATAATGACGGCATACCGGACACGTGGGAGAAGGCGCATGGCCTTGATCCCAGGGACCGCGCCGACGCGACGAGGATTGTGCCGGCAGGCAAGTCGAAAGGCGACCGCCATCAGGGCTACACATTTGTTGAGTTTTACATCAATGAATTGGCGGACAATTTGGTTCCGCGCTAATCGAGCTACTGTCCGATTGTGAGAACGACCCGAAAGCGTGCCTTACCGCTCATCATGTGCTCGTAGGCTTCGGCGATGCGCTCCAACGGATAGGTCTCGTTCATCGGCCGGATGCCGGTCTTCACGCTGAACGCGAGCGTGTCCTGGGAATCGATCGACGTTCCGGAATACCAACCCTTGACTGAGCGGCATCCCATGAGCAGCGACAAGGGAGACACTTGCATCGACTCGGCCGCCCCAACGATCAGCAGCGTGCCGTTCACGGCGAGGCCGCCCTGTACGGCGCTCATCGCCTCGCCGCTGGTCGCCGTGGCCAGGATGACCTTGGCGCCGCCCAGCTTGAGGAGTTCCGCCGCTGGGTCCTGGGCCTGGCTGTCAATGTAGACCGCCGCGCCCAGCCGCCGGGCGAGTGGCTCCTTGTCCTTGCCGCGGGCGATGCCGACCGTGTGAAAGCCCATCTTCGCGGCGTACTGGATGCCGAGGTGGCCTAGCCCGCCTAGGCCGAGCACCGCGACGACATCGCCGGGCCGCGCGCCGCTGTTGCGTAGAGCGTTGAAGGTAGTGAGGCCGGCACACATCAGCGGCGCAGCCTCGACAGGCGGCAATTCAGCGGGCATCAGCGCGACCGCGCTGGCGGGAGCGATCAGGTACTCGCCGTAACCGCCGTCATATGTGACGCCGGTGATCTGGCCGCGCACGCAGGCGAAAAACTCCCCTCGGCGGCAGTGGTCGCAATACCCGCAATAGCCGCCGTTCCACCCGACGCCGACGCGCTGGCCCGGCTCCCATCCGGCGACGCCGGAGCCGACCGCGTCGATCACTCCGGCCACTTCATGGCCGGGAACCCTTGGGTACTGAATCCCTGGCAACAAACCCTCTTTGGTGATCGCATCGCTGTGGCAAATGCCGCAGGCATGCACCTTGATCCGCACCCATCCCGCGCCCGGCTCCGGGATCGGCCGTTCAACGATCTCAAAGTGCCCCTTCCGGCGAGACACCTGCGCGACACGCATCGTCACCATGTTCTTTACTCCGTTTGCCCGCTGGGCCGGTGGTCATTCCCCCCGTCTTGCCAATGGCCGTCATTTTACTCCGGTGAACGAGCGGGACAACGAGACTGCCACTGACCGCGTGAGCGGCAGGACGGTTGCTTCCCATCGCTTGCCACTTCCTTGTTACAGCGTGGCCCTACCGCCGTATGATGACAACGTCCAGAACTTTCGCCCGAGCGACTTACCGGAGCCCAGAACGGAGCGCGACGAGTCGCATGAAGGCAGGGCGCACCTCCAGGCCGGGCCAGACCAGGGCCGGCCCGATAGGATAGCTCGACCTGTCACAAACCGCCCCGCCCATTCGTCCTTGTCATCGAACGACAACCATCGCCCTGGTCCATCCGAAGGAGCAGTCATGCGGAGTACACTGTTGGCCCTGACGATTGTTGCGGGTGCGGTCGGCGGGATGACCCTGGCCCATCAGGACGAACACGGCAAAGGAGGCGTGAAGACGCTCTCCCGGAAAGACATCACCGAGAAGATCGACGGGAAGAAGGCGACGGCAACGATGGTCGAGGTGACGCTGGGGCCGGGCGAGGCCAGCGCGCCGCACCGCCACCCCGGCCCGGCGTTCGGCTACGTCCTGGAGGGCGAGTACGAATGGGCCATCGACGACAACCCCGCCAAGATTCTGAAGGTCGGCGACACGTTCTACGAGCCGACCGGTCGCCTGCACCGCGTGTCGAAAAACCCGAGCAAGGAGGGCAAGACGCGCATCCTGGCCGTGGTGCTGCACCCCGCAGACGTCACGGACATCGTCATCCCCGAGAAGGACAAGAAGTAAGAGTGAACGCGGGCCACGCACGATTGCGTGGCGCGTCGTCGGGGTCGTGGGCCATAGGTCGGGGCGATCGAATACCGCAACGATCCGGGGCCACAAACAAGGAGATACATCATGAAGATCGTGGTGATCGGAGGCAGCGGGCTCATCGGGAAAATGTTAATCCCCCTGTTGCGCGAACGCGGCCATGAGGTCGTCTCGGCGTCCCCCTCGTCGGGCGTCAACACCCTCACGGGGGAGGGGCTGGCCGAAGCGCTCAAAGGCGCCCAAGTGGTCGTCGATGTGTCGAACTCGCCGTCGTTCGCGGACGCCGCGGTGCTGGAGTTTTTTGAGACGTCCACGCGCAACATCCTCGCCGCGGAAGCGGCCGCCGGGGTGGGCCATCACGTCGCGCTGTCGGTGGTGGGCGCTGACCGCCTGCCGGACAGCGGGTACATGCGGGCCAAGGTCGCCCAGGAGAGGCTGATCCGGGGCGGCAGAACGCCGTACACGATCGTGCGGGCCACACAGTTCTTCGACTTCGTGGGCGGCATCGCCCAGTCGGCCACCGATGGGCAGACGGTCCGGCTGCCGCCTGCCCTCATGCAGCCCATCGTGTCGGACGACGTCGCCGCCATCCTGGCGGACATCGTGCTGGGAAAACCGCTGAGCGGCATGGTTGAGATGGCAGGGCCCGAGCCGATCCGCATGGACGATCTCGTCCGGAGGTACTTGAGCGCGACCCGGGACAAACGGGAAGTGACCACCGACGTCCACGCGAAGTACTTCGGCACGGAGTTGAACGACCGAAGCCTCACCCCGGGCGAGAACCCGCGCATCGGCCCGACGCGGTTCGGGGACTGGCTGAGCCGCTCCGTGTCACGTGGGTAGACCAGGGCCGAGCGGCGCTCACCGTGGCGATGCAGGGTAAACGTGTGGTGAGAACCCACCAAGCCAACGACGGTCAGCAGATCAGCGACGCCGAGATGCGCCGCCTGGAGGAAGATCGCGCCCGCACTGCGAACTGGAAACGCTGGGGCCCGTACCTCGCCGAGCGGCAGTGGGGTACGATTCGCGAAGATTACTCCACTGATGGCGACGCCTGGCGCTATTTCCCCCACGAGCAGGCCAGGAGTCGGGCCTATCGCTGGGGGGAAGACGGCCTCCTGGGAATTTGCGACCGGGAATGCCGATTGTGTTTTGCCCTCGCGCTCTGGAATGGTCGCGATCCGATCCTCAAGGAACGGCTGTTCGGCGTCACCGGTCCCGAGGGCAATCACGGTGAGGACTGCAAGGAGTGCTACTTCTATCTGGATTCGACGCCCACGCACTCGTACATGAAGGCGCTTTACAAGTATCCGCAAGCCGAGTTTCCATACGATCGGTTGGTCGCTGAAAACCGGCGCCGCGGCAAGCTCGATCCCGAGTTCGAACTGGCCGACACCGGGGTCTTCGACGATGGCTATTTCGATGTCTTCGTGGAGTACGCGAAGGCAGCGCCGGACGATGTGCTCATTCGCATCACGGCGGCCAATCGTGGACCGGCGCCCGCAGTGCTTCATTTGTTGCCGACGCTCTGGTTTCGCAACACGTGGTCGTGGGGCTGTGCTCACGAAGGTTGCTGGCCCAAGCCGTTCATTCGCTGGGCGCAAGCCGGTTCGCTTTTTTGTCATCACGCGACGTTGGGCCGGTTTCACTTTGCAGCAGACGCGCTGTCTGACGGTAGAGAGCCGACCTTCCTTTTCACGGAAAACGAGACGAATGCGGCCAGGCTGTTCGACGCGGTCAACAACAATCCGCATGTCAAGGACGCGTTCCATGATTACGTCGTTGCCGGCCGCTCGGATGCCGTCAATCCGAAAGAACAAGGCACGAAGGCCGCGGCGTCTTATCGCGTGCTGCTTCCAGCGGGCGCTCAAGCGACGCTGAAGCTACGACTTTATTCCGAAGAGTCAGCGCCGGCTCAAGCTTTTGGTTCCGCCTTCGATCAGATCTTCAAGGATCGGATTCGTGAAGCGGATGAGTTCTATGGCAGACAGTTAGCCAGACACGAAAGTGACGGACTTTCGTTGCGCGCGCGTCCGGCTAACGACGAGTCCAACGTCGTGCGACAGGCATTCGCCGGCTTGCTCTGGACGAAGCAGTTTTATCATTACGTCGTCAAGGACTGGCTCAGCGGCGACCCCGAGCAGCCTGCGCCGCCGGAAGCTCGCAAGGCCGGACGCAATCACGATTGGCCGCATCTTTACAATCGCGATGTGATTTCGATGCCGGACAAGTGGGAATATCCGTGGTACGCGGCGTGGGACCTCGCGTTTCACATGATCCCGTTCGCGCGAATCGATCCGGCATTCGCCAAGGAGCAGCTCGTCCTGTTCTTGCGCGAGTGGTACATGCACCCCAATGGGCAGATGCCCGCGTACGAATGGGCGCTCTCCGACGTGAATCCGCCGGTCCATGCCTGGGCTTGCTGGCGGGTCTACAAAATGACGGGGCCGGCCGGTCAGCGCGACCGGCTGTTCTTGTCGCGCGTTTTTCAGAAGCTGCTCATCAACTTCACCTGGTGGGTCAACCGCAAGGACATCACCGGCAAGCATCTTTTCTCCGGAGGTTTCCTCGGGCTCGACAATATCGGCATGTTCGACCGCTCCAGGCCGCTTCCCAATGGCGGTCATCTGGAACAGGCCGATGGCACCGCCTGGATGGCGTTCTACTGCGCGACCATGCTGGCGATGGCCCTGGAACTCGCGCGCGACAATCCCGCGACGGAGGATGTGGCGTCGAAGTTCTTCGAGCACTTCGTGGCGATCGCCGATGCCATGAACACACT
Organism: Gemmataceae bacterium; assembly: GCA_022616245.1. Lineage (GTDB taxonomy): Bacteria > Planctomycetota > Planctomycetia > Gemmatales > Gemmataceae > JAKEFD01. The sequence goes on from JAKEFD010000374.1 coordinate 48,931, forward strand.
CGGCGGCACCGGACTCTGGGACGAGCAAGACGGCTTCTATTACGATCGGCTGCACACGATCGGCCACGAGACGCCGACGCGGATTCGCTCGCTGGTCGGCCTGATTCCGCTCGTTGCCGTGGAGGTTCTGGAGGATGCCGTCATCGAGCGGTTGCCGGGCTTTCGCAAGCGTTTGCAGTGGTTCCTCGACAATCGCAAGGATCTGGCCCAGCACATCGCGTACATGCAGGCGGAAGGAGCATGCCGGTCCGGCCGACGGCTGTTGGCGATTCCGTCACGCGAGCGCCTCGAAAAAGTATTGCGCTATTTGCTCGACGAAAATGAGTTTCTCTCTCCGTACGGCATCCGGTCACTGTCTCGGTTCCACGAGGACCATCCGCACTCCTGTGCCGCCGGCGGTCAAGAAAACCGTGTGGCGTACGTGCCGGGCGACTCCGATTCGGGAATGTTCGGAGGCAACTCGAACTGGCGCGGCCCGGTCTGGTTCCCCGTGAACTATTTGCTGATCGAGGCGCTGGAACGCTACCACCATTTCTACGGCGATTCGTTGCGCGTCGAATGTCCAACGGGCTCCGGGAGACTTATGAATCTGGCGGAAGTTGCCCAGGAGCTCGCTGGCCGTCTGAAACGACTTTTCTTGCCTGATGCGCAAGGTCGGCGTCCGTGCCATGGAACCGAAAGCCGTTTCGCCGACGATCCGTGTTGGAAGGATTTGCTCCTCTTCTACGAGTATTTTCACGGCGACAATGGGCGCGGCCTCGGGGCGAGCCACCAAACCGGCTGGACTGCCCTCGTGACGCGACTCTTCGAAATGGCTCCTTGTCGAGAAATGACTAAGAAACGGGCAAGACGCGGAGGGCATCTATCATGACAACAACGATCGTTCATCCCGAAGTCGGCGTCCACACACAGGACTCGCCGTTCGTCTCCAGGACAAAGCCGCCGCAGCCGTTCACGCTGGTCCTGTTCGGGGCTACCGGGGATCTCGCGGCCCGCAAGCTGCTGCCGGCGTTAGCTGGCCTCTTGAAGAACGGGTACTTGCCGCAAGCGTTTGCCATTGTCGGCGTCGGGCGGCGTGATAAGACCGATCAGTCGTTCCGAGCCGACGTTCAAAAGGCTCTCGCGCAATTCCGACCGCATGACTCCGCTGACGACACGGCCGGTTTTCTCGCGCACGCCTATTACCAGCGCACGGATTTTACGACCGACGAAGGCATGACGGGCTTGGCCGTTCGCGTGCGCGATCTGGAACGAGAAAAAAAGCTATCCGGCAATCGCCTTTTCTATCTGGCAACCGATCCGGAGTTCTTCCGGCCAATTGTGGAAGGCCTGGCAAGCGCTGGCTTGATTCGGCGTGAGGAGGATCGTCCCTGGGCGCGCGTCGTAATTGAAAAGCCTTTCGGCCACGATCTCGCCAGTGCCGTGGCCCTGGATCGCGATCTGTTGCGTTTCCTGCGGCCTGACCAGACTTACCGCATCGATCATTATCTCGGCAAGGAAACGGTGCAGAACCTCCTGGCGTTTCGCTTCGGCAACGCCATCTTTGAGCCGCTCTTCAACCGCGAGCACGTCGATCATGTGCAAATCACGGTCGCGGAAACCGTCGGCATGGAGGGCCGGCGCGGCGCCTTCTACGATCATGCCGGCGCCCTGCGCGACGTGGTGCAAAATCACATGCTGCAGCTCTTGGCACTAGTCGCCATGGATCCGCCGGCGACGCTCAAGTCGGGAGACATCAGCGACGCCAAGCTCAAGGTGCTGCGCAACCTAATGCCGTTGCGCGGCGTGGACGTTGACCGCTACGTCGTGCGCGGTCAATATGCGGCAGGGACGATTGCAGGCCAACCAGTTCCCTCCTATCGCGAGGAAGAAGCCGTGGACCGTGCCTCGAACACGGAGACGTTCATCGCCATGCGTGCTTCGGTGGAGAGCTGGCGCTGGGCAGGCGTGCCGTTCTTTTTGCGAACAGGCAAGCGTCTGCCGCGCCGCGTAACGGAGATCGCGGTGCAGTTCGAGCTGCCGCCGATGCAGTTGTTCCGCACCGTGGAATGCGCCGGCGATTTCTGCGATCTACGCGAGGCCAAGCCGAGCGTCTTGGTGTTTCGCATTCAGCCGGATGAGGGGATCAACCTGTCGTTCTCGGCCAAGCGCCCCGGCATGCAACTGGATTTGCATCCGGTGGAATTCGAGTTTGCTTACGGCAATTCGTTTCATGCCGAGCTGCCCGAAGCCTACGAGCGGCTTCTGTTGGATGCCCTGCGCGGCGATGCGACGTTGTTCATGCGCTCCGACGAGCTGGAGGCGGCCTGGGAATTCGCGACACCGATCCTGGACGCGTGGCACAGCTCGTTGCCGCCGCAGATTCCGACTTATCCCGCCGGCACATGGGGGCCGTCGGAGGCCCAGCGCGTGATCGATGAGCGCGAGTGGCGGCGTCCGTGAATGCTTCTCGTTCAAGGAAGGGTGGAATCGGGTCATGCACATCACGATGCCGGTTATCTACCTGGCTCGACACGGCGAGACCGCGTGGAGCCTGTCGGGTCAACACACGGGTCGAACCGATTTACCGTTGACGCAGCGCGGCGAGCGCAACGCCCGCCAACTTGGAGAGCGGCTCAGAACCGTGAGGTTCGCCAAGGTGTTCACCAGCCCGTTGCAACGCGCCGCCCGGACTTGCGAATTAGCCGGATTCAACGCGGCAGCTGAAGTGGACCATGATCTGGTCGAATGGAACTACGGAGAATACGAGGGCCGGCGCTCGGCTGAGATCCGCGCGGAGCGGCCTGATTGGCAACTGTTCCGCGATGGCTGCCCCGGAGGCGAAGCGCCGATCCAGGTCGGGGCACGGGCCGATGCGATGATAAAGCGTGTGTGGGCTATCGAAGGAAGTGTGCTGCTTTTTTCGAGCGGCCATATTCTCCGCGTCCTCGCCGCCCGCTGGCTAGCGCTTGAGCCGGCAGCCGCCCGATATTTCCTCTTGGATACGGCAAGCTTGAGTGTCCTCGGTTATGAACATAGCCGCTCCGAACCGGTGATTCGAATGTGGAATAGTACTGACCATGTGGAACCAACGTGAAATTCCTCGTCAATGTGATTCGCCGCTACCGAAAACTCAAACCACGAAATCAAAGGAGGCAATATGCAGCTTGGCATGATCGGACTGGGACGCATGGGCGCGAACATGGTGCGGCGGCTGCTCAGGAGCGACCATCAATGCGTGGTCTTCAATCGGTCGCCAAAGCCTGTGGAGCAATTGGTCAAGGAAAATGCCATCGGCGCCTCGTCGCTTGCGGATCTCGCGAAGAGGCTCGA
>JAKEFD010000054.1 GCA_022616245.1 Gemmataceae bacterium
ATCTATGACCCGGTCTTTGGCGGCGGCGACTTCTTCGGCTTGAAACGCCTCTAGTTTTGAATCCCGACAGCCCCGTGAGCTCCGTCTCGGGCACGTTCGGCATCTTGGACCTGCCGCCCCCGCCCATGGGGCAGTGGTCGTGGAGCTACACCAACGGCCAATTCAAGCTGTGGTCCGGGTATGGCTACCCGTAACCTTGAATGGCACCGAATGCCGTCCACCTTTCACTTTGCCTCCCATCACGCAATCTGAAAAGTTGGGTGGTATAGATTGCCATTACCATTTTTGCCACAACAAGGTACGCAATCACCACGCACTTTTCACTTTGTCGCGAATTGAAAAGTAGGCTCGCCCAAAACAGCCCAAAACAGCCAGTTGGCCGCCTCAGTATCAGATTGATTCAAACACGAGATGTTTTGGTAATCAACTTGATTACATGAGGGGGGGGTACCTGTGTGACGCTTGACGCTCCGGAGCTTTTCGGAAACGCAAAGTATTCATACGCAGTCACTTGTGTCGTTGTTCCGGAGCGTCACATGGTAGGGTGAATTTGACGCTCCGGAACCGGTGACGCTCCGGAAAGCCGATCGCGCAGCTCATTTCTTGCGCGCTTTCAACACGCGCGGATGACCGGAGTAGTCATGAATTGTGGGCGCCAGCTCATACTCTGCGAATCCAGAAATGCGCGCGCGGGCTTGCTCTTCCTGCGGGGCGCCGATCTCGACCAAGAGATACGCACCGGACGAAAGGTGTTGCCGGGCGGCGTCGATCAGTCGATCGAATACGGCAAAACCGCCTGGGCCGCCGTCGAGCGCCGACTTTGGCTCGTAGTCACGCACTCCCGGCGGCAGTTTCGACATCTCTTCCGAGGCAACATACGGCGGATTGCTCACGATGAAGTCGAATTGCTCATTCTCAAGCGCGGCGAATAGATCGGATTGCACGAACCGGATTCGCTCGGCCACGCCGTGCTTGTCGGCATTCTTGCGCGCCACCGCTAACGCGTCCGGCGACGCGTCTATTGCCGTCACTTGCGCTTTGGGCAGTTGCTTGGCCAGCGCAACCGCGAGATTGCCGGAACCGGCGCCAATGTCCGCGATGTGAACAAGTTCTACCGCCTTGGCCAAACCCAGACACTCCATCACGACATGCTCACTGTCCGGACGCGGGATCAAAACCGCGGGCGTCACTTCGAACTCCAGTCCAAAGAACTCCTTGCGGCCAACGAGATAGGCGACAGGACAGCCTTCCATCCGGCGGCGGATCAAGTCGCGGTATTTCTGCCGGGTCTGGGGACTCGCGACTTCGGCATGGCGGATGCCGTAGAGGTCAATGCGCTTGCAGCCGGCGGCGTGCGCCAAGAGCACTTCGGCGTCCAGGCGCGGAAACTCCATCCCCTTCTGTGCAAGGTGTTTCGCGGTCCAATCCAAAAGCGCGCCGAGCGACCATGTCTGTTCGGCAACCACGCCGCGACTCCGTGAAGCGTGGAGCGCAGAGCGCGAAGAGCCAAGCGCCCTGAGTTCCAAGAATGAAGTATCACTTTACTTTACCGAATGGCGAAAAACGGGACTAGATCAGTGCGTGGCGCGCAGGCGCTCCGCGCTTCACTCTCCGGCTTCCTACGGAAAGACGAAGCCCAGGCCTATGATCGTTCCTGCTTGTCCCAACGCGCCGGTGACGCTGAGCGGTTCGCGATAGAGATAGAGCGGCGTCGGATCGCCCGGCAGGCATTTGCCGGAGCTGCAATCGGCGTGTTCGAAGGGACGGCTCCAAAAGTGATACGGGAAAAACGCGAAGTCGTAATAGAACTTGCCAAGGCAAAGCGCGGGCGTCAGCACGCCCAGGTCCCAGCCGTGGCGTTCGAAGTTGGGTTGCTCGAAGAACAGCCGTGAGTGGCAGACGTAGGCCGGTTCCACTGTTTCCACCAATGGCGCGAAACGGCGCGGAGTGTATGGCTCCTTGCTCAAGGGCTGATACGTCGGAAAGATGACCCGGCCCGTACCGAGGCGTTTTTTCTCGTCCTGGCGCAGCCGCTCGAACACGTCGCTCTCGGATTCGCGTCGAAACAGGCGTTCCGGTCCGGGTAACTCGACAGTGATGGCAAAATCGATTTCGTCGCCGTTCTTGCCGCGACCGGCCTGGGCTGCGGTCCGCTGGATGCCGCCTTTTTTGTCGACTTCCGTTTGATAAACCGCAGGCTTTGGCGGTTCTTCAATGGTGACAAAGCCCGTGCTGAAGGCCGGGCGAGCCACCGGCTTTTCCAGAGGCTCGGCAAAAGGTAGTGGCTTGATCGGCGTGAAGGAAGACTGAGCACTTAACGGACTTGGAGCCAATGCGAAAGCCCCGGCCAGGAGGAGAAACAGGCGCCGGCGCGGGCTAGACCCCTTCGACTTCCACGGGGTCATTCCGCGAAGAGTAGTTTGGCGCTTCGTGCGTGATGGCAATGTCATGAGGATGGCTCTCCTTGACCGCGGCCCCGCTGACTTTGATAAAGCGCGTTTTGGTCCGCAGCTCCTCGATGTTCCGCGTCCCGCAATAGCCCATGCCGGCCCTGAGGCCGCCCACGAGCTGATAGATAAAAGGCGACAACGGCCCCTTGTAAGGCACCCGCCCTTCCACGCCTTCGGGCACCAGCTTGCCGCCATCGTGTTCGTGCTTGGCGTCCCCTTGGCGGTAGCGATCGCTGGAGCCTTGTACCATGGCCCCCAGCGAGCCCATGCCGCGATAGACCTTGAAGCTGCGGCCTTTGTAAATCACCGTCTGCCCCGGGCTTTCCGCCAGACCCGCGAGCAAGCCGCCCAGCATGACCGTGTGCGCGCCGGCGGCCAACGCTTTGGTGATGTCGCCGGAATAGCGGATGCCGCCGTCCGCGATGACCGGCGCCCCGCTGCCGCCCACGCCTTGCGCGGCGTTGTAAATCGCGGAAATTTGCGGCACACCCACGCCCGAGATCACGCGCGTCGTGCAAATCGAGCCCGGACCGATGCCCACTTTGACCGCGTCCGCTCCGGCTTGCACCAGCGTTTTGGCCCCTTCGGCGGTGGCCACGTTGCCGGCGATCACGTCCACGCTGTATCGCTTTTTCACCTGCCGAACGGTCTCGACGACATTGCTGGTGTGGCCATGCGCCGAATCCACCACCAGGACATCGGCCCCGGCTTTCAAAAGCGCTTCGGCCCGCTCCAAATCGTTTACCCCGATTGCCGCGCCTACCCGCAAGCGCCCTCTTGCGTCCTTGCACGCGGCGGGGAAACTGGTCAGCTTGTCAATATCTCGAATGGTAATGAGGCCTTTCAGTTTATAGTTTTCGTCCACCAGCAATAATTTCTCGACTTTATTTTCCGTCAAAATCCTTTCAGCCGCTTCAAGCGTTGTAGATTCCTGTGCCGTCACCAGATTCTCCTTGGTCATCACTTCCGAGAGTCGCTGATTGTTGTCCGGTAAGAAGCGCAAATCGCGTCGAGTAATGATGCCGCGGAGAAAGCCGTTGACTGTGATGGGCACGCCGCCGATATGATGCTCCTCCATGATGCGCCGCGCCGTGCCGACCGTCTCGTCCGGAGGCAGCGTGATGGGGTCGGTGATAATGCCGTTCTCGCTGCGCTTGACCTTATCCACTTCGCGGGCCTGGCGAGCGATGGGCATGTTCTTGTGGATGATGCCGATGCCGCCCTCCTGGGCCAGGGCGATGGCCAGTTCGCTCTCGGTGACCGTGTCCATCGGCGAAGACAACACGGGGATGTTGAGGCGTATCGAGCGCGTCAGGTGGGTGCGGACATCGCAATCGCGCGGCAGCACGTCGCTGTAGCCCGGCTCCAAGAGGATATCGTCGAAAGTAACACCCTGATACGCGATGCGGTCTTGCATGAACAGCAGCTCCTCGGCGGGGATGTGATTGATTATACAGAGACGGGCTGCAGCACTGCGGGCCCGCTTTTGGGATTTTGCTGTAATATAGCCACAGGTGTAATCGTGGGAGAATCATGGCCCGCTGCTTCGTGTTCGGTTGTTTCGTCCTTTGCCTGGGTTGCGGCTCTGGATCCCAGCCGGCTGTTTTTTTCGGCCATGTCGCCAGCGTGTCCGGCCCCGACCGCGCGATCGGCGACAAAGAGACGCTCGGCATCCGGCTGGCCGTCAAGGAGTTGGCGGAGGACAAAGACCTCCGCCTCATTCACGTCAAGCATTCGGACACTGTTGGCCTTCTGGACGCGTTCGAGGGGCAGGCGGTGCGTCTGGTGGCGCTGGGCAAAGTGCTCGCCCTTTATGGCGGCAATAGCGCGGACGAAATCGTTCGCCTCGACCGAGGACTAGTCCCCGTGGTCACGCCCCTGGGTTTCCTGCCGCGCGGCGTCAGCGACAAGGTCTTCAGCATTGGCCTGACGCCAAAGCGGCAAGGCGAAGCGCTCGCGCGCTTTCTGGCGGAGGAAAAGAAAATCGAAAGCGTCCATGTCGTGACCGACGCGCGCCGCGAAGGCGCCCTGGCGGTGGCCGACGGGTTTCGAGAGTCTTTTCGCAAGTCGTGGGCAGCCGGCAAGAAAGAAATCGCCTGGACTTCGGAGCAAGTGAGCATCGATAAAGAAACGAAGTTCGATGAACTCGGCAAGCGCGTGCCGTCGCAAGCGCGGGCGCTTGTATATTCCGGAAGCGTGGCCGACTTCGGCAAACTGCTGCGCGAGCTCAATGTGCCCGACATGCTGCTCGTCTATGCCGGACCGGAGGGCGCGCCGCGCGAGACGGGCGAGGCGGTTGTCTACTTTGCCGCGCCCTTTGCGCTGGACAAAGAACTGGCCAAAACGCAGGAATTCGCGGACCGATTCCGGTCGGCATTCCACGAAGACCCGGACGCGCATGCCGCCATGGCCTACGATGGGACGCGGCTCTTGGCGGCCGCCCTGCGCCGAGCAGAGAGACCTGCCAGCGAGCGCCTACTGGAAGAGTTGAAAAAGACCAAAGAATTCGCCGGATTGACTGGAACGATCGCGTTGGAAGGCAACCAAGCCAAAGAGCGGCCGGTCTGGGTGTTGCGCAAGGAAAAGCAAATGACGGACACGGTAATACGCTACGATCCAAAAAACTAAGTCGCGTTCGGGATACCATTGGATTACAATACTTCAAGCATCACTCAACGGGACTAAAGATGCGAGTAGCACACGATTTGGCTGATGCTGCGAAAGATGCATTAGACGCCACCATAAGGGACGGAGTCCTCCTTCCTTTTCGAGAGGAAGTTGAGACATTTCTTGTCGCTCATCCCCAAACTGCCGAGGTCATTCCCGAGGTTTGCGGTGGCGTACGCGAGTTTTTCGGACCCGACGTAGAAATGTCATTGGAACTCTACAAGGACCCCGAATTTGGCACCAGAGAACTGACCTTGTATGTGCGCATGGCAGTTTACCAAAAAGAAATAATGAATCGCATCGATGAATCATGCGAACCGTACGCCCGAAAGTTGCAAGAATTGGCTGGAGAATTCCTAGTAACAACAGACTTTTGCACGCCCAGGGGCCGTCATGGCGTTTGAATGGCGCACCTTTCTTGAATTGGCGCAGCTCTTCCAAAACCAAGCTCTTACGGCGTCGCACATGCAGAAAGAAGCTCTGCTGCGATCGGCGCTAAGCCGAGGTTACTATGGTGCATACGGGCACGCGAAGTATCACGCTATAGCGAAAAAGGGGTTTCAGCCCAAGGACGAAGCAACCGACCATGTGGAACTTGCAAGGTTATTCATCGGCAAGTTCCAACAAGTCGGAAAGCGGCTTCGCGAGTTGCGTCGACTGCGCAACAAAGCTGATTACGAGGACGACGCTTCGATGCAATGGGAGGATGCCACCGCCGCGGCGTTGATCGAAGCCAAAAAAGTCATCGATGCGCTGGGCCCACAATAAGACGCACACTCATTCCTTTGACAGTTCGATCCAGCTCAGCTGCGATTCCGCCAACAACAGCAGCTTGCGGCCATCGGGGTGCGGCAGGTATTGGCGAACTCCGCGCACGTCATTGCTGCGATACTCTTTTTTCTTGATGCCGCCGTAATTGAAGACCATGAGTGCGAAATCACCACCCTGCGCGTAGATCAGTTTGGCGGCGGGATCGAAGCCGACGACTTCGGGGTAGCCGCCTTGTTCGATGACGCAATCGGGTTTCTTGAGGTTCTTGACGGGGTAGATAAACGTCGAATAGCTTTTGGCAGGCGGATGGAGGGGCAAGCCGGTGCGATTGCCCCCGCCGGTGGGCAGGCAAACCAGCTCGCCGTCCGGGCTAAGCATGAGTCCGCTGCCGCGCCGCCCCTCGGCGATGGCAGGCCCAGCTTCTTCGGGCTTGATAGCGCCGCTCTTGGCGATCTTGTATCGGAAGATCTTGTCACTGGCAGCTAGCAGATAACCGCCGTTCGGCGTCACTGCCAGGTTCTCGTATTCGCCCTTGATGGCGGCGCCGAGCTTTCCCTTGGCCAGGTCCAAAATGGCCAACTGCGTGCCGTTGGTCACGTAAGCGACGTTGAGATTGGGCGCGCTGACGGCCTGTTTGATGGTCGCGGCCGGCATTTTCTTTTTCACTTCTAGCGTATCCGGATCGAGCAGCCAAACTTCCTGTTTGCCGGAAACCGTGACCGCCAAGCCCTGGTTCGAAAGCGTCAGCCAATCACACTTCGACTCGATGTCTAGGCTGCGCGCTTCCGTGAAACCCGGAACAAGAATCTTGCGCACCACGCCGCTCCGCTCAAGGGTGTACAGCGTGCCTCCTGCCTTATCACCCCAAAGCATGCAAGGGAGCATGTCCTTGGCCGGCACGCCAACTGCCGTGAATCTGGCATTCTCGATGGTTTTAGTTTTTCCCTTGAGCGGCTTGTTCGTGCTCTTGGCTTCCTGGCCCTGTGTCGTAAGGACAAGGCCACATGCCAGCCCGATGACCAGCACCATTCTGGAAAAGGGAGTTAGCGTTTCCATGACTGAACTCAATTGGGTCGAGAGTCAGATTAACAATTGTTGCCAACCAATATACGATTTTGCGGGACCGATTGGAGAGTCGGAAATCGGTGAGCGGATGGACCCCAGCCAACCAACCCTAACTCATTGCCAAATAGCGATTTACGATTCGTGAATTCTCCTTTACGAAAGCAGCGCCAGCCAATACAATGAAAGAGAAATGTTGACGATTGCGGATCATACGCAAAGTCTTTTTGCGTATCGGTTTATGGATAGCTCCGGAGGCGGGACGCCATGCTGATGCAGAAGACGCTGGCTCGCTTCGTTGTCGGACCGGAAAATCGCGCTGCACTTCACGCCGTTCATGATCTGCACAGACCGCCTTTAGGCCAAACGCACTCAATTCTGTTGCTCCATGGCCCTCCCGGCTCGGGGAAATCGCATCTGGTTTCGGGTCTTTGCCACGAACTTTGTAAAGGCAAGTCACGGCTTGTTGTCCACTATCTGAGCGCGTCAGACGCCCGTGAGAATACGGCGCCAAGAGGTAACGGCACGCTCGAGCGCGAGTCTCCAAACGACGGCTGCTTTCCTAAACTCGGCGACGAGGCTCTTGGAGCGGACCTGCTGATTGTGGAAGATCTACAACACTTACCATTAGCTGCGAACGAACGCCTGGTGCAAGTACTGGACGAGCGCAAAGCGCGGCGGCTCACCACAGTCCTCACGGCCGACGCAGGGCCCCGGCGCCTGTCGCAACGTGGCAAGCCGTTGCCGGCGCGGCTGCGATCGCGCCTCGCCGGCGGGTTGGTAGTGGCGCTGCAGCGCCTGCAAGCGCCCAGCAGAATCCGCCTCCTGCGGGAGCTGGCTCAGCAGCAACAGCTCGCCGTTCCTGACGAAATTGTGAAATGGCTAGGACAAAACCTCGCCGGGGGCGGCAGACAGTTGGCAGGCGCCGTGGCGCAACTTGCCGCCCTGCAAAAAGCCACACCGGAGCCATTGACTCTGGACACGATACGGACCCATTTTCAAGCACTCCTAGAGACGTCCGAGGCCACGGTTGATCGCATTGTGGAGCAAGTCGGCGGTTATTTCCAAACGGACCCGCGGCGCTTACGTTCCGCTGTGCGCGTGCACTCGGTGCTTCTGCCCCGCCAGATCAGTATGTATCTGGCCCGGCATCTTACGCGTTTGTCATTGGGAGAAATCGGCGCCTATTTCGGGGGTAAGGATCATTCCACGGTGCGGCACGCGTGTCACAAAGTGCAAAAGGCTCTGACCAAGGATCCACTGCTGGCCAGCGCAGTCGCCGAGATACAGACAGAGCTCACATGATCGATGGGTAAAACTGGTTGATGTGTTGATGGTTTCGACGACAAGAAGGTCAGCAAAAATGGTTGAGAAAGGCTCAGCAACAAATCGAGGTTCCACTAGCAGAACAAGAACAGCAGGCGGTTAACCTCTGGTCGACAGGATGTTCCGATGACTTACGTTCGTGAATTGGCCTGTTTTGGCCGCGACAGCCAAGGAACTGACACGCTGACCATTAGCTTAAATAACACTGCTACTTTCCAAGAGACATCATTCATTCAGGACCCAGCACCATGAAAATCATTTGCCATCGTGAAGGATTGCTTTCGGCATGCCAGCTAGCCAGTGTTGCCGCCGCGGCGCGCGACCTCAAACCCGTGCTCAAAAACCTGAAGGCTGTCGTCGAAAAAGATCGCTGCACGCTGATGGCCACCGATCTGGAATTGGGGGTTCGGTTGGAAGTGCGCGGCATCAAAGTGGAAGAAACTGGTGAAGCGCTTTTACCGACGGCGCGAATCATCTCCATTTTGCGGGAATCGCTGGACGAAGAGATGACCTTGGAAGCTGGCCCGGATGCCTGTTTTGTGCGCGGCGCGTCAGCGGAGTTTGAGATGCCGGGAGAGGATGTATCCGCCTTCCCGGACATCCCCATGTTCGCGGAGGAAAAATATCACGAGATCCCAGCTGGTACTCTGCGCGAGATGATCCGTCGAACCATATTCGCCGCCGCAGCCGCTGAACATTCGCGCTTTGGGGCGACTACTGGTGTGCTCGTCGAGCTGGAGAGTGAGGATCTGGTATTGGTCGCCACCGATGGCCGGCGTCTGGCCTTGGCTCGCGGCCAAACAATGCCTCACGGCGGGCATACGACCAAAGGCCAGATGCCGGTGATGCCGACCAAGGCGCTCAACTTGCTCGAGCGCAATTTGACGGAGCCGGACGAGAAGATCCAAATCAGCGTGCGCGCCAACGAAGCACTGATGAAGACCGAGCGCGCGATGATCTATACCCGTCTTGTCGAAGGGCGCTTTCCAAACTATCGCCAGGTCATGCCGGCCAAGCACAACGCCAAGGTGCCTCTCACCGTTGGGCCGTTCCTGAGCGCGGTCCGGCAGGCGGCCATCATGACGGACGAAGAAAGTAAGCGCGTCACCTTCAGCTTCGCGAAAAAGAAACTCACGCTGCAAGCGCGCGGCGCCGAATCAGGCCGCTCGAAAGTGGAAATGCCGCTTGACTTCGACGGGAAAACGGTGGAGATCAGCTTCGATCCCAAATTCCTGATCGATATGCTGCGCGTCCTGGAACCCGACACCGCATTGACTTTGGAGATTACGGACAGCAACACCCCCGCGATTTTCAAATGCGACAATCACTACCAATATGTCGTCGTACCGCTCGTCGCCGCCGGAAAGGAATAGTGTTTATCGGATCGCCAGTCCCGTATCTCTGCCAATCGATTGAAGTCCCTTGAGACTACTTGCCGCATGCGAACTCCAGGACCGCGCATTTACCGGAATGACGATAAGCCAGAATCGTTGAAAGAGATTCTGGCTCAGCTCTTCGCTGCTCGCGGCTGGGGCCGGCGGAGCGCGCGGCTGCATCTGGAAAAGGCATGGGCGGAAGCCGTCGGCGCCAAACACGCCGAGGACTCGCGCGTTTTGGGTTTGCGGCGCGGTGTTTTGGAAATCGAAGTGCGCAGTCCGGTCCTGCTGCAGGAAATGGCTCATTTTCACAAGCGGCAACTGTTGGAGAAACTCCGCGTCGCCTTGGCCGGGACCACGTTGACCGATTTGCGCTTCAAAGCCGGCGCGTGGCAATAGTAGCCCCCACGCTCCGCGTGGGGATTCCGCGTCGCGAGCGTGGGGCCTACTTTACGAGGAACTGAATCATGAACGATGAAATCACAAGTGAAACCGCCGCGACGGCGCAAGCTTCCGAAGAATACGGTTCGGACAACGTGGACATTTTGCGCGACGCCGCCCACATTCGCGCCCGTCCCGGCATGTACATCGGCGACTCCGGACCCAAGGGCTTGCACCATCTCGTTTATGAGCTGGTCTACAACAGCGTCGATGAAGCGCTCGCCGGCTATTGCAAGAACATCCACGTCGAAATCGAAGTGGACGGCAGCATTTCGGTCAGCGACGACGGCCGCGGCATTCCCGTCGATATACATCCCAAAGTGAAGCGGCCCACACTCGAAGTGGTCATGACTACCTTCGGCGCCGGCGCCAAATTCGACCGGCGCACGTACAAGACCTCTGCGGGCTTGCACGGCATCGGCGCCAAGGCCGTCACCGCCCTCTCCGAGTGGACCGAAGCCCAGGTCCGCCGCGGCGGCAAAGTCTATACGCAGGAATACGAGCGCGGCAGCGCCATCACCGAAGTCAAGGAGTTCGGCGTCTGCCCGCCCAACAGCACCGGCACCAAGATCAGCTTTCACCCCGATCCGGAAATCTTCCACGACGCCAAGTTTGACTACGACCTCTTGGAAAACCGTCTGCGCGAGCTGGCCTTCCTCAACAAGGGATTGGCCATCAAGCTCACCGATATGATCAATCAACGCGAGGAGACTTTCGTTTACAAGGGCGGCGTCGCCGAGTTCGTCGAATACATCAACCGCACCGAAGAGGCTGTTCACAAAGTGCTCTATGTGGACCGCACGGTCGACGACGTCCGCGTGGAGATCGGCTTCCAGTACACGTCCGGGGAAGACGAGCGCGTCCGCTGCTATGCCAACAACGCCCATAATCCGGGCGGCGGCACGCACCTGTCCGGCTTTCGCACCGCCCTCACGCGCGTCCTAAACACCTACGGCGCCAAGGAAAACAAATTCAAGAACGACCTGACGCCCATCGGCGAGGATTTCCGCGAAGGCATCACCGCCGTCGTCAGCATCCAGTTGCCCGATCCGCAGTTCGAGTCGCAAACGAAGATCAAGCTCAACAACCCCGAAGTGGACGGCATCGTCACCAGCGTTCTGCACGACTACTTGTCTAAGTTCCTGGAGGAGAACCCTAAGGAAGCGGACAAGATCATGAAGAAGGTCGTGCTGGCCGCCGAGGCCCGCGAGGCCGCCGCCAGAGCCAAGCGCGCCCTCAAGGACCGCAAGAGCCTCCTAAGCTCCAGCGGTCCGACCAAGCTCATGGATTGCCTCACCAAGAACCGCAACGAGTCCGAGCTGTTCCTCGTCGAGGGCCAGTCCGCCGGCGGCTCCGCCGACAATGGCCGCAACCGCCAGATCCAGGCCATCCTGCCCTTGCGCGGCAAGGTAATCAACGTCGAAAAAGCGCGCGTCGAGAAGGTCCTCGAAAACGGCGAAATCATCAGCCTCATCTCCGCGATCGGCATCGATATTGGCAACACCGAAGACCTGACCAGCCTGCGCTACGGTAAGGTCATACTCCTCACCGACGCCGACGTGGACGGACAGCACATTCGCACGCTCTTGTTGACTTTCTTCTATCGGCAAATGCGGCAGCTTTTGGAAAAAGGACACATCTGGGTCGCCCGGCCGCCGCTCTTCAAAGTCGAGCAAAAGAAAAGTATCCGCTATGTCCAAACGCTCGAAGAAATGAGCAAGGAACTCCTGGAGCGCGGCCGGGACGGCACGCGCCTGGTCGTCACGGACGCCGCCAACCCCAAGGACCCGGCCAAAGCCAACACGTTCGAGGGCGACCGCCTCAAGACCCTCATGCAGGCGCTCGAAGAACTGGAAAACGCCCTCGTCATTCTCGAGCGCCGCGGCCACAGCATCCCCATCTTTCTCGGCAAGAAAAAAGACGGCAAGCTGCCCACCTTCCGCGTGCTTTTTGGAAACCAGGAACATTGGTTCTTTTCCGCGCAGGAAGTCGATCGCTTCCGCGAGGAGAAAATCAAGGAAGGACGGATGCTCATGGTCGCGGGCGAGCAGACTCTTTCTCCGCTCGCTCCTGGAAGCAAGGTGCCAGAGGGGGAAGCACAAACGGGCGACGGCAACGGTCAGGCGCAGGGCGAAGTATTCTCAGCGCAAGAACTACACGAGGTGCGCACGATCAACCGCGGCCTGGATAAGCTGCGCGGCTTTGGCCTGGCGCCGAGCGACCTCGTCCCGGCCGTGCGCATCGCCGGCCGCGATCCCGAACCGCGCTTTTTTCTGGAACACGACGGCAAAAAATCGGTGCTGCCCCACGTCCGCGTCCTGGTCGCCGAGGTCCGCATGCTCGGCGAGCGCGGCATCAAGATCACCCGCTTCAAAGGCCTCGGTGAAATGGACGGCGAAGAACTCTGGGAAACCACCCTCGACCCTGCCCGCCGCACCATGCTCCGCGTGCAATCGGAAGACGCCCTCGCCGCCGACGAGATGTTCCGCATCCTCATGGGCGAAAAAGTCGAGCCGCGCCGCGAATTCATCCAGAAGCACGCGCTCGAGGTGAAGGAAATCGACTACCACGGGGCGTGACAGGCGACCTTATTGAATTGCTTTCCTTCACTAGTCCTTCGGTATAGCTTGCCAAACGCTGAACATTGACTGGTTGTTGCGGATCGCTCCGAATCCAAGGGGACGTGACTCATGCGCTACTGCCGCCTATTCGGATTCCTTTGTGTCGTCGTGCTCGTCAGCTCGGTCCAATCCGGCGCGAAAAAGCCGGCGGCGCCGGCAACTATCGAGCTAACGTTCACCGACAAAGTCAGCGCTTTGCCGTTTTCGGGCCGCGTGTTTCTGATCGCCGCTAAGCAACCGGCAGCCACGACTCATCGGCAAGGTTGGTTCAACCCGGTCCCTTTCTTCGCCCAAGAGGTGAAAAGCTGGAAGCCAGGCGACAAGCTAACGTTCGTGCCGGAAGTCCACTTTCCCAAGCCCTATGGCGAGCTGCCGCCCGGCAAGTACAAGTTCCAGGCGATCATGGATCTGGACCTGGGCGGTCAGAATCCTCTAAGCTCGGCCGGCAACGGCTATAGCAAGTTTGTCGCTGTTGAGCTCGGCGGCAAGGACACGCCCCGCGTCGAACTAACGCTCGACCAGGTCTTGCAACCGCGCCAGTTCAAGGAAAAAGAACGCGTCAAGCTTGTAGAGATCGAAAGCAAACTCTTGAGCGAGTTTCATGGCAAACCGATGCGGCTGCGCGCCGGCGTGGCGTTGCCCAAGTCGCATGCGAGCGTTCCCAAGCGCCAGTACCCGGTGATCTACGAGATTCCCGGCTTCGGCGGCGATCACTTTGGAGCTCAGTTCGGCGAAGGGCGCACCGCGCTAGGCGACGTCGACGTGATCTACGTTGTGCTCGATCCGTCCTGCCGGCTCGGACATCATGTCTTCGCCGACTCGGACAATAACGGCCCAGTCGGCAAAGCGCTTGTCGAGGAACTCATCCCGCACATCGAGAAGACGCATCGCGGTCTGGCATTTCCGGGCGCCCGCATTGTCACCGGGCATTCCTCGGGCGGCTGGTCGAGCTTGTGGCTGCAAATCACCTATCCCGACTTCTTCGGCGGCTGCTGGTCCACCGCGCCCGATTCCGTTGACTTTCGCGACTTTCAGCGCGTCAACGTGTACAAGGATGACAACATCTTCTTTGATGCCGACGGCAAATCCCGGCCGTTAGCGCGGCGCGGCGACAAAATCATGCTTGAATACAAGCCTTTCGCCGACATGGAACACGTATTTCGGCGCGGCGGACAGCTATTCTCTTTCGAAGCGGTTTTTGGCCCCAAAGGCAAGGACGGCTGGCCGCTCCCCGTTTGGGACCGCGCCACCGGCAAGATCGACCACGCCGCCGCCAAGACTTGGGAGCGCTTCGACATCCGCCTCATCCTGGAGCGCAACTGGGCCACCTTGGGACCAAAGCTCAAGGGTAAGATCCACATCTACATGGGCGCGGAGGATACCTTCTATTTGGATGGCGCGACCGTCTTGTTGCAAAAGTCGCTGAAGGATTTAGGCAGCGACGCAGTGGTCGAAGTCTTTCCGGGCAAGGATCATGGCTCGCTGATGGACAAGGGGCTGCGGCAACGGATCGCGAAGGAGATGGCGGAATCGTTGAGGCCGGTCATGGAAGCGAAGGAATAATGTCGGCTTTGACCGACACGGTACAATAATCACATCTCGTTGACAACGCCTCTCGCGTCCAAGTCTAGGTGAATTGTCCATGCCCGCCTTCGAGCTCGACCCCGGTTTCACTCCCCAGGGCGACCAGCCCCAAGCTATCGCCAAGCTGGTCGAAGGCTACAACTCCGGCCTCAAGCAGCAAATCCTTTTGGGCGTCACCGGCAGCGGCAAAACCTACACCGCGGCCAATGTCATTCAGCGACTGCAAATGCCGACCTTGTGCTTGTGCCACAACAAGACGCTCGCGGCTCAGAACTATCGCGAATTCAAGGGCTTCTTTCCCAAGAACGCCGTCCACTACTTCGTCAGCTACTACGACTACTACCAGCCCGAAGCCTACATCCCACAGCGCGACATCTACATCGAAAAAGACTCTGCGATCAACGAGAACATCGACCGCCTGCGCCTGGCCGCCACCAGCGCCCTCGTCAGCCGGCCCGACGTCATCATCGTCGCCAGCGTTTCCTGCATCTACGGCTTGGGATCGCCCAGCGACTATCGGCGCATGATGATCTACTTGAAGAAGGGTGAAACCATCGAGCGTGACACGCTCCTCGTCAAGCTCGTCGATATCTTGTACGAGCGCAACGATTCTGCCTTCGAGCGCGGCCGGTTTCGCGTTCGCGGCGACGTCGTCGAAGTCTGGCCCGCCTATGAGGAATTCGCGCTGCGCATTGAGTTTTTCGGCGACGAGATCGAAACGTTGTCCATCATCCATGCCACCAGCGGCGAGACCTTGCGCGGCGGCCTCGACGAGATGTACATCTATCCGGCCCGCCACTTCGTTACGCCGGAGGAACGCATCAAGTCAGCCGTCGAAGGCATCGGTAAGGAGCTTGAGGAGCGTTTGGCCAAGTTCCGTGCCGAGGGCAGACTGCTCGAGGCCCAGCGCCTGTCCGCACGCACGCGCTTCGACATGGAAATGCTGCTCGAGGTCGGCCACTGTCCCGGCGTAGAGAACTACGCACGCTGGTTCAGCGGCAAGGCGCCCGGCGAGCCGCCCTACACGCTCATGGACTTCTTCCCGGAGAAGTTCCTCATGATCGTGGACGAGTCGCACGCCACCTTGCCGCAGGTTCGGGCCATGTTCGTCGGCGACCACAACCGCAAGAGCACCCTGGTCGAACACGGATTTCGCCTGCCCAGCGCCCTCGACAATCGGCCGTTCCGCTTCGACGAATGGGAAAAAAAGCTGTACCAGACGATGTTCATGTCGGCCACGCCGGGACCGTATGAGCTGGAGCTGTGCGGCGGCGAGGTTATCGAACAGGTGATCCGTCCAACCGGTCTGGTCGATCCCTTGCTGCACGTGCGGCCGGCGCGCGGCCAGGTGCCGGACCTTATCGCCGAGATCAAGAAGCGTGCCGAACGCAAGGAGCGCGTGCTGGTGACGACGCTGACCAAGCGCTTGGCGGAGGACCTCAGCAACTACTTCCGCGAAGCCGGCTTGAAGGGAAAATGGCTGCACTCCGAGCTGGACGCCATCGAGCGCGTCAAGGTGCTGCGCGAGCTGCGCGAAGGCGGCTTTGATGTCCTCGTCGGGGTCAATCTGTTACGCGAAGGCCTCGACCTGCCGGAAGTGTCTCTAGTCGCCATCCTCGACGCGGACAAGGAAGGATTCTTGCGCAGCGAAACGTCTTTGATCCAAACGATTGGCCGGGCGGCGCGCAATGTGAACGCGGAAGTGGTTTTGTACGCGGACAAAGTGACCAACTCGATGCAACGCGCCATCGACGAGACCGAGCGCCGCCGGCAGATTCAATTGGAGTACAACGCCCAGCACGGCATCACGCCGCAGACGGTGAAGTCGTCGATCAGCATGGGCATCGAGGAAGAGATCGCGGCCCGCAAGATGGTGGCTGAAATCGCGGGCCAGCAAGACTATGTCACCGAGGAGTATATGGAGGAGCTGCACGCGGAAATGCTGGGCGCCGCCGCGAATCTGGAGTTCGAGCGAGCCGCCCAATTGCGCGACCGCCTCGCGGAATTGAAGGGGCAGCCGGTGATGACGGCGCAGGTGAAGAAGGGGCGGCGTAAACGAAGATAGCATGCCTTGAAGAAACCGCTTGATTCGCTCCCAATTCTAGTCGATGCTGTGCGGCAGCCTCCCATTCACTTTCTAAGGAGCTACGGCCATGAAACTTCGCCGCGTGCTTGTCGTTTCGGTCATTTCCGTTGGGCTAGTTCCCGGGCTGGTTTGCGCGAGCGCGGAACGCGAAGCAGCGACCGGCAAGCAGCCGGCCAAGCGGCCCAATATCCTCTTCATCATGAGCGACGATCACGCCTCCGCGGCCATCGGGGCCTATGGCTCCTGGCTGAAAGGCGTTGTCAAGACGCCCAACCTCGACCGGCTTGCCAGGCAGGGGATGCGCTTCACCAGCACACTGGTCACGAATTCGATCTGCACGCCGAGCCGGGCTGCCATCCTCACCGGGCAATACAGCCACGGCAAGAACAACGGCGTCTACACTCTCGCCGACCCCATCAATCCCAAGGCCATCCATTTGGGCCATCTCTTCCAGCAAGCAGGCTATCTCACTGCTCTTGTCGGCAAGTGGCATCTCATCAGCGATCCACAGGGTTTCGACTACTGGAACATCCTTCCGGGCCAGGGACGTTACATCGATCCTCAACTTCGGCCGATGGGAAAAAAGCCGAAGGAGCTGACCACGTACAAGGGCAAGTACTCCGAAGATGTGATCACGGACTTGTGCCTGGACTGGATGAAGAACCGCGACAAGAGCAAACCCTTCTTGCTGTTTTGCCATTACAAAGCGCCGCATCGGCCGTGGGATCCGGCGCCGCGCTTCGTGGACTTGTACAAGGACGTGACCATACCCGAGCCGCCGACGCTTTTGGACAATTACAAAGGCCGGGCCAAGGTCATCGCCGAATGTAAAAACGTCATCGGCGAGCACATGGTCAAGACCGATCTGGGCGTCGACATTCCCAAGGACAAGAGCCGTGAAGAGCTGCGCAAATGGGCGTACCAGGTCTACATGAAGCGCTACTTAAGCTGCATCGCCGCCGTCGATGAAAACGTCGGCCGGTTACTCGACTTTCTCGACAAGGAAGGTCTCGCCGACGAGACCATCGTTATTTACACCTCCGATCAAGGATTTTTCCTGGGCGAGCACGGCTTCTACGACAAGCGGCTCATGTACGAGCCTTGCTTGACGACGCCGTTACTCATTCGCTATCCGGGCCGAGTCCCGGGTGGGAAAACCAACAACGACATGGTGCTCAACATCGACCATGCGCCGACGCTCTTGGAGTTCGCCGGTATCGCCAACCCCGGCGGCATGCATGGCAAGAGCTACAAGACGATTCTCGAAGGAAGCACGCCGAAGAACTGGCGCAAGTCCGCCTATTACCGCTATTACATGCACCTCGATGGTTCGCACAATATCCCCGCTTGCTATGGCGTTCGCACCGATCGCTACACGCTGATCCACTACTACGGCAAAGGGCTCAAAATGAAAGGGGCCAAGGACATCGATCACGAGCCCGAATGGGAGTTGTTCGACAGGCAGAAAGACCCGGAGCAGATCCGCAACGCATTCAGCGATCCGAGTTACGCCGGCGTAATTCGCGACTTGCGGGCGGAATTGGAAAGGCTGCGAAAAGAATTGCAAGATCCGTTGTGATCATTTTGAGGCCGGTAGCTCGATCTTCTGAATCTTCACGGAGGTGTAGGGCTGCCGATGGCCTCGAAGCCGGCGGTAATTTTTCCGGCGGCGGAAATGCTGGATGTACAACTTCGTGGTCGGATGTTCAACTACTTCCCCGACAATGCGCGCGCCTTCGATAATCGGCTGGCCGATGCGCGTGTCTGCCTCTGTCTGATAGAGAAGCACGCGATCAAATTCCACACTGGCGCCCAGTTCCGCGGGACGGAAGTCCACTTTGACCACATCGCCTTCTTGGACCCGGTACTGCCGGGATCCGTCCTCGAAAACCGCGTACATCGCCCTGTTCCCCCGCGCCTGGCTGTGTCCCTCAGCAATACTATAGGAATTCGCGCGTTAGGCGACCAACCCGGCGGATCAGGTTCTTGCGAATTCGAAGAAGTTGCAACCGCGGAGGCGCAGAGGAACGCAGAGAGAAAAATGGAACAAGATTGAGGATTGCCCTATTCTCTTTCTTGTACTACTCCGCTATATTCTGCGCCGCAGCGGTTATTCTGATTTCGCTGCAGAAGGTTGTCAGAGTCCCTGCTTTTTTAGCCAGGAACGCCAGGCGGTCAGCGAGCGGGCGCGTTCTTCGTGCGTATCATTATCCACGCTGGGGCCGAAGTTTTGCCCGGTGATGTCTTGCAGCGTGATGCGGACGTTGAGGCGCAGCCGGGGATTGGAATCGCTCAAGAGGTCAACGAGGTCGGGGACCAAAGAGCGATTGAGCTTCTTCCGCGCGGCCAGCACCGCCGCCATGCGCACGTGTTCGTTCTTGTCTCGGCAACGCTCGCGCAGCTCCTCCAGCGGCATGCCCACATAGCGGTCGGACAAAACGTTCCAGCCGTCGAGCTGCATGGCGTCCGACAATTCTGGCAGGGCCTTGACCAAGGCCAACTCAAATACCTTGGATTCTATGCCGCGAAAGACTTCGAGTTTTTCCTTCTGTTCCTGCGGCTTAGCGGCGATCAAGTCATCGCTCAGGCGTTTGACCTCGCTGGTTGGTGTGAACTGACTATCGACCAGGCACAGGGCTTGGGCGGCCTCCTGTGCCACGTCCGGATCTGAGTCGGCAAGCAGCCCTTTCAATTCCGGAATGAGCTGAGTGCTGTTGCGGACGCCTAACCCGGCGACGGCGGCCAAGCGGATGTCGTTGTTCAAATCCAGCAGATAGAAACGATGCTCGTCGAGGGCCATGAGGGAGAAACGTTCGCTCAAGGTTTCGCGGGCCTTGCCAATGACTGCCTTGCCGAACGACGGCATCGCCCTCAGGAGCGCCTTATCGTAAGCGCTGCCTTCCAGGATTCGCAATGCGCCCAAGAGTTCCATTTGCCGCTTTGGGCTGGCCGTTATCAGCGCGCGGTAGATCAAGTCCTCCGGATTACCGTTCTTGTCGAGAAGCTCACCGGTCAGGGGATCGTGCACCAGGATCCAGTCTTCCGGCCGCGGACCGAAGTTGGTGCGCGACAGCTCGCCCAGAGCGAAGAGGATCGCTTCATTCCGGTGCGAAACAACGGTTTTGTCCTTCCATTTACGCCAATCGGCTAGTTCCTTGGCATTCAAAGGCCGAAAGCGGACCATATAGTCGTAGCGCTGGTACTTGGGCCACGGGCCTGGAGCGTCGATCGGTTGAGAGACGGAAAAGTCTTGGCGCAAATAAGTGACCGAAGCTTGCACGAAGATTCCTTGGGAACCTTCATAATACGCGGTGGAAGAAGCCGGCGCGGGCAGAGGCTGACCGCGCAGAGGCACGCGGCCGCGCACAAGGTCTGCAGTTTGGAAGGACGGCGCATGGCACAACAAACAATTGGCAAGGTGGTTGACGCGCACCATCTCGCGCTGCACCGGTGTTTTCTGTTTGTTGACCTCAGTGACAAAAGGCAAGGTTGCGTCTTTGGCGGAAAGCAAGAGGACCAGGCGCGGCGCCAGTTCGCGTGCGCCTAAAGCGACCAGCGCTTCGGCGGCGAAGTCGGCGACCGCGGGCCAAGGATACTGAAACCCATCCAGAAGCACGTCTTGATATTCTTGCAAGGGCCGGGTCTTCAAGGCTTCGACGGCCTTTTCCCGGATTTCGAAGTTCAAGTCGAACAAAGCGCGCTGCGCCAGGGCTTGGCTGGCTTGAGCGCCTTTGATTTCAGCCAAGAGCTCCACGAGAAGCATGCGCACGTCCTTGGTTTCGGACATCAATAGCTGCAGCAGCGTTGGAATAGCCTGGGGCCGCTGCCATTGTTTCTTGTCGTTTTGCAGTTGTTGCCGCAATAGATCGGCGCTGGGGCGCGAATCGGCCGGCAGCCCGGCGGGGCCGGCCTTGGGGATTGCCGCTTCGAGGTTTTTGCGGAGCACGCGCGACAAGACTTGTAAGTCCAAGGCGGGGTCAGGGCCGAGCTGGCAATAGGCGCCGCGCAGCACCGCTAAGCCCTTGAACTCGGGACGCTTGAGCATGAGCTGCGGCGTGAAGTCCACGTGCACATTCGGATTCGCCAGGCCTACCTTGAGAATTTGCCCGGTCGATGGTCCGTCCAGAGCCAGCTCCGGAGCGGCCATGAGTTGTTGGCGGAGCTTTTCGTCATCGAGGAAATTGCGCCTCTTGAACGCGACGGCCTTTATTTCCGGTGTGACCTTATCTTCCACTGGAAAGGGCAAAAGCTCGGGCTCCTCGGGCGCCTCGGCAGAGGGCGCTTGAGCAATCACCGCTGGCGCCGGCGCAGGCGCGAGAATTGGGAAATCTGTCGGCGCCGGCGGTTTGGGAATATCCGGGTTGAAGGGTGGAGTTTCGAGCTCAGCCATTGCGCCTTGGGAGGGACGCTGCGGATTCGCCAAGGAGATGATGCCGAAGATGAACGGCACGCCCACTAGGAGCAAGAGAAACCACAAGAGGCCGTTCACAAGAAACTGATCGCGTGCTTCCTCTTTGTTCGCCGACAGGGCCGGCGTTTTGAGAGGCCGTTCGAGATCTATTTGTGGCTTCTTGGGTTTTGGGCTTTCCAGTTTGCCCATCGCCGGCGGGGCGGCAACTGACGCTGTCGTGCATTCCGGACACAGCTCCTTTTTGTCGTTGGCAGCGGCAGGGGTGAATTGTTTTTGACATTTCGCGCAATGCGTGAACTCCGACATGACGACCCTCCACAAAAGAAGTGATAATTCAACGATAACCGGGTCGGAATCGGAATGGGAGAAGATAGTTATTTTTTTTCTCCCTCCCATTCCCAAGGGCCATGAACTGGTTCGTATTTCTCGTCCAAAAGAGTCACATTGGCGAGCGTCGTATTGCCAAGCTGCCAAACGCCGCGGCCTTCGTGGATATGGCCAAAAACGACGAGACTCGGTTTGATTTGCCGGATGCGTTCGAGCAAGTGGGGAGAACCGCAAAGGCGCGTGTGGTCGCGTTCGGGTACGCCGTCCCCGTAGCCCAAGGGTGGGCCGTGAACGACCAGTATGTCGGTGTCGTCGGGAATGAGGTCCCATTGACGCTTGAGTTTTGCGGGGTCGCCGTTGAAGGCCCAGTCGAAGAACCAGGGCTGCCAGGGCGTGCCCCAGATGTTCCAGCCTTCGAAACGCGCGCCGGAGTCTTGCAGATAGGTCCAAGGCAGAGTGCGCGGCACGAGGTGCGGTTCGCGTTCGAAGAGCAGATCGTGGTTGCCGGCGATGCCGATGATTTTGCGCGCCGGTTGCCGGCGGAGCCAAGAGCGAAACGGGCCGTCGAGCCATTGGGCGTGGAACAGCGCGGAGTGATTTTCTACGGGACAGACATCACCCGCGATTAGCAACAAATCGCAGGCAGGGACATCCTCGGGAAGGTAGCCGTGCAAATCGCTGACTGCAACGATTCTCATTACGGTCACTTTGATCGCTTCAAGCGCAGCTGCCGCCGCGCAAATGCCAGGATTTTTGCATGGTCGAATGCCAGGGCAGGTGGGCGCTGCAAAGGGAACCAGCCCGCGTTGGCCGCGTCGTCCGCCGCCTTCGGTTGCAGCTTACCGGCACTGACTCTCGCCAGGAAGGCGACACTGATCACGCGCCCGCGCGGATCACGCCGCGGATCCCCATAAGTATACAGTTGCTCCATGCGCCCCACGCTTAGCCCGGTCTCCTCGCGCAATTCGCGCCGGGCGGACTCTTCCAGAGTCTCGTCCAATTCCACGAAACCTCCCGGCAATGCCCAGCGGCCAGCGAAGGGCTCCTTTTTACGTTGAATCAACAGGACGCGCGGCTGGATTTCGCGCGTGGCTAGGACGATATCCACGGTGACGGCTGGACGCGGGTACTCATAACAGAATGCTTTCTTACTCATTTCGTTCTGTCCTCAGGGTTTGCGTTCGACCAAACAGCATGCTAAGTTTCCGGAACGGACATTTGAGTTCCCGCGATGACCATGCTGGCGGACACATTCATTCTGAAAGTTGACATTCCGTACTCGGAATACTGGCTGCCTCTTGCCATCGGTATGGTCGTCGGCGCGGTGTTGATATTCGTCGGCCGGCTCGCCTTCTCGAAAACGCCGGTGGCGCCTTCCGCCCCACCCCTCAAAGTGTCCTCGGTGCCCGGCAATTTTGATCCATTCGTCAACGGCAGCCCGTCGGAGCTGCGCAAGACTTATCGCCGCGGCGGCAACCCCAAGGATGTGTTGTATGCCTTGCCCGAGAACAAAGACCGCCCCACTCA
The DNA here is from genome assembly GCA_022616245.1 of Gemmataceae bacterium. Classification (GTDB taxonomy): domain Bacteria; phylum Planctomycetota; class Planctomycetia; order Gemmatales; family Gemmataceae; genus JAKEFD01. The sequence goes on from JAKEFD010000054.1 coordinate 22,650, forward strand.
CGGGTTGGTAATTGACCGCTCCACCGGCGGCCTCTGCCTCTACACATTCCAAGAATTCCAACCCGGCGCCCATCTGGTGGTGCTGCCGGTCAGTGCGCCTGAGCTTACCCCATGGGTTGAACTGGAAGTCCGCCATTGCAAGCGCACGGGCGACGGCTATGAGATTGGCTGCCAATTCCACAAGACCCCGCCCTGGTCCATTCTGCTCATGTTCGGCTAGAATACTCTCACCATAACCAGATTCACGATTCGCGCTACATGTAGCCGCATTCGCAAGAATGCGGGTGACGCGCAACAGACCGGAATTCTTGCGAATTCCGCTACGAGTACTGCGGTACCTTGCTTCGGCTAAATGACACAACACGTCACAGGCCGTCTCGCTCCGTCTCCCACCGGCGCCCAACACGCCGGCAATGCTCGCACCTATCTCATTGCCTGGTTGTCGGCGCGTTCCCAGGGTGGACGTGTCCTATTGCGGATCGAGGACATCGATTCGCCGCGCGTCAAAGCGGGCGCCGCCGACCAGGCGCTGGAAGACTTGCGCTGGTTGGGCCTGGATTGGGATGGCGATCCGATCGTGCAGACACAGCGCATGCCGCTTTACAAGCATGCACTGGAAGAGTTGAAGGCCCAGGAATTGGTTTATCCGTGCACTTGTACGCGCGGCGACGTCGAACGCGCCGCCAGCGCCCCGCATCTCGAGCATGAAGGCCCGGCTTATCCGGGCATCTGTGCACACCGCTCTGTCGCAGACGCCGCCCGATTGGAGCAGTCGTTTTCTTGGCGCATGCGGGTCGGCGCGCGGGACATCGGCGGCGATTTCGTGGTTTGGAAATCTTTCCCCTCGCGCTCAGGGAGAAGGGAGGGAACCCCTGCCTATCAGCTGGCCGTCGTCGTTGATGACGCCGGGCTGGGCGTTACCGAGGTCATTCGTGGTGATGACCTCGTTCCGTCGACGCCACGGCAGTTGTTGCTTTACCAGACGTTGGGCCTTGGCGCACCGGGTTTCGTGCATGTGCCGCTGGTAGTTGGTCCGGATGGCCGGCGTTTGGCCAAACGTCATGGGGACACCCGGCTATCAAGCATGCGCCAAGCGGGTGTCCGACCGGAAGCAATTATCGGGCTACTCGCCTGGTCGTGCGGCTGGCAGCCTACCAGTGCACCGATTACGGCGCAAGCTTTATTGCCGCACTTTGAGTTGAGGTCCATTCCCAAGGAGCCGTTCCTACTCACACCGGATTTGCTTGCGGGAATTGGTTTCCGTGTTGTATGAGTTACGAGCGCCCGAGCACTTTTCGGTCGCTATGCTGGCCGCTGCGGCGCCCAAACACTACAACACATTCGGATTATTCGACAGGTTGCCGCCCTCTTGTGAGGCGCGGGACAAAAGGGAAAACGGTGCAAATCCGTTGCGGGGCCGCCGCTGTAATCGGCCAGGTCCCCGGACATTGATGCCACTGAAGTTTTGGCAGACCCTCACCCCCAACCCCTCTCCCAGAGGGCGAGGAGAGAATGGCTGCAGCTTTGGGAAGGCAGTCCGGAGGCCGTGACGAGCCGTAAGCCAGAAGACCTGCCTGTCGGAATGCAATGGTGCTTCGGCCTCAAGCATCCGATCAGGCACGACGGCAGTCCTGCTGCCTGGGCCATGCCTCCTCGGGAGGCCGAAGCGCTACTTTTGCCCGGCCCGGCAGAAAGGACGCTTCCATGTTTCGCCGTTCCACTTCCCGTTCCCCGTCCGCGTTTACGTTGATTGAGCTACTGGTCGTGATTGCGATCATTGCAATCCTGATCGGGTTGCTCCTGCCTGCGGTGCAAAAGGTGCGCGAGGCCGCCGCCCGCATCCAATGCGCCAACAACCTGAAGCAGCTGGCCCTTGCCGCGCACAACTACGCCGGCGCCTTCAAGCGCTTCCCACCCAACTTCACGACGCCCAATCCTTCCGTTTGGCCATATTCGACGAAGTACTGGTTTGGACTGGTCGATCCCGCCAATAATGTCGATCCGCGCGCGGGGCACGTTACGCCGTTTTACGAAGGCAACAACGCCATCATCGCCTGCCCGACCCTCGACACCCGCGTGACTGCCATCTACAAGTCACAAACGGGCGGCTACGGCTACAACCGCTGCCTCGGCGGCACGTATTGGCAGGCGCCCGCTTGGACAACGCCGCTTTTCTACTCCAAGCGGTTCGCAGACATCGACTCTACCTCCACGACTTTCATGTTTTCCGATTCGGCGCTCATCGTGACTTGGACCTCGCCGCCCACGGCGCAAGAGTCTTATGCGATCGCCGCGCCGTTCGCGACCATTGCCGGCTCGCCGCAACCGACCACGCACTTCCGCCACGGCGGCGACGTCGCCAACGTCGCTTTTGTCGATGGCCACGTGGAAACGAAGACCGAAGTGGCCTTCCCCAGCCCGGCGTCGTGGTCCGTCGCCGCCAACGACTTGCGCGCCAAGTTGCGCATCGGTTACCTGGCCAACACCAATTTGCCGTATGAGGGAAGATAAGACCTGATTAATCGTTTCGCGCTCGCCTTATTGCGAGCGCGAAACGTTAACACTAGCCCGACGCGCGAGCAAGGGTTCCCTTAAGTGCCCGGCCCGCCGCCGAGCTTCTTCAGCTTTTTGGGATCCACCTTGCGCTCGGGCACGTCTAGCTCCTTGACGAGGTCGCCGACGTCATTGAGCACGTTTTCGGGCCCCGCGCTGATGATCAGCTTGGCTTCCGGCAATGGCACGAGCCGCACGGGCACGTTCAGCTCCATGAGGATCTGATCCACATGCGTCGCGTCGGCGTGCTTGAGCTCAATGGCGCGCAGCGTTTTGACCTTCGGCAATGGTTTGCCCGGCGCGTTGTCGAGCACGGTGATTAGGTCGGCCGCGATCTGCAGGTCCTTTTCCGAGGCCCGCACGATCACGGCATGGGAGCGCATGTCGATCGTCACGCGCCAATCGGTGGGAGGAGCGCCGCCGCCGCCGACAAAACCCAACGCGCCCCCGCCAAGGCCGAGTCCCGGTGGGACACCCGGCTGTCCTCCACCTGGAGCAAGTCCACCTAACCCAGCGCCGCCCGGCGGGCCGGAAGGGGGGCCCTGGCCGACACCCGGCGGAAATGGCCACCCGTCTTCAAGCGGCAATAGCTGCTCCAGGATGTGCCTCACTTCGCCGGGATCGCAATGCTGCAGGCGGAATACGCGCGTCTTGTAAACGAGCGCTTTGCCCTCGCCCATGGGCGCCTGCGACGCGCCGGTTTGTTTACCGGACGTGCCTGCGCCGCCCTCCTGCGCGATAACGGTCGCCGACACGGCCAATCCCAAGGCCGCCAGCGCCAAACCGATGATCCCCAGTCGTGTTTTCATGATGAGCTGACCCCCGAAATGGAGAAGAAATGGTCCCCAGCGTCTCTCCATTGTAAACGGAGTGCCGTGCGATGCCATAAGTCTTTTCTTGATTAGGGAGGTTGTTAGGATGGTAAGATGCTCTTCGTGCCGCTTGTGTTAACACTCCTTCGCTTGCGCGTCAGGCTTGTGTTAACAAACCGTCGCTCGCGCGTCGGGCTAGTGTTAACACCAGCCCGACGCGCGAGCGAGGGACCGTTAACGGAGAGAATCATTGGCTGCAAGTCATCGGTCGTTTGTCGCACTGCTGATTCTGGTCGCGGCGGCAAGTCCGTCTTTCGGCTTGGATGAGCCGCGCGAGGCCATCGAGTTTTTCGAAACCAGGATTCGCCCGGTTCTAGCGGAACACTGCTTCAAGTGTCACAGTGGACGACAACCCAAAGGGAAACTGTCCTTGGACAACCGCGCGGGCGCGTTCAAGGGCGGCGAAAGCGGCGCAGCTTTCATGCCGGGTCAACCGGAAAAAAGTCTGCTTCTTAAGGCAATTCGCTACGTCGATCCGGAGCTGCGCATGCCGCCGCGCGGCAAGCTGGCCGACGCGCACGTGGCAGACTTCGCGCGCTGGATCGAAATGGGCGCGCCCTGGCCCGAAGACAAAGGCCTCAAGACGCTCGTCAAGAAAGACTTCGACCTGAAAGAACGGAGCAAGCACTGGTCGCTGCAGCCGCTCACCAGCCCGCCGCCCCCGCAGGTGAAAGACGCGGGTTGGATACGCTCGCCCATCGACAAATTCATCCTCGCCAAACTGGAGGAGAAAGGCATCCCACCGGCGCCGGCCGCGGACAAGCGCGCCCAGTTGCGCCGGGTTACTTTCGACCTTACCGGACTGCCGCCCACGCCCTCCGAGATCGACGCCTTTTTGAAGGACGATTCGGCCGACGCCTTCGCCAAAGTCGTGGACCGCTTGCTGGCGTCGCCGCACTACGGGGAGCGCTGGGCCCGGCACTGGCTGGACCTGGTGCGCTACGCGGAGACGCAGGGGCATGAGTTTGATTTCGACATTACGGACGCGTGGCGTTACCGCGACTACGTCATCCGCGCGCTCAACGACGACGTGCCTTTTGACAAGTTCGTGATCGAGCACATTGCCGGCGACTTGCTGCCCGAGCCGCGCCGTCACTCCAAAGACAAATCCAACGAGTCCATCCTCGGCACCGGCTTTTGGTTCCTGGGCGAGGCCAAACATTCGCCGGTCGACGTGCGCGGCGACCAGGCCGACCGCATCGACAACCAGATCGACGTATTCGGCAAGACATTTCTCGGTATGACCATAGCGTGCGCCCGCTGCCACGACCACAAGTTCGACGCGATATCGACGAAGGACTATTACGCGCTCGCGGGATTCTTACAAAGCTCACGGCAAGACCGGGCGTTTCTCGACGATTCAACGCCGCGCCGCGAAGCACTGCGTAAACACCAATCGCTTCTTGAAGAGGCATTCGAGCTGGCGCGCCAGGAGACCATCCTCTTTCTCAAACGGGAAAAAAACTGGGTAAGCGAGGCGCTCACCGCAATGCTCGGCGGCAAGAGCAAGCCCGAGGAATTCAGCGCACAAAAGATACGACTAGAAAAACGGCTAAAAACCCAAGAGGCCGATCACGCAAGTGCATTGGCGGGGGCCGTTGTCTTTGCTGGACCGCGCGACTTCGATCGTTGGTTCGCGACGGGCGAGGCGTTCGCCGAAACGACAACCAACCCTGTGCTCTTGGATTTCACCTCGCAGGTTACTGCGGCGCAGATTCTGCCGGATCAGCGCGGCCGCAGCGACCGGCTGTCGGCGGCGTTACAAGGCACGCTGCGTTCGCCGACGTTTGTCATTAGCAAAAACAAGATTCACTATCGCGCCAAAGGCAAAGACGTCCGTATCAATCTCATCCTCGACGGGTTGCAACTCATCCGGGAACCAATCTACGGCGGCTTGACATTCACCGTGAAGAGTATTCCGCTACCTCACGGGCGCGGCTCTTTAGGTGTGAACGGCGCCTTGACCGGCCGCGACTTCGAATATAGTTGGCACACTCAAGACGTCTCCATGTGGCACGGCCATCGCGCTTACATCGAAGTGCTCGACGATGGGCCCGGCCACGTGACGCTCGACCGCGTCGTCTTCAGCGACGGCGGGCCGCCGCCCGAGGCGCCCAACGCACTGTTGGCTAAGCTCGTGGGCGATCGGAAACTGGACACGGTTGAACGCTTGGAAATGGCGCTCGGACAATTGGCGAACGAGCTGGTCGCGCAATGGGAAACAGGCAAGATTCAAGAGACGCCCGATGCCCAGGAGCGCATCGACTTGCTCAATCAATTGCTGCTAGCCCGAAACAAAGAACGCGCGGACGCTCGTCCATCCAACCCGACCGATAACCTCGCGAACAACAAGGATTGGCGGTATATCAAAGAACGCTATAGCAAGCTGCCGCCGTTGCCCGCCATCCAGGCGCGGGCATTGGCGATGGCGGACGGTTCAGCGGTTGACGAACATGTCTTCATCCGCGGCAATCATAAGAAGCCGGGCGAGTTAGTCCCAAGGCGGTTTTTGGAAGTCTTCGGCGGCGCTGCTCGCTTCGCCCCCGCGGCCAAAGAGCTCGACGGCAGCGGCCGGCTCGACCTTGCCAGAACGCTAGTTGATCCCGACAAGACGCCGATTCTGCCGCGCGTAATCGTCAATCGATTGTGGAAGCACCATTTCGGAGAGGGCATCGGCCGCACTCCGGACGATTTCGGCGTGCTCGGCCAGCCGCCGACGCATCCGGAGCTGTTGGATTATCTCGCTACCGAGTTCGTGAAGAATGGCTGGTCGATGAAGAAGATGCACCGGCTGCTTTTGCTCTCAAGCGCGTATCAGATGGCGAGTGTCGCGACCCCCCAGGCCGACGAAGCCGATCCGGACAACAAGCTTTTGCACCGCATGCCCGTGCGGCGCCTGGAGGCGGAGGAGATTCGCGACGCGGTGCTGGCGGTATCGGGCCGGCTGGACAAATCGATGCACGGCCCGAGCGTGCCGCCGCATTTGTCGGCGTTCATGGTGGGCCGGGGCCGGCCTGCAGCGAGCGGCCCGCTCGACGGCGATGGCCGGCGCAGCATATACCTCGCCGTCCGCCGTAACTTTATCAATCCCTTGTTTTTGGCGTTCGACTACCCCACGCCGTTTTCCACGATGGGCAAGCGCTCAGTGTCCAATGTGCCGGCCCAGGCGCTCGTCATGATGAACAATCCGTTCATCCAGCAGCAGGCCGAGCTCTGGGCCAAGCGCGTGTTGGCTGAGCCGCAGCTGACGCCGAGAGAGCGGCTGGAAAAGATGTACGTCGCGGCGTACGCGCGGCCGCCGTCACACGAAGAAGTCGACGACGCGTTGGCGTTTCTCGGCGGGCGCACCGACGTTGCCGCATGGGCGGAATTCGCGCACGTGCTGTTCAACGTGAAGGAGTTTATTTTCGTGCCGTAGGAAAGGATTCCGTTCCTGTCCGACTTCGAAGGACAGGAACGGAATCCTATCCTACGACGAGCGGCAGCTTGGTGCGGCCGTTGACAGGTTCTTCTTGATCTTCGGCGGTTGCAGCGGCGCTAATCTTGGCCGCTCCCGTTTTCAGCGTCCCCTTGTCCGCCTCTTCTTTCTCCCACTGATCGACTTCTTCCAAAAGCGCATTGACCATGTCCTTCTCCAAAACATGGCGGACGATTTCGCCGCGTTTGAAGATGACGCCTTTGCCCTTCCCCGCCGCAATGCCCAGGTCCGCCTCACGCGCCTCGCCGGGACCATTGACCACGCAGCCCAAAACGCTGATCTTGACGGCGGTCTTTTTGCCCGCGAGCCGTTTTTCCAGTTGCGCGACGATGCCTTCGAGGTCGATTTCAAGCCGGCCGCACGTGGGGCAAGCGATCAGTTCCGGCTTGCGCACCCGGCGCTGCGTCGCTTGCAGAATGTCGAAGGCGGCGGCGATCTCCGGCACCGGATCGCCGAGCAAGCTGATGCGGATAGTGTCGCCGATGCCGTCGAGGAGAATCGGCGCCAAGCCGCACGCCGATTTGGTCACGGCATAGGGCGCTTTACCCGCTTCGGTCACGCCGATGTGCGTCGGGTAGTCGGCCTGCTTGGCGTAGAGCCGATATGCCTCGACCACGGTCAAGACATCGCTCGATTTCAGTGAAACGATAATGTCGTGGTAGCCTTCCGACTCGGCGATTTCCAGGTACCGCAAAGCACTTTCGACCATGGCGGGCGGGCACGGGAAGCCGTGTTTCTCGACAAGTTCGCGCTCCAGGCTGCCGGCGTTGACGCCGATGCGCATGGGCATGCCCTTGGCCTTGGCCTTGCGAATGACCTGGCGATAGCGGTCGTAGCCGCCAATGTTGCCGGGGTTGATGCGGATCTTATCCACGGGATGGTCCAGGGCCGCCAGCGCCATTTTGTAGTCGAAGTGGATGTCGCAAATGAGCGGGATGCGGATGCGGCGCTTGATCTCGGACAAGACCGCGGCGTCCTGCGGCTTGGGCACGGTGACGCGGGCGATCTCGCAGCCGGCTTCCTCCAGGCGGTGGATCTGGGCCACGGTCGCTCCGAGGTCGTGAGTGTCGGGCGTGGTCATCGACTGCACCCAGATGGGGTTGTCGCCGCCGACCACAAGGTTGCCGACGCGGACCTCGCGGGTTTTGTGCCGCCGGAATTGGTGTTGATAGGCCATGGGGTCTCCGTGTTCTTACCAGGTAATCCTAGTTTCTTGAGGAGGAAGCCGTCAAGGCAAGGCATAAGAGAGAAACCGCATGGACAAGTGGTTTTCAACACGGGGAACTAAAACCGGAGCCAAATTCGAAGTCGATCCAATATGGAAGATGTCTCTGTTTGGTATGAGAGAATTGCGCCACAGACTGCATCCGCGTCGAAGAAAACGTCGATCCAGAAGCCCTTCCCACGCCAGGACGATACATGTGTCTCAGGGTGAAGAACCCATTGGTACGCGGTTGGCGCGACTTTTTCGGCACCGGCTTCTTCAGTGGCAGCGACGAGCGAAAATGGTTTTCCCCAAGACCTCTCAAAAAACCACTCTTCGGGGCCGATGAACTTATCCCACACATTCTGCCGTACTGGTTCACCCAGAATCGCAACAACTTCTTTGACGGTCATGCCTTTCTGGATCCGATTGAAGTTGGCTCGCGTAACCGGGCCGAATTCAACATACACAGCCACATAGAAAGCGGAGGCGCCGAGCAGCAGAAAACCAATGACTGCAAACAGCCGCCAACGCGAGCGCAGTAGTGACCGAATCGACTTCACGTCTTAATGTCCAAGCCAGCGCAATTCGCGGGTTTTGTCCGCCGGATTTGGTGTTGATAGGTCAGCGGGTTTCCGTCCTTCCTTGGTCATCCTAGTTTTTTAAATGGGAAAGCGTCAAGTCATTGCCCAAGTTTACAACCGCCAGAGCAAACGGATGTCTAGTTCGACGTAAGCTGCTAAGATGGTTGCATGGCACACCCGTCGCCGGGTCCCCTCACACCAGCACAACGGCGCGCCCGGCGCTACCGTGCGGCTCACATCGCACGGCAATTCGGGTTTGTCGGATACGTGGAATATCGGCACGTGTATAGCCAGACTGGCGGCGCACAATACGGCCGCGGCAACAAGCCAGAAGACGATCTGCTCACCATCTATGCCGAAGCGTTCGAGCGCGATGCCGACCCGGAGGAATTTTCCCTCGAAGGGATGATCGCTCACGAATGCGGTCATCAGATTCTGGCCCGGCACCCGCGCATAGCGAAGCGAGTTATTGGCGTATCTACTATGATCGGAACAAAGAAACTAAGCACCATTCGAAAAGAGATTGAAAAGGCGTTGGCTTCGGAGGGCCAGAACCCGATTCAGCGGCTGGAGCGACAGATTGCCTCCGCCAAACGTCGAGGGGAGAGCACCGAGGTGATAGAAGGTCTCAAGCGATTTCTCGAAGCGCCACGTACCGGAAACACCGCAAGCACCGCGTGGGGACAAAAGCCTCGGCTAAGCAGGGAAGATGACAACCAAAAGGACTCTGAGTTAGCCGATTGGAAAAGCCGCGCTCCACGAACCGTTTCGTTCGAGTCAAACAGCACGTCGATGCGCCAACGCTCGCTGAGCCAGGAGGACATCGTAAGATCATGGGGGAAACACGGCGACATAGATACCGCCCATCGCCAACAGCAACAGGCACAGGGCGGTGACCAGCCGCCAGCGCCGCCGCAGCAATTCCACCGGACGAGTCATGAAATCCTACTCCGTTGAAAACGCATACACGCACGTGTGCCGGTATCGTAGCTCCGGCTGCAATATCACCGTCGGAAAACTCGGCTGATTCACCGAATCCGGAAAATGCTGCGTCTCCAGGCACAGGGCGCTGCGTTGGGCGTAGGTCTTGCCGTCTTTGCCCTTCTGGCCCTGTAGGAAGTTGCCGGAGTAAACCTGGACGCCCGGCTGCGTGGTTTGCGCGGTGAGCACGCGGCCCGTGCCCGGATGGCGCAGCTTGGCGGCGAACGTCAAGCCGTCGCCGGTGCGGTTCAGGACGAAGTTGTGGTCGATGCCTTTGGTGGCCGTGTCGATCAGCTTGTCGAATTCGTCGCCGATCGTGCGCGGCTTGGTGAAGTCAAGCGGCGTATCTTTCACCGGGGCGATCTTACCTGTCGGAATGAGCGTGTCGTCCACCGGCGTGTAGCGGTCGGCGTTGAGCGTTAGTTCGTGGTCGAGCACGGTGGCGGCCCCGGCGCCGGCGAGGTTGAAGTAACAGTGCTGCGACAGGTTGATCGGCGTGGCCTTGTCGGTTTCCGCTTGGAAATCAATGCGCAGCTCGTTCTTGTCGTTGAGCGAATAGGTCACCTCGAACTTCACGTTGCCGGGGTAGCCCTCTTCGCCATCGGGACTGGTGTAGGAGAAACGGACGCCGGGGCCGTGCTTGCTTTTGACCTCCTCGCCCTTCCAGATCACCTTGTCGAGGTTGCGCTTGACGCCGCCGTGCAAGTGATTGGGCTTATTGTTGATGGCCAGCTGATACTCTTTGCCGCCCAGGGTGAATTTACCCTTGGCGATGCGATTGGCGACCCGGCCGACCACGCAGCCAAAGTACTGGTTGCGATCCGATTCGTAGCCGGCCACGTCGTCGAAGCCGAGCGCGATGTTGGCAAGTTGGCCTTTCTTGTCCGGCGTCAGCAATTCCACGATCGTCGTGCCGCGCGTCATGAGCTTGACGACGACGCCGTTCTTGTTCTTGAGCGTGAAGAGCTCGACGGGCGTGCCGTCGGCGGTCTTGCCAAAGGGTTCGCCATCGGCCAAGGCGGCGGGCGCGGCCCATAGGAAAACAGCCAGGCAAAGGAGAATCAAGGAGCAAAACGTTGGCGTGTTGATAAAAGACATAGCGGCCTCCACTGGGAAGATAAATCTCACGCAAAGGCGCAAAGTAAGGACGCAAAGAAAACACGTGATCGCTTCGCGATTCTCTTTGCGTGTATGCGCGCCTTTTGGACTGTTGCGGAACTATTGTAACAAGCCAGTTCCAGGGAGGAGCGTTTGTTTTATTTGTTTGGACAAGTGTTGTTCACCTGACTAAAATGATATGGATGAAAGCAGCCAGCGCGCGCGCGGTGCCGAGGCGTTTCGATTCGCTCGAGCAAGAGGTCTTCCTCAATCTGTGGCGAACCTACGACCGGCTGCGCGCCTTGGAGGATGAGCTGTTCGGCCGGCATGACCTGACGCCGCAGCAATACAACGCCTTACGTCTGCTAAGAAGCCAGCATCCCCAGAAGATTGCGACGCTGGACCTGGCCGGCCGGCTCGTGTCGCGGGCCCCGGACATCACCCGGCTTTTGGACAAGCTGGAAGAGCGCGGCTTGATCGAGCGCGATCGCCCCAGGGACAATCGCCGGGTGGTGCGCATCGGCATCACCGCGGCGGGTTGTGCTTTGCTCGAAGAGCTAAGCGCTGCGGTGCGCGACTGCCATGACCGGCAGCTGGGCCACTTGTCGCGGAAAGAGCTGAAGGAATTGGCTGAGTTGTTGCGCGCCGCGCGCGCTCCCCACGAAGAACCGGATAGTGCTTGGCATTAACGTTTACGTTTCGCGCTCGAGTCTACTTCAGTGAGGCTTTTAGCGAACGCGAAACGTAAACAACCGGAGTTTCCATGACCACAAACAACAACCACTCTAATCCCGACGTCGTCGTCATCGGCGGCGGGCCAGCCGGCAGCACCGTGTCCACGCTCATCGCTCAGCGCGGCTACAAAGTCACGCTCTTTGAGCGCGAGCGCTTTCCGCGCTTCCACATCGGCGAATCGCTCATCCCCGAGACCTATTGGGTCCTGAAGCGCCTCAACATGCTTGAGAAGATGAAGAAGAGCCGCTTCGTCAAGAAGCACAGCGTGCAATTCGTGAACGCTAACGGCAAGCTGTCCGCGCCGTTTTACTTCTGGGACAACAAACCGCACGAATGTTCGCAAACCTGGCAAGTCGTCCGCAGCGAATTCGATCTATTGATGCTGAACAACGCCCGCGAGCACGGCATCGAGGCCCACGAGGGCGTGCGTGTGCTCGAAGTGCTTTTCGAAGGCGATCGCGCCACAGGCGTGCGGATTCAAGGCGAAGACGGTGCACCGCGCGAAGTGTGCGCCAGGGTCGTGGTCGACGCCAGCGGCCAAAGCACGATGCTGCAAAACCGCTTCAAGCTGCGGCTATGGGACCCGGTTCTGAACAAGGGCGCCGTTTGGACCTATTGGGAAGGGGCCCATCGCGACACCGGCAGGGATGAGGGCGCGACCATCGTTATCCAAACGCCAAACAAACAGGGCTGGTGGTGGTATATCCCGCTGCACAACGACATTGTCAGCCTGGGCGTAGTGGCGCCGTTTGATTATTTGTTCAAAGGTCGCGGTAGCCACGAACAGATTTACAACGAAGAAGTTGGACTGTGCCCGGAGGTGCAAAAACGCGTTCAAAATGCCCGCCGCGTCACCGGCTACTTCGCCACCAAGGACTATTCGTATCGCTCCAAGGAAGTCGCGGGCCATGGCTGGGTGCTCATCGGCGACGCCTTCGGCTTCCTCGACCCGCTCTATTCCTCCGGCGTCCTTTTGGCCCTGCGTTCGGGCGAAATGGCCGCCGACGCCATCGTCGACGGACTGGCAAAAGGTGACTTATCAAAAGAGCAGCTCGGCCTATGGGGGCCCGTATTCAACCGGGGCGTGGACCGCATGCGCCGCCTCGTATGTGAATATTACGACAGCTTTAGCTTCGGCCAATTCGTCAAAAACTATCCGGAACTCAAGGGCAAAGTAACCGATCTCTTGATCGGCGATTTATTCGAGGACAAAGTAGACGTGGTTTGGAAGCCGATGGAAACGCTCTATCCGCCGGGCAAAACGCCGCCAGCGCCCTGGTTTGCCGTAGCCGCGCCGGAAGTGGTAGAGAAAAAGGTGAACGAACTATTCCTGCCGGAAGGGCGTAGGCCATAGAAGTGTCGGCGATAACAGATTCAATCGTCCACAAGGTCGTCCCAGAAATAGTCCTTGCCCCACCAGCCCGCACCTCCTAGAGCCGCCAGGACTATGAGCACCCACAGGATTGTCAGGCTGCTTTCCTCGTCCTCTGCCGGGCTGCGCGGCGAGGCAGGGCGCTGGTAGTAGCCCCGATCGTCGTCGTCGAAATCCTCAAACCTGGTATCGGGCGGCGGATCCGAGCGCCTTTGCGCGGAGGCCGGGCCGGCCGATTCAGCCATGGAAAAAACCGCCACGAGTAGAGCTAACAGCAGTTTCATGATTGGAGTCTCCAATACGCTAGCGGCGTGGGATGCAGTCCAAATCCCAAAGCGGCGACAAGTTGCCGCACTCCAATAGTCGGGTTTTCCAAATATAAGTCAAAATTCCTGATTGGGCCGAGATTCGCGTCGCGCCGAATGAATTCTTGTTTTTTTTCGCTGCCCTGCGATACAATCCCATCGGTTTTTGGAGCATGCTGTGAATTCCTTCGCTCTCGCACTGTTCGTTGGCGCGGTTTTATCGTCCGGCCCGACCACGCAAAGCCACAAGGCCGAGCTCATCTTCCCGCTCCACGCCAAGCACAATCACGCGCCCGGCATCGTCGAATGTCCCAATGGCGACCTGCTCGTGTCCTGGTATCGCGGTTCGGGCGAGCGCTCGGCGGACGATGTCGCACTCTTCGGCGCGCGTCTACGCAAAGGACACGAAAAGTGGAGCGAGCCCTTTCTACTGGCCGACTACCCGGGCTTCCCCGATTGCAACACCACGCTGTTCATCGACCGCAAGGAGCGGCTGTGGATGTTTTGGCCGATCATCCTGGACAACACGTGGAATTCCTGCCTTACGAATTATCGCGTTTCCAAAGACTACCAAGGGGAAGGGGCGCCGAAGTGGGACTGGCAAGGCGTGATCTTTCTTAAGCCGCAGAGCTTTCAGGAGGAGATGCTGAAGGGACTCGAACACCGATGGTCGCTGAATAAAGACGGTAAGCAGCAGATTCCCGAGGAACGGCTTACGAAGCTCAAAGATTTGATCGGCAACAAGCTCAGCAGCCGGCTTGGTTGGCAGCCGCGCTGCAAGCCGCTCGTGTTGCCGTCAGGGCGCATGCTCTTGCCACTGTATTCCGACACTTACTCCGTTGCGCTCATGGCCATCACCGACGACGAGGGCAAGACCTGGCAGGCGAGCAAGCCGCTGGCCGGCTTTGGCAGCATTCAGCCAGCGCTCTTGCAAAAAAAAGACGGGACGATCGTCGCATACATGCGCGAAAACGGTCCGCTCAAACGCATTCGCATCGCCGAGTCCAAAGACGACGGTGTGTCCTGGGGTCCGGTCGGCGTCTCCGACTTGCCCAATCCCGGCTCGGGGCTTGACGCAGTTCGGTTGCGCAGCGGCAACTGGCTGCTCATCTACAACGACACGATTTCGGGCCGTGCCAGCTTAGCCGTCTCTTTGTCGGATGACGAAGGCAAGACCTGGAAATGGACCCGCCGCCTCGAGCGCCACGCGACGGGCTCCTATCACTACCCAGCAGTCACGCAGGGCAGGGACGGGGCGATACACGTGGTCTACAGCTATTTCGTCCAGGGCGGCAAGAGCATGAAGCACGCGGCCATCACGGAAGAGTGGATGAAGGAAAGACGCGAGCCGTAGTTCATGGAAAACTCACGATCGAGACAGGGCTTCACCTATTGCATCCAGCACCCGGACTTTCACTTCGTCCAGCGTCCCTTGGATGGTCGCCCCCGCGGCAAGTCGATGCCCGCCGCCGCCGAATTTTTCCGCGACCTTGGCCACGTCCACATGTTGCCGGGCGCGGAAGCTGACCTTGATGCCCCCCGCCGGCTGCTCCAGGAAGAACAAGCCGACTTCCACGCCGGCGACGCTGCGCGTGTAGTTGACCATGTCCTCGGTATCCTGCGGGATCGCACCGGTGCTGGCATAATCCTCTTTGCGCACTTCGGACATGGCCACCTTGCCGTTTTCTGCAACGCTGAGCCGAAAAAGCACCAGGCCCAACAGCTTCAGACGCGGCAGCGTGTTCTGCTCGTAAATCATGTCGTAAAGAATGGTCGGATTCGCGCCTGCCTGCATGAGTTTTTCCGCAAGCGCAAAGGTCGCCGCCGAGGTGTTGGCGTGCCGGAACCAGCCCGTGTCGGTGGCGAGAGCGGCGAACAGACAGTTGGCGGCCCAGGAGGAAGGCGGCTGCCCCAAGGCGGACATCGCGTCATATACGAGCCGCCCCGTCGCTTCCGAAGTCGTATCGAGGAAGCGCGTCGCCCCCAACTCGTCTTGCGACAGATGATGGTCGATGACGATCTTCGGCACGTTCATGCTCTTGAGAAAGACGCCGAAATCGCCGAGCTGATTCCAGGTGCCGGTGTCGAGTATGACGATGACCTCAGCGTCCTTGTATTGGTCGCCGGGCAGCTCAAAGCGCTTAATGCGTTTTTCCGGATCGAGGAAATCGTAACGCGGCGGCCGGTTGCTGGAGATGACCAGGCGCACATCCTTGCCCATGCGCTCGAGCGCGTCCGCGAGGCCCAGTTGCGAGCCGAGGCCGTCGGGATCGGGGCGCACGTGCGTGGTCAGGAGGAACTTGTGGCGGGTGCGGACGAGATCGATGAATGGGGTCCAGTCAGTGGGCATGCAAAAAGCCTTGGGTTGGGACAGTCAAGCAATCCTCATTATACCAAGGCTGCAGCTACATCTGTTGCCGAATGTCGGCTTACTTCTCATTGACGATTGTGAGTTTTTTCCTCGCTGCGTGATGGCCTGTAGTGGTCTTGGCGATGATCCAGTAGTAACGCCCCTGCCCTTTGTCCCCCACCGACAGAGAATCCAATTTTTCAAAGAGGATTTCCCAGTTTCGACCGTTGTCAATCGTCTTGCCGACCAATGGAGCAAAAGGTCCCGTCTCATGCGGAATGATGTAACCCAGGACGGACTGCCCAATCACCTCAATCTTTCCTTTGCAAACGAGGTTTTTCTGATACATGACATTTATTT
Organism: Gemmataceae bacterium; assembly: GCA_022616245.1. Lineage (GTDB taxonomy): Bacteria > Planctomycetota > Planctomycetia > Gemmatales > Gemmataceae > JAKEFD01. Next base: position 38,542 of record JAKEFD010000054.1, read on the forward strand.
CAGGATCGGGCCTGTTCGGTTGCGTAATCTGCATGCTCTCATTCAAGGACGCCTTCTTAAATACCAAGACCGGTTTCTTTGAGACGACTTTTTCGAGCGGTTTGTCCTCGATGTGAAACGGTGAGACAAACGCGGAAAAAAAACCGCTGTTGCCGCTGGAATCAACCTGAATCTTGTAGTTCTTCTTTGCGTCAAGAGTGAACTCAATCTCCCATTTTTTCATGTTCGCGTTCGAAGGTTGTAGAGTGGTCTTCCCAATGGCGCCGACCGGCGTCTCGTCGTCTGGATGAGTGACAAAGCCAACAACGTCTTGGGGATTGATATCGACGAGCATTCCATTGGCGACAAACTTGCCGGAGGCATAGGTCTTTTCTTCCTCGGGCACCTCGATCTGTACGCTCCTGTGCATGACTTGAGCCTGCAATGACAGGGCCGTCAATCCGGCAATCAGCAAACTAACAAATGCAATCTTTTTCATTGGTCAATTTCTCCGTGTCAGGGTAGCGGATCCAATTTGACGTTGCGAAACGAAGCCTCGCCTTTCTTCATAAAAAGTCCCAGGCCGCCATGCACAGGGAATCTCGGCGGGATGCCGATCATCGGACCCCAGCGTCCGAATACGCGCTCAACCTCCTGAAGTCTAGTTCTGGCGCAGCTGCCGACCCAATCGCTGTCAAAGAAGACCCTGATCTCGGTTGTGTCAACGTCCACCGCGAGGGTACGCCACATTTGCTTGCCGAGGCTTTCGGCGGCAGGATAGCTCTTTTTGAAGCGCAGATCAGTCTGCTGCACCGGCAGCTCCGTTTCGGCCTGGTGGAGCAAGTATTGCTCGAGGCGTGCTTTGCAGTTTCCATCGGAGACCAATTGGCCCCAGTCGGCGAAATGAAATGCGAGAAATGCGTGAAACTTGTATTGCAATCGCGGTTGCAGCGAATGCGCGAAGTAGATTCCGGTTCCCCCGATCAAATTTGTGCTTTCGTGGCGAACTTCGGCGCTGAAACGATAGCATTCCCACTTTGTTTCTGGCAAAAGCTCCAGAAGCGCATAAGCAGTACTCTTCATCGCGAATACGCCGGCTGTTTTTGCCGAAACAAAGTCGCCGCGCAATTGCCAGCGATGCCAACGCGGATCTTCCCCAACCTCAATCAACGTGATCGGTTCGTTTCTCGCCTGCTGGCGCTGAATGATACGTAATTCCCGGTCCGGGTCGAATCGCTCCCGAATGATTAGAAGCGTTGCCGGCGTCAACACGAGAAGTGCGCCAAATGCCGCAAGGAATGGATGCTTCTTGAGCGCGCGGCGGGCCCGCTCGAAAACCCCCGGCGGCCGCGCCCGGATCGGCTCGCCGCGCAGCCAGGCGCCCAGGTCGTCCGCCAAAGCGCCGGCCGATGCGTAACGCTTGCCGGGCGATTTCTCAAGACACTTGAGCAGGATCGTTTCCAGGTTGCGATCGAGCTTGGGCTGCAGCTTGCGCGGCGGCGGCGTTTCGTCCTCGCGGATGGCGCGCGTGATTTCCTCGCGCGTGTTGCCGTTGAAGGGCCGCATGCCGAGCAAGAGTTCGTAGAGAATAACGCCCAACGCCCAAACATCGGTTTGCGCGGAAACTAGCTCATTGCGGCCCGATGCTTGCTCGGGGGCCATGTAGCTGGGAGTGCCTACGGCGTCGCCCGAGCGTGTGAGCTCTTGTTCCTCGGCGAAAAACTTGGCGAGTCCGAAGTCGCTGATAAGCGGCTCGTCGCCGCGGTCGAGGAGAATGTTGCCCGGTTTCATGTCGCGGTGCAACAGGCCCTGGCCATGCACGTGTTGCAGCGCCCGCGCGACCTTCTCCATCAGCGCCACGGCGACGCGTTGGTCCCTTTGAAACCGATCCAGCTGCTTGAAAAGGCTACCGCCCTCGGCCAGCCCCATCGTGAAGTAATGTTGGTGGTCGATAACGCCGTAATCGAAGAGTTGCACGACATGGCGGTGCTTGAGCTGAGCGACAGCCTGGGCCTCGCGATAGAAGCGCTCGAGATAGCTAGGTTTGGCGAGATGCCCGCCATGGATCATCTTGAGTGCTACTTCGCGGCCAAGCACGGTATCGCGGGCCCGATACACTATGCCCATGCCCCCGCGTCCCAACACGTCGAGAACAAGATAAGGGCCAAACTTGAATTGAAGCGCGCGCGCCGGGTCCTGCACAGCGGGATTGGAAGGCTGGGTGTCGCCAGCTACGGTCGGGGTCCAGGCCGCGGTCGGCGAAAACAAATCCTCATCGTGAGCGGGATACGATTGTGCCGACGCGAGCGTCGGCTGCTTGTTTGGCGGCGAAAAGCGTTCAGCCAAAGACTCGTCGTCCGGTGGCGGGCGGTCGGGTTGCATCAAAACACCCCTGACGCCTGGGTGGCTAACAACCGGGGATTGTAGACGTATCCTCTAGAAATACAAGAAAAAACGGCCAGCGGTCTGTGTGACTGCTGGCCGATGCACATCGACAAATCGTTGTTTACTTTGCGATGTCCTTCGCGCGTTTAATCGTCTGGCAGATGAAACGCACCGTATCCTTGTAGTGATCCTCGACATTCTCATCAATCACGAATGCCGCCCCGGCTAGTGGCCCTGCGCCCGAATCAAAGACTCCAGCCGCGAACACCACGTTGATTCCGGACTTCATTCCTTTTCCGGTGCCGGTAACCACAAGTGCGCCGCCCTTTGTCTTCGTCGGTTCGTCATACTTGGTGTCCTTCAGATATTTTGCGAACCCTTTCTTGATCGTTTCGATACCAGCCTCTTGGTCCTTAACGCCCTCACGTGTGGCGATCGCCGTCCAAGCATGCCCATCCGCACTGACGGCAGAAACTTGGTTTTCTCCTACTTTCTGCTTCCAATCCGGTGGAAACGTGATTCCCACGACGGGCTTGCCATCCTTGCGAATGACGACCTCACTGCCTTTGGTCGCAGACCCAGACGACGGGGAAGTGGCCAGCACCTCCGGCGGCGCTTCATTGAAATTCGAGTGTTGGGCTTTTTGGTATTCGGCGGTAGTTTGGTATTGGGCACGCCGTTTCGCTTCCGCATCCATGGCGCCTCGGGTCGCTCCGATGACCGCCCCAGCTTTGGCGGCTGACTCCCCGCCTATGAACTCTCCTACCACCGCTCCGCGCGCGCCGCCCCGTACTGCGCCGCCCCTTTGAGCCGGTGCGTCCAGGGCCAACATTGCGAGTGCCAAGGCAACTACTCCGAGAACTCCAAGCTTTCTCATTGCCGTCCCTCCATCTCAGAAGCATTCCATTGCTGTCGAGTCGGGCACCGAACCCGGCTCATAATGAGTCAACAACTGTCAAGTCGAGATCAACGTATGGGCCACCTGTCTTTGTATTTGGCATGCCAGCACATGGCAAGGAACGGCTCGAGGCAATGGGCTCGTCAAGCGTAGGCCGAATCCCAGGCGGGGTTGACAATGTCAAACATTAGAAGAGCGGGTTTATATACTAGCGCGAACGGCTTTCACTGAGGTCGCACAATGGCGGAGAAGGTGGTTATAATCGGCTCAGGCCCCGCGGGTTGGACCGCGGCGATCTACGCGGCACGGGCGAATCTGCAACCCTTGGTCTACGAAGGCTCGGCCACCTGGGAGCCCAATCGGGTCAACGGCACGACGCCCTTGGGACAGCTCAACCTCACCACCGAGGTCGAAAACTTCCCCGGCTGGCCGTACGTAGACAACGACGTCCTGGGCCAGTTCGCCAAGTCCGCTCTGCCGGCCGATCGCTATGACGGACTGTCGCATCTCTACCAGGGCAAGCGCGCCCATCAAGGTAAACGCGCCGCCTTCGGCCCGGAACTCATGGAGTTCATGCGCCATCAGTCCACACTCTACGGTACGCGCATAATTACCGATGACATCGTCGAGGTCGATTTCAAAAAGCATCCGTTCACACTTAAGTCACGTGAAGGGCAAACGCTTGAGGCACTCACAGTCATCGTGGCCACCGGCGCGCGGGCGAACTACCTCGGTCTGCCGTCCGAAGATCGCTACAAGAACAACGGCGTGTCCGCGTGCGCGGTGTGCGACGGCGCCTTGCCGCGCTTTCGCAGTAAGCCCCTGGTCGTCATTGGCGGCGGCGACTCGGCGGTTGAGGAAGCCAACTACCTCACCAAATTTGCAAGCATTGTGTTCATGGTGCATCGCCGCAACGAGTTGCGCGCCAGCAAGATCATGCAGCAGCGAGCCTTGTCCAATCCGAAAATCACGATGAAGTGGAACCGCGCACTGGACGAGGTGCTTGGAACCGAGGAGGCAGGTGTCACTGGCGCAAGGTTAAAGAGCACCGTGGACAGTACGAAGGAAGAGCTGCCCGCCAGCGGCGTCTTCCTCGCCATCGGCCATACGCCGAATACGGATTTCCTCGGCGGCCAGGTCAAGCTGGACGCGAAGGGTTACATCGAGCTGACGACGCCGCAACACACCTACACCAGCGTGGAGGGGGTCTTCGCGGCCGGCGACGTGGCCGACAGTTACTATCGCCAGGCCGTGACCGCGGCGGGCTCGGGCTGCATGGCGGCGCTGGACGCCGAACGTTGGTTGGCGGAGAAGGGGCACCATTAGGATTTTCGATTGGTGATTTTAGATTGGCGACTGCCAGTCGCAGTTTTCCTTGAGAATCTTGCAAATTGTCATCGACCCAAACGCGCCAAAAGTATAGGATCATCACCGACCCTTGTCGGCCACATAGATGTGCATCATGACCATTTCGTAGTCCTTTAAGGGGTCATTGCCGAGGGACGGGACGTTCCATGGAAAACAAGGCGGCGATCACTGGCTGGGGATGGCATAGTCCCGAACACACTCTCAGCAATCGCGATCTCGAAAAACTCGTCGATACGACCGATAGCTGGATTCGCTCGCGCACCGGCATCCGCGAACGTCGCGTCGTCGGGCCCGGTGAATCCACTTCGACCATGTGTCTGGCCGCCGCCAAGAAGGCTTTGGACTCCGCGGAGGTGAAAGCGCAGGATCTCGACCTGGTCTTGTGCGCCACCACAACCCCGGACTTTCTCTTGCCCGCCACTGCTTGCCTGGTGCAACAGCATCTTGGCGCCGTGCACGCCGGCGCTTTTGACCTCAACGCGGCCTGCAGCGGCTTCGTTTACGGCATCACCGTCGCCAGCCAGTTCATCCAGGCGGGCACCTATCGCCGTGTGCTCGTAGCGGCAGGTGAATGCCTGACGCGCTTCACCAATTGGCAAGACCGCAACACGTGCATCCTGTTCGGCGACGGCGCTGCCGCGGTCGTCCTGGAAGCGACCAAGCAGAACGCCGGTGTGCTGAGCGCTGTTCTGGGCAGCCACGGCGACACCGAGGGGCTTCTGTCCATCCAGGGCGGCGGGTCGGCGCATCCGGCCAGCGTCGAAACCGTGGCCGCCGGCATGCACCACATCCGCATGCGCGGCAACGAAGTCTTCAAGAAGGCCGTGCGCATGATGGTGCAGTCCGCCCAAGAGGCGCTGCGCATCGCCAAACTGTCTACGCGCGACCTCAATCTGGTTGTTCCGCATCAAGCCAATTCGCGCATCTTGTCGGCCACCCAGGAAAGCCTTGGCATCGACGCGGACAAGATGTTCATCAACCTCGATCGCTTGGGCAATACCGGGGCGGCGTCGGTGCCCTTGGCACTTGCGGAACTCGCCAGCGGCAACCGGCTCAAAGTCGGAGATAACTTGCTGCTCGTGGCATTCGGCGGCGGCCTCACCTGGGCGGCTGCCGTCGTGCGCTGGGCCGACATTGCCGCCATCAAGCGTGAACGAGCACGGCGCTTGACCGCGTAGCGCGGAGGGTGGAGCGCGAAGCGCGGAGAGTAGAGCGCGGAGAGCAAACTGGTCTAGTCCACCATTCCCCATTTTGCTTACAATTCCAACCCGGAGTCTACGGCGCTCTGCGCTTCGCGCTCAACGCTCCACTCTCCACGATGTTCTGGTCAAGGATGACCGGCATGATCCGCTTGTTGACGCTGCCTTTGGACGGGCCGCTTGACATGGTTCGAGCAAGACAACGAGCGCGGCAGATTGCCCGCCTGTTGCGTTTCGACCCCTACGACCAGATCGGCGTCGCCGCCGCGGCATTCACAATCGCGTCCCAGGCCGTCCACAACCAGACGTCTGCGGAGTTGCGCATCGACATTGACGACGCGGTCCTGCATCTCTATGCGGAGCCAACTTCCGGCAGTCCGCCTCCAAAGCGCGCGCCAGCCATGTCAAGGAAGAATACCAGTCAGAGCGCGCGCCAGGCTTTTCGCTTCGAGCGGCGCTTGCCGGACGCGGCCTGTGAAAGTCCAGTAGAGGATCTCGTATGGATGATCGAACAGCTGGATCGAGAATTGCCGCTGGATTGGATCGATGAAATGGAGCTGCAGAATCACGAAACGCTGCAATTGCTGCATGTGTTGCACACGGTGCAAGAGCAACTGCGCGATTACTTGGAAAAGAAGCCGAATGTTGCTTGAGGTCTGACGCCGTGAGGGCCAGTTGCCATGGACGAATGCGAAGCAAAGTCTGCAATCGATCGGCCCCGCGGCGACTGGCGCCTGATCGGGCTGCTCTTTCTCTTGGTGTTGCCGTTGCGCGGCTGGCTGCTCTGGAACGCCGAAGTCGCCGCGCGCGACAGCATCGGCTACATCCGCTACGCTCTGCACTTCGAGCAATACTCGTGGTCGGAAGTCTTGCTGAAACACAATCAGCACCCGGGCTACGCCGGCGTGCTCTGGCTGGTATCGCAGCCGGTGCGGGCGCTTTGGGGCACGGATGCGGACACGATGCAGCTGGCTGCACGTTTGACAAGCACCCTGGGCGCTTTGGTTTTGCTCCTTCCGTCGTACTTCCTGGGCAAGGAATTGCTCGGTCGCCGGGCGGGATTCTGGGGAGCGCTGATTTTTCAATACTTGCCGGTGAGCGGCCATCACTTGTCCGACGGTGTTTCCGAATCCTGGTTCCTGGTCTGGACGGTGAGCGCATTGTGGCTGGGCGTCGTTGCCGTGAAGAAATCTTCGCCCGCTTACTTTGCTTGGTGCGGGATTTGCGCCGGCGCGGCCTACTTGACCCGGCCGGAGGGAGCGCTCGTCGGACTGTCCGCCGGTCTTCTACTTTTGGGAATGCAGCTCAAGACATCGTGGCGCTTGCCCTGGCGGCGCTGGCTGGTGTGCGGGCTCGCCTTGAGCTGCTCGGCGGCCGCTGTGGCCGGCATTTATGTTTTGTCCACCGGCAAGATCACCAACAAGATCACTCCCGGCCTCATCTTGGATAACTTTCGCCCCGATCCTGCCCTCTTTAATCGGGCCGATGAGCCGCGCTTGCTTTTTGCTTCCATATTTGGGGCAACCTTCAGCCCAAGCGACGACATACTCCTGCGCTGGACGCGGAGCCTGCGGGCCTTGGGCGTGGAGCTTATGCATGGCTTCCACTATTTCGGCATCGTTCCCGTGGCAATTGGCCTAGGATGGCAGGGCCGGCGGCTCACGCGGGCGGCCTGGTTTTGGCTCCCCGCCGGCTACGTACTCATACACGCCACCATACTTGCGCTGCTAGGGATGACGGTCTTTTACATTTCGGACCGGCATCTCATGCAGGTCATTTTGCTTGGCTGCTACTTTTTGGCGTTGGGGTTGGCGCGCGTCGGCACTTGGTTCGAGGCGCGATGGAAAATGGCCACCACGGCGCTATTGGCCGGCTTTGTGCTCGTGTGTCTGCCGAAGACGGCGGAACGGCTGCACGCTAACCGCGAGGGCAACGTGGCGGCGGGCCGTTGGCTGCAAGCGCAACGCGAGCCCGGCGACATGATCGAGGATGATCATGCCTATTCGCATTACTATGCAGGCATGGTTTTCGAAGAAGGGCGTGATCTGGATTTGCCGAAGCACGCGCGGCCGACCAGCTTTTGGGTGCTGACGCGCTCGAGCGACGCTCGAGTAGGCGCGGAGCGCGAACAAATCGAAAGCGAGCTGCGCGGCAAAGGGCGCCTGGTCTATCACTGGCCGCCCGAGCGCGAACCGCAAAAGGCCCGCGTCGTCGTCTATGCGGTGCCGCGAAAGTAGTAGGCACACTCCGTGTGCCGTTGGCGGCGGACGGCACACGGAGTGTGCCTACTACATTGTGCCCTGCCGCTTCGTCTGCGACAATCTCGCCATGGATTCTTTCTGGCCCGCCTTGTGCACACTGCTGGCGCTAGTCTTCCTGCTTGTTCTCATCATCCGCTACCAGATGCACGCCTTCGCGGGCCTCCTGGCGGTCAGCCTGGGACTGGGACTGGCGGCTGGTCTATCGCCCGAGCGCACCGTCGATGCCATCAGCAAAGGCGTCGGCGACATCCTCCGCGACGTGGCCATTCTGCTTGCGCTCGGCGCCATGCTGGGCCGGATGCTCGAAGTTTCCGGCGCGGCCGAGGTGATCGCTCAGACTCTCGTCAACACTTTTGGCCTCCGCAACGCGCCCTTGGCCATCTTGCTGACCGGTTTCCTGGTCGGCATTCCCGTCCTTTTCAACGTGGGCTTCCTCTTGCTGATGCCGATCATGTGGCGTTTGCAGCGTCAAACGGGGCAATCGCTGCTTTACTTCATGCTGCCTTTGGCGTTTAGCTTGGGCATGACGCACTCGCTCGTGCCGCCGCACCCTGGCATCATCGGCGCGGTCAACGTGCTGGCAGGACGCGATCCGCAGACCGCCAACCAGACGATGATCGAAACGATCCTTTTCGGCTCCTTAATGTGCCTGCCGCTCATTTTGCTCGGCTGGTACGGGCCAGGTCTGTGGTGGGCGCGCCGGCAGCACGTCACGGCGCCGGAAGGGTTGAGTCTTGGCGTAGGACAGGATTCCGATCCTGTCCCGAACAGCGGACAGGAGCGGAATCCTATCCTACAAACGCAAGTGGCGCCGGGAGCGCCTCCTGTCTCGGGAGCAAAGTCGGTGGGCGACATAGCGCAGGCACCGCCGTCGTTCTTCCTCGCTGTGCTTATCGTGACGCTGCCTCTGGTTTTAAGTCTGGCGGGCTTCGGCGCGAAGTTGTTCCAGGACTTAGGACTTTTGCCCCAGTGGATGACGGAGCCGCCGCTTGAGAAAAGCGAATTGCCGGCATACTTGCAATGGCTGGCGCACCCGCCGCTGGCCTGGCTGCAATTCCTCGGTAAGCCAACGATGGCGCTGTTGGTGCCGACAGCGTTGGCATTCTGGTTTCTCGGCTTGCGGCGCGGACTGCGTGGGGCGAAACTGGCCAAGACGGCAGAGGAAGCGATCCGCGACGTCGGCACGATCGCGTTTCTGTTCGGAGCTGCCGGCGGCTTCAAAGAGGTGATCCAGGCCACCGGCGCCGGCGACATCATCGCCAACGCCATGATGAAACTGCCTCTGACGCCGGTCGCGACGTGCTATCTCGTCGCCGTCCTCATGCGCGTTGCCCTTGGGTCCGCAACCGCCGCTATCCTCACCGCCTCCGCGCTCTTGGCAGCCTTCGTGCAGGCACTGCCCGGCCAGGAGACCCTGCTCGTCCTGGCTGTGGCCAACGGCGTCACCTTCATGACCCAGCCGGCCGACAGCGGCTTCTGGATGGTGAAGGAATTCGGCAACCTTTCGGTGCGCGACGTGCTGTTGCGCTTTAACGCCTGCCGAATTACGATGTCGGTGGGCGGGTTTGTGGTATTGCTGATTGCGGAAGCTTTTCTGGCATAAGGACGATCGAAAAACGAGCCCGACGCGCGAGCGAGGGAAACTGTAACCCCTCATTCTGAGGAAGAGTGGTCGGCGGTGAGGGGGCCCTTACAAGTGGCAAGAACGGCTCGTACTTGCCACAAAAATCGACCAGGTGGCAAGCACGGGAAGATGGACATAAACCATTAATCATAAATGACTTGTAATTATGAGAATTCTCGTGCACGCCAACTCATGCATAGGCACCCCCCCGCCTGCATTGTTATAGTTCACTAACTCTTGAATCCTGTAGAGTCGCCTGCGCGACACGGTCAGCGTCAACATTGGCAAACTTGGCAACGTTGCCAAAAGTGGCCGTATTAGACTAAGGCGGCCAAAAAGTGGCCATCTTGCTGCCACGCATGCCACCGTCGGAATCAGCTCCTGTCCGCCCTCTCCTTTGGTATTACCATGAGCATGTTCCGGTACTACGGACGCCTGTTTTTCAGTCCGGACGGCAAGCGCTTGTTGTTGGCAGGCAGAGAAAACACGAACACGGTTCGAATTGTGGATGCCGTACCGGACTGAGTTGTTAACCCCCACGCTCGCACGTCGGGCTTCTGTTAACACTCCTTCGCTTGCGCGTCAGGCTTGTGTTAACACTCCTTCGCTTGCGCGTCAGGCTTGTGTTAGCACCCCTCGCTTGCGCGTCAGGCTTGTGTTAACACTAGCCCGACGCGTAAGCGAAGGAACGTCAGTTTTTCAGGAACCAATCAGTTCCCATTATCGTCACTTTTTTTCCAGATTCGCTCTCTTGCCGTTTGTTTTGTCGTCCCTATACCAGGGCAAGTTAACAACCGTTAACTTTTCTCAATCTGGAATGTTCGGGCCGTTAGGGTAAACCGCGGCAATTGGTGAATCCACACCGCAACCTAAGCCCTTTCCAGATCCTCCGAGCGTTGCCCCTTCCCACCTGAGTGCCTCCCACACACTCATTGGGGCCGCTGTAGCAGCTGTTGGGCTGCGGATATCCGCAGCTGATACCGCTAGGCGATGACGCTCCAACACCGTTTGTTTTGCAACTTGGATTTCAAAAGGAGGGATTCCTATGTCTCGCACTGTCTCTGTCGCTTTGTTGATCTTGGCATTCTCCAGTTCAAGTGTCCTGTCGAATGAAAAACCCCGCCTGCGCTTGCTCGATGACGAAACGCACTCCATTTATTTATCCTTCTGGCCGAGGAGCAATGATCCCTGGCTCAATGAACTGAAAAAGAAAGACCTCATTTTCTACGACGAATCCGTCATGCCCCACGCATATCAGGATTGGGACGGAGGCCTGCCGGGCGTGCATAGCCCGTCGTACAACATCAGCGCCATTCGCGGTGAGCCGTTCGGCAACGCCAATCGCGAGTTTCCGTGGAACTCGCCCGCCGGATTGCACGATAGCCCCAACTTCAAAGCGTTTCGCTTCGTCAGCATTCCGCCGGGCAAAGCCATCCTCTGGTGGCGCGAACGTATTGCCGGCGACCGCTCGGCGAGTTTCCGCTGGCAGTATCCCGCGGGCACCGTCTTTGGCGAAATCTTGCTGGTCACCGATCCCGAAGGCTATGATTGGGCTTTCGAACTGAGGACGCGGACGCGCTCCGACAAGGGCTGGATGATGAACGCATTCCGCCCGTTCACGACCGAGCGCGAGCTGGTCGCGCGCATCAAAGAGCTGGTTCCGAATTGGCGTGAGCGGCCGGAATTGGCCAAGATTGTTAAGGGAGAATTGGAGCGCGAGGAGTCCCTGCGGCTCGTCAACAACCACGACCGCGTGATCTTTGATTCCACGGCGCTGGCCAGCCACCTGCCGGCGATCGATCACGCCTTGGTCCGCAAGCTACTAGTCACGCCGTTCAAGTCGGCGCTCGGTCAAGGCTGGAAACAGCGGGCGGACGGAACCGAAGCCTTTGCCCCAACGACAAGCGCCCCCTTCCACATCGTGCCGAAAAACTATAAAGGCGGCTTCATCGAAGTGTCGAGCAACTCGTGCATGCGCTGCCACGACTCGACGCTGATGCACGCCCGCGATTTCCAGGCCCGCCGCGACTGGTATGGCCGGGTCCGCGGCTCAGACAATATCTTTTCGTTCCATATCTTCGAGCCGAGCAGCATCTCGTTCAACGGCTTCAGCCGCGAGCCGCAGATTCGGCGTGCGCTGGTGGACGCGGGGCTGTTGCAGAAGTGGGAGGATTGACTCCAATCAAATGCGCGCTTGAGATGACTGTAGCGGAATTCGCAAGATCCTAGGCGTTTGTCGTCTGAACTCTTTCGAGTTCCGCTACAGCAACATGAGGACCGCTTTAAAGATCCGGACTGGGAACTGGAAGCGGGCTCGAGTTCGAGCTGCTTTTTGGATTCGAGCCTGTCGGTGGACTCAGCGGAGTTGATCCCAGACTCGACGGTGTGGAGGTCGGCGCTTGGGGAATCGGCGAAGGAATCACGTTTGGGTTGCCGTACGAGCTCGGGCTTTGAAGAACGGCCGGCGGGCAAGTCGTGGACAACGCACAGCCGCTTTTCGCCGGACTTGACCACGTTTGCGACTTGCCTGCCTCCGTGAGGTAGCACTTGAAGAGCTCTAACACGTTGGCATCGATGATGCCGTCGCCTTCGTACCGAATAATGAAGTTGAACAAACTACTGTGCTGCGAAGACTTGGCCGGCTCCGCCTTGTCTGTTTTCTCGGTGGGCGCCGGATTCTGTCCGGTTACGTTTTTCAATAGCTCGACCACTTGGGCATCTACGACTCCCTCTCCTTCGTAGCGGAGCACGAGGTGGAATAGATGCTTGGGTTGCTGCAAGGGCGCTGGTACGGGATAGACTCCCTTCGGCATAAGCACCGGGTCGGACGGTTTGCTCGAGGGTGCAACGGCATGATGAGCCGGTACGACATTCCGGTCCGACAGGACAGCAAAACTGCCGGTAGTCGCGAGCGGCTGGAGCGTTGTCCCTTTCGCAGCTTGTCTGTGCGGCGGCAAAGCCTGCTTTACTCTCTTTAGAAACGCATCCACCTGCGCCTGCACTCCGGGCGTATGGTGAACGACCAGAATCCGCGCGGGCGCGAAATAGCTAAGGTGATGTCCTGTCGCATGACCGGCCGCGACCGCATGGCGCCAACTCCCAGGTTCGATGACTTGCGGTATCGTGTCGGCGATCCATTGACCGAGTTGTGGGTCGTCGCCGAACTCGACCAGGGAATAGACCGCGCAAGTCACCGAGTTATTGCCGGCGCTTGGACCAGGCACTTTCGTGGTTGCAGTCGATGCTGGCGCCGGGGGCGTTTTGTCGTCGGCTCGGCCGCTGGCGGCGTTCACTACTGCACAGCCGAGCGACAATGTGAAGAGCGATACGAGGCGCAAACAAGACATGGGAGTTTCTCCTTCCTTGGAGTCGTGGGAAACCAGGGAATTAGAAGAAATTGCCCAGGCCCGGTCAAGAGCAAGCCGCCGTCCGCTTCTTTACCACGGATTACACGGATCGCACGGATAGAAAGTGTTTGGACGGTTTTCCCACATCCGTGATAATCCGTGCAATCCGTGGAAAAGATCTTTTGTCGTTCGATCTTGCAAGTAAGTATTGATGAGGCGCGCCGGCACGACGGGCACTGGCAGCGAATCACGGCCAATTCCCAAATGACATGTGCGGGATATGACTATCATCATAAACGAGTGCCAATTACTTCACCTTGTGAACGGCAGCGGCACATGCATTTCCGCGTGCGATGGATAGTGATCCTCATCTTGCTGGCGTTTTTGCAAATCCCTGCCTTGCGATCCCAGGACAAAACTCCCGAAGCGCTGAAACTGTTAGGTCACCGCGGCTCCGTCCTCTCCGTTGCCTTTTCACCGGACGGCAAACTGCTCGCCAGCGGGGCCCGCGACGCCACGGTCCGGCTGTGGCATCCGCAATCGGGCAAACAGCTTCACCCCCTGACCGAGCATGGCAAGGATGTCTACGCCGTCGTGTTCGCGCCGGACGGCAAAACTCTAGCCACCGGCAGCGCGGACAAATCCATCCGCCTATGGGACATGGAGTCAATGAAATGCCGGCAGACGATCACAGGGCACAGCGACACGGTGCGTTCGCTTGCCTTCTCGCCGGACGGCAGTCTCTTGGCCAGCGGCAGCGTAGACAAGACCGTGCGGCTCTGGGATGCACACACCGGCGAAGCAAAGGCCATCTTGAAAGGGCATGAGCATCAGGTACGTTCGGTCGCCTTCACGCCGGACGGCAATCGCCTGGCGAGCGGCGGACCCGACAAGACGGTGCGCATCTGGAGCGTCGCAACGGGCAAGATCGGAAGAGTTTTGCAAGGACATACAAGTTCCGTCGAAGCGGTCGCCTGGTCCGCCGACGGCAAATGGCTCGCCTCGAGCAGCGGCGACAGTAGTGTGCGCCTGTGGGACGCGCAGACCGGCGAGCTGAGACACACACTCGGCGATCATGGCGGCGAAGTCGATTCCATCGCGTTCTCCCCGGACAGCAAATCCCTCGCCAGCGGCTGCAAAGACACCCTCCTTCAGCTATGGAATCCACAGACCGGCAAGCTCTTACGAACGCTCAAAGGGCACGCCACGCGTGTCGAGTCGCTGGCTTTTTCGCGTGACGGCACGTTGCTGGCCTCGGGCGGCGGCGGACCCGAAGCGGCCATCCGTATTTGGAGTATGTCTGGGCTCAAGTGATAACAGCCGCGAAAAACGCAAAGGACACAAAATAGTAATTGATTTCCTAATGTGTTTTCTGCGTTTTTCGCGGCAATAGTGCATGTCATGAAGCCGCAATCGGGCACATATATTCGGTAAAGACGCAACCTCAAGCCAATGGCCAAAAACGGCAACCTGGTCAAAGTCGTGAACGAGATCCGCACCTGGGCAGTCGCAGGCCGGGATAACCACGTCCCGGACAAGGAATTGTTGCGCCGATTTGTTTCTTCGCAGGACGAAGCCGCGTTCGCCGATCTCATCAAGCGGCACGGCCCCATGGTGCACGGCATGTGCCGGAAGATGCTGCGGCACACGCAGGACGCCGAGGACGCCTTTCAGGCCACATTCTTGGTGCTGGCGCGCAAAGCGAAGTCCATTCGCAAACAAGAGTCGGTGGGCGGCTGGTTGTACGGCGTGGCCTACCGCGTCGCCAACAAGCTGCGGGTTACCGAAGCGCGCCGCCGCGCCAAGTCGATGCGCGTGGGGCAGACATTCCTGTCTGCCGAGGGGCGCGACGACACGGATGCCTTGACCTGGCGCGAAGTGCAAGTTGCCGTTTGTGCGGAGCTGGAACATCTGCCGGACAAGTACCGCGCGCCTTTGCTCTTGTGCTATGTGCAAGGCAAGACGCGCGACGAAGCAGCGCAAGAGCTCGGCTGGGACTTCGGCGTCCTTCGCGGCCGGCTGGAGCGTGGCCGTGTATTGTTGCGGGCCCGCCTCGTGCGCCGCGGCCTGACACTGTCGGGAGCGCTCTTGGCCGTCGGCATGGCGGACGCGGGCCAAGTTGTCGCGCTTTCGCCGAACCTGTTATCGACCACGGTGCAGGCCGCGCTCGGCGTGGCCAAGACCTCGGCGGCGGCCGGTCTGGTTTCGAGCCAGGTCGCCGCCCTTACCCAGGGAGTCATTCAAGCCATGTTTTTGACCAAAATGAAATCGTTGCTCGTGGGCTTCGCGACCGTCGCTTTCCTGGGCGCGGGCGTCGGCCTTGTCACTTTTCGCGCCTCGGCGCTGGCAGGCGATCCAACGCAGGCGGTCGTGGCGCAAACTCAAACGGAGCCGCGCAAGCAAGCGGAGGAAAACGATCCGGTCAAGCTGCGGCGGGAAATTGAGCGCTTGCGGCAGGAACTGGACAAAACGCGGCTGGAATTGCAGCGAGCCAAATTGGATGTCGAGCAGCTGAAGCTCATTGCGCATCTCGCCAAGATTGATGCGGAACAGGCGAAACGCGTCGCAGAGAATGAACGTCTCCTCGCGCTTGAGGCATTGCGGAACGCGCGCGAAAAAGAAGAGGCTCGCAATAAGGCCTTGAACCTGCAGCAAAAGCAAAACGCCATTCAACCAAACGAAAAGAATTACGATGTACCGTCGACCGCAACGCCGGATGGAATGAAGCTGGCGTTGGGCCAGGAAAAAACGGTCACTGTTTTGGAAACACGCACCGGCAAGCTCCTGTTCAAGTCCGAGGGCCACACCGGCGCCATCACTGCCTTGGCCTTTTCGCCCGATGGCAAATTACTGGCCAGCGGCAGCAAGGACAAATCCGTCTTGTTATGGGACGGGACCATGGGCCGCCAAATCCGCAAGTTCACGGTGCCCAACCCAGTCGTTGGCATTCTCTTCAGCGTGGACGGCAGAGTGATCATCATCAGCGAGAGCGACGCGACGGTGCGCGAAATCGATCTGGCTACCGGAGCCGAGCTGCGCGCTACCAAAGGCAACAAGAAGTAAGTTCTCATGCCAAGGCGAAAAGACGCAAGGCCCCCGCGGGCCTCGAAGACCAGGCCCGCGGCGTGGCAAACCTCTTAGGCGTTTTGCCCGTCATTTCTCACACAGATAATTCTTTTTTCCCTTTACAGACGGCTTGTCATCGGCTTAGATGAACACGTCCCGTCTAGGCAAGCAACGCCCGCTCGCGATAAGATTCCTGCCTGGTCGTGTGGATCGGGTGAAACTTTTCCTGTCCCCAAGCCGACCGCTCGGCGGTCGGCGGTTGCGCGAGAGCATCTATGAGCAACTCCATTGCCGTCCAAGCCGCACCCACTCTGCGTCTGCACGCGGAAACCGCCGCCGACCTCATGGTGCCCAATCCGATCTCGCTGCGGGCCGGCGCCAACGTGCGCGAGGCGCTGGTTCTGTTAACTGACAAAGGCTTCAGCGCCGCGCCCGTAATCGACGACGCCGGCCGTCCCGTGGGCGTCCTGAGCCGAGGCGATCTATTGATCCACGATCGCGAAAAGGTCGATCATCTCGCGCCCAGTCCCGGCTATTTCTACGAGCACGAATTACACAACAAGAAGGGCGAGCCGATCGACGGCTTTGAAGTGGAGAACGTGGACCCGACCACCGTCAGCGACTTGATGACGCCCGCCGTCTTCTCCGTTTCGCCCGATACGCCTGCCGCCAAAGTTATCCGCGAAATGCTCGCCTTGCACGTGCACCGCTTGTTCGTCGTCGACGAGGAGGGCATCCTCATCGGCGTCATTACCGCGATGGATGTGATGCGGCACCTTCGCCCCTGATGTTTACGTTTCGCGCTCGCCGGATCCCTCGGCTGGGCTTGGAGAGTGCGCGAAACGTGAACAAGCGCGAAACGTAAACATCAGTATGGGGGTTGACGGCCCGCGCGTGGCAGGTAATGATGTACTGTTGGTTTACGGCGACGATTCGGTAACGTTGCCATTTCTCGTGTTTCTTGAAAGGAGAACGAAGTCCTTGCCTCCGGGAAGCTTTGACCGGCATTCGCCGCACGATCGCCACAGGGATCAACATCAGAGGGTCAACGAGCAAATCCGCATCAGTCCAGTTCGGTTGATCGGCCCCAATGGAGAACAGGTGGGGGTGATCCCGACCTCGCAGGCCTTGGAGATGGCCCGCGAAGCCAATTTGGATTTGGTGGAGGTGGCCGCCCAAGAGCGCCCCCCTGTCTGCAAGATCATGGACTTTGGCAAGTTCAAATTCTTGCAAAAGCAAAAAGCCAAAGACAAGACCAAGGCCCACCAGCAAAAGCTAAAGGAAATCCGGCTGCGCCCCAAGACCGACATCCACGACGTCGAAACCAAGATCAGCCAGGCACGCAAGTTCCTCGAGCACAAGGACAAAGTGCTGGTCTATGTGCTGTACAAGGGACGCGAAATCCAGCATGTCGAAGAAGGCAAACGCATTCTGCAGCTCATTCTCGAAAAACTCGCCGACATCTGCAAAGTGGAGCAATCGCCGCGCATGGAAGGCAAACGGATGGCGGCGATGCTTGCGCCGAAGTAGCTATCACTGGCCACTGACCACCAACCACTCTAGAATACTTCCTCCCTTTCGGCTGCTCCGGGCGCGGTCCCAAAGGGGGTTTTTGTTTGGATAACCGACATGCCGAAGCAGAAAACGCACAAAGCGTCGAAAAAACGGTTCCGGGTGACCGCCACGGGCAAGCTGAAGCGCAGCCAGGCCGGCAAGAAGCACCTAAACAGCTACAAGAGCCGCAAGCGCAAACGAAATCTGCGCGGCGCCGTGATCGATACCGGGCTCCTCGGCCGCAAATACGTGAAAATGATGGGCACCGTCTAGCTTAGCCGCATTCGCACAAATGCGTCGCGTGGCATCCCGAATTCTTGCGAATTCGGCTACAGGGTTGGAGCAGGCAATGGTTCGCGTTCGCACCGGTAAGACGATGACGCAGGGCCGCAAACGTCATCGCAAATTGACCAAAGGCTTTCGCCAGAGCCGGCACAATCTCTACCGGCAATCACTGGTGACGTTGATTCGAGCGCGCTGCTACGCCTTTCGCGATCGCCGGGCGCGGAAGCGTGACTTCCGTCGCCTGTGGATTGTACGCATCAACGCCGCCTGCCGCATGCGCGGCCTGCGCTACGGCCAGCTCATCAGCGCCTTGCAAAAAGCCAATGTCGTCTTGGATCGCAAGAGTCTGGCCGAAATCGCAGTCCACGATGCGGCCACGTTCGACAAGATCGTGGATTTGGCGAAAAAGCATTTGTAAATCGCGAACCCGCCGCTTCTACTCGTGTCGAAACTACGAGCCTCCGGTCAGCGCATGTAAGCGCCAGCCGGAGGCTGTTCTGTAGTGGGGCAGACATTCCTGTCTGCCAGGCAGGCTGGAAAGCCTGCCCCACCTTGGGGGCTTTGATGGACTCCACTTCAGCAGAAGACTGGCCCGACATTCCCAATGTCCAAGACCTCGTTGCCTTGGATCGGCAAGCCCTGTCCGAGCTCAGTGACTGCAACAGTCTGGCGAATATCATCGCGTGGAATACCAAGTATCTGGGTGACCAAGGACTCGTGACGCTGCAACTCAAACAAATACCCAAGCAAGATGCGCAGCACCGCGCCGGCTTCGGCAAGGCCGTCAATCGCATCAAGACGACGCTTCTTGCTAAAAAAGAAGAAAAGCAACGCGCGCTCAAGGAAGAAGAGCTGAAGCGCTCGTTGGCCGCGGACGCTCTCGACGTGACTCTGCCGGGGCGCGGCGTGCCGCGCGGACGCTTGCATGTCGCCACGCGCGTCATGCGCGAAATCCGCGGCATCTTCGCCGACCTCGGTTTCCAGGTCTATCGCAGCCGCGAGGTCGAGGACGACCTCACGAACTTCGAACTGTTGAATATGCCGCCGCACCATCCGGCGCGCGACATGTGGGACACGTTTCACACGACGACGCCCGGCGTCATCCTGCGCACGCATACCTCGCCGGGCCAGATTCACGTGATGCGTGAATTGTGCCCGGAGCCGATCCGCGTCATCCTGCCCGGCATGTGTTATCGCTACGAGCAAATCACCGCCCGCAGCGAGATTCAGTTCGAGCAAGTCGAGGGATTGTGCATCGGCGCGCGTGTGACAATGGCGGACTTGAAAGGCACGATCACCGCCTTTGCCCGCCGCCTTTTCGGCCAGGAACGCCAGGTGCGCTTCCGCTCGAGCTACTTCCCATTCACCGAGCCATCGATTGAAGTGGACATCGACTGGCCCAAGGAAGACCCCAACGCGGACCGCCTGACGAAAGGCACCGGTTGGCTGGAGATCATGGGCGCGGGCATGGTGCACCCCGTTGTGCTCCAAAACGGCGGCTACGATCCTCAGAAGTTCAGCGGCTTCGCCTTCGGCATGGGCCCGCAACGCATCACCATGCTCAAGTACGCCATCGACGACATCCGGCATTTTTGGGCGAATGACGTGAGGTTCTTGCAACAGTTCTAAGAAAACCTGAAAAATGTCCCAATGAAGATTCCACTTAACTGGCTCAAGGAATATGTGGACCTGACTTTGCCGCCCGCGCAGCTCGTCGAGCGCCTCACGCTGGCGGGGTTGGAAGTTGCCGGCGTGCGCGTGCTCGGCTTGCCGATCCCTGAGGGCGTGCGTGTCAAGGCGGAAGAGCGCGGTCCGGTGTGGGAGCGCGACAAGATCGTCATCGCCGAGGTTTTGTCGGTCGAGAAGCACCCCAACGCCGACCGTCTTACGCTGCCGACCGTAACCTGGGGCGAGGGCAAAACGAAACTGCTTGTCACAGGCGCGCCCAATATCAAAGTCGGCGACAAGGGCCAAAAAGTAGTGCTGGGACTCACCGGTTCGGTGCTATTCGACGGCCATTCCGAAGTCAAAACGCTGAAGGAACTGAAACCCTCCAAGATTCGCGGCGTAGCGTCGGATTCGATGGTCTGTTCGCTCTTGGAATTGGGCATCTCGGAAGAACACGAGGGCATCATCATCCTGGAAGACGATGCGCCGGTGGGCATGCCGCTTGTGGATTTCATGGGCGACATCATCCTCGAAGTGGATGTGTTGCCCAACATGGCCCGGTGCCTGTCCATGATCGGCGTCGCGCGCGAAGTTGCCGCCCTGACCGGTCAGACCTTGAAACTTCCCGCTTCGCGTTTCGCGCTCGAGTCATCCGACAAGAACAGAGAGCCCATTTCAGGTCAGGTCAATGTCGAAATAGAAAACCCGAAGCTCTGTGCCCGATACGCCGCCGCGCTCATCAAAGGCGTCATCATCGGCGCCGCGCCGGGCTGGATGCAACGCCGCCTCACGTACGCGGGCATGCGGCCCATCAGCAATATCGTTGATATCACCAATTTCGTCATGCTCGAATGGGGCCAGCCACTGCACGCTTTCGACTACGACCTCTTGGTGAAGCGCGCCGGCGGCAAGACGCCCACCATCATCGTCCGGTCGGCGCGCGCCGGTGAAGTCCTGGTCACCCTGGACGGTCAGAAACGCGAGCTTAACCCCGAGCACTTGCTCATCGCCGATACCGCCGGGCCGATCGCGCTGGCTGGCGTCATGGGCGGGCGCGACACCGAAGTCACTGCACAAACGAAAAACATCTTGCTGGAATCCGCGAACTTTGACTTCGTCAGCATTCGGCGCACCATGAAGCACTTCAACTTGCCGAGCGAAGCCAGCGTGCGCTTTAGCCGCGGGATTCACCCGGAAACTGTGCTGCCGGCAGCAATGCGGGCGGCGGAGCTGATGAGTCAATGCGCGGGCGGCACGGTCTGTGCCGGCGTCGTGGACAATTACCCCGCTCCGCTGCCGCCCCAGGTCGTGGAGCTCAAGCTGTCCGCGGCAAGTCGGCTTTTGGGCGTGGAATTCCCCAAAGCGGAAGCAGTGCGCATCTTGAAGGCGCTCGAATTCGGTGTCGAGGACAAGGGCGCAGACACATTGCGTGTGACCACCCCGCCGCACCGGCTCGATATCCAAGTGGGCGAGGCCGATCTCATCGAGGAGCTGGTGCGCGTGTACGGCTACGATCGGCTGCCGTCGACTCTCTTGGCCGACCAATTGCCGAGGCAAGAGACAAATAGTGAGCTCGTCTTCGAAGAGCGTGTGCGGGACATAATCGTGGGTTGCGGATTGCAGGAAGTAGTGACCTATGCGCTGACGACGCCGGAGCGCGAGGCGCCGTTTGGACCCGCGGACAACTCCCTTCGCCCCTCGGGGGGTGAGGGGACGGGGGTGAGGGGGCGACGCGCGGGGCTCGAAGACTCGCCCCGCGACGTGGAGTATGTCACTCTTAAGAATCCGATAAGCAGTGAGCGCGTCGTCATGCGGCAAAGTCTGCTGGCGAGCGTCTTGGAAGTGACGGCGGCGAACTTACGCCATTCGGAGGACGTGCGTTTCTTCGAAGTGGGCAGGGTCTACTTGCCGCGCACGGGGCAGCCGCTGCCCCGGGAGCCGCGGCGCTTAGCGATCGTGCTCACTGGCCGGCGCACGCCGGAGTTTTGGGCCGACGGCCCGTCGGCGGAAAAGAAGCCGCTCGATTTCTTCGACCTCAAAGGCGTGATCGTAGCGCTTTTGGAAGACCTTCAAATGTCGGCAGCGCAGTTTCAGAATCACACCGCGGGCCCGTGGTTGCCTGGCCGCGCCGCCGACTTGCTGGTTCAAGGCAAGCCAATCGGCGTTTTCGGACAGCTTCATTTCAAGACCGTCGAGTCTTTGGGAATGGGCGCTCGGTCGATTCTCGCGGCCGATCTGGACCTGGAAGCGCTGCAGGCCGCCGTGCCGGTGCGTTATTCCTTCGCGCCGGTACCGCGTTTCCCGTCCGCCTTGCGCGACATCGCTGTCATCGTGGACGAAGCCATCACCGCGGACAAAGCGACGGCGGAAATCCGAGCGGCCGGCGGCGAACTGTTGCGCGGCGTTCGCCTCTTCGACCTCTATCGCGGCGACAGCATCCCAAAGGACACGAAAAGCCTGGCCTTCGCGCTCACCTATCAAGCCGACGACCGCACCTTGACCGACAAGGAAGTGGACAAAGCACACAAGAAAATCGAAGACCGCTTGAAGCACGTGCTCAAGGCTCAGATTCGCGGCAAAGAATAACCTGGTTCTGCATCAACGCTCATCTTTGAATGCCAAGCCGGCGGCGTTGAATCCGCAGGCGCCGTGGACGCCGGCGCCGGGGTGGGTCGATGCGGAACACAGGTAAAGTCCTCGGACCGGCGTGCGATATCGAAAGTAGGGAAACGCGGGCCGCCAGAAAAGTTGATGGTCGAATTGGGCGCTGCCGCCGCCCAGGTCGCCGCCGACCAGGTTTTCGTTCATGCGCTCCAGGTCATCTGGAGCGAAGATAGCGCGGCCCAGGATCAACTGGCGAAATCCTGGCGCTAAACCTTCGATGCGCTGTTCGATCCGGTCCGCGAAGCCTTCCTTGTGCCTCTGCCAGCCGCCGGCCATTCGATTGGGCACTCGTGAATAAGTCCAAAGGGTATGGCGGCCCGCGGGCGCGCGCGTGCTATCGAGCAGGGATTGCTGGCCGATCACCAGATAAGGATTGCTCGGCAACGCTCCGCCGCGGACTTCGTTGGTGAAGCGGATTAGATCTTCGATGCTGTCGCCGGTGTGGACCGCGGCGGCTTGCCGTGCTTCGTCCGCCAGCCACGGAACCGGCGCGGACAAGGCCCAATCCATCTTGAAGGTGCCCCAGCCGTAGCGGAAAGCGCGAATCGCGTTGCGTACATAGCCCGGCACAGCTTCCTCGGGCAGCATGTCGAAATAGAGCGCCTTCGGACCGACGTCGGCAAGTATCGCGCGGCCGGCTGGAATCTCTTGGCCGCGGTTGGTAACGACGGCGACAGCGCGACGGCCCTTGACCAGGATGCGATCCACGTGCGTGCCCAGCTCGATCCGCCCGCCGTGTTCCTGCAGTCGTTTCAAAAGCGCTTCGGTGATGGCCTTGGCCCCGCCGACGGGAACCTGAAACCCATACCCTGCGGCCAAAAGCGCCAGCACCAACGCCAGCGCCGCTCCGGAAAAATCCTCCGGACCCAGATCGACGTGCAATGCCAATGCAGGCAGCACGCGGCGGGCGGGCGCCGTGCGAAAGATGCGACGTGCATAACCGGCGGAAGTGGACAGACCGGCGCGGGCCAGGCCGAGGAGATTAAGCAAGCCGAGGCGGAGTGCCGGCCGCGGATCAGGCAGCGGGCACAAAAGTGCCTGGGCAAGACGATCTCCCATCGACGCTTGCCAGCCGGCGAGTCGCCGCCACGCGTCGCCATCTGGTCCAAAAGAGCGCGCGGCTCGATCCGGATCGCGCGAGACGCTCACACACGTGCCGTCGAGCGCGGGATGCGCGCTCTCGTAGAGTCCGCTGCGCCACTGGAGACCGACGGCCCCCAAGTCGAGCGAGCGCAGCGCCGGACTGGCATGGGCGAACGGAAAGAAGGCAGCACCGACGTCATGCACAAAGCCGGGCAGTGTGGTCGGCAGGGAATAGAGCGCGCCGCCCGGACGGTGTTGTGTCTCGAGAACCAGAACACTCCAACCCGCGCGGGCCAGCGTCGCCGCCGCCACCAGGCCGTTCGGCCCCGAGCCAATCACGATCGCGTCGTGCATTTCGAAAGCATACTAGAACCGGTGTCGATGCCAACACCGCCGGAGCCGCGCCCGTAAGCAAGCGGAACGCCGACGGTTCACAGTCGCGGGTCCACCGGCTCGCTTCCAGAGTGAGTACGCCGAAGACGCACTCAGGCACGCGTCGCAAGGGCTCGCGCAATAGCGGTTGACACTTGTTCCCAGATTGGTGACATACCCGCGCGACCTATCCGTTGCAGTAACTTATTTGAGGACAATGAAGTTATGGGATTGGTCGCGCGACACACCCACACCCCCCCCTCGCCGAAATGAAACGCTATTTCGCGGCACTTACTCGGCGCCCTGAATCCACAGTTGGCAATTGGCCCAAGCCGAACGACCAGATTCATAACAGCCACGCGCAACCTATTCGTTGCCGTAACTTGTTTCAGGACAAGGAAGTTGTGGGATTGGTTGCGCGACACACCCACACCCCCCGCTCGTGTTATGAATCGTCAACCGGTTAGCGCGGTTAATCCCGCAATTGAGAAAGAGCTTGCGCCAGGCCAAGTCTGGGAAAGGAGGATGAGATGGAAGGATGATCTCGAAACCTTTCGATGGAACCCTGCGGGTTGGGAATCCCG
>JAKEFD010000375.1 GCA_022616245.1 Gemmataceae bacterium
AACTTGGCGCGCAGAATGAAAGAGCGCGACAAAGGCCTCGGCCAGCCGGGCGTTCGCGCGTGGTTGGAGACGGCCGCCTGGGCCGAGCACGTCGATGACCCCTTGAAGAAGGCTCTGCGTGCCAATGCGCTGGAAGTCATGCCGCGCTGGCTGAACGCGGAGGAACGCAAAGCCGTGGAGGACATGCAACAAAAATATACGCCTGCCTTCCCCGCGCCGGACGAACAAATCTATCGTCAGCGCGTCCGCGACCTGGCCCGCGAAATCCTCGCGACTCGACCCAAAGGAGGATGAATTCTCGTATCATGAAAGAGAATCTGTTTACGTTTCGCGCTCGCAAAGACCCTGCCGCGGCAGGGCGCGCTGCGAGCGCGAAACGTAAACGGCATCTCATCAAGGGTGCTCTCATGATCCCCATTCTCCCCCCCGCCGACGATCCACCGCCGAAAAAGAAACTTCCCGGCACCGAAGATGAAACACAGTCCGAACTCGATGAACAGCTAGAGGATGACGAAGGCATTGATTCCGAGGACGAGCCGGAGGAAGACGAAGCCGGTGTCTCCAACGAACAACTGGAAGAAGAATGGGAAAGCGAGGATTGGGAAAGCGATGAAGACCAAGAAGAACAAGATGCTGACGGAGAAGATCAGGACGGAGAATTAGAGCCGACTCAAGAAGAGAGCGCCTCGACGGGTATCATTGCGCGTGTTTTCGGATTCGGTCCAGTCGAACAACTGGACGAAGAGGAGGATCAGGGCGACCCTGATGAACTGGTCACTATCACGACGTTTCGTTATGTGCACGAGGCGGAACTGGCGCGAATGCATCTGGAAAACGAAGGCATCCAGGCGTTCATCATGGATGCGGAAACCATCACCATGGATTGGTTGTTGGGCAACGCGATCGGCAATATCAAATTGCAAGTAGCGCGCTCACAAAAGAAGGCGGCGCTGGAATTGCTCGAGCGCTGGCCCAAGCCCGTCGTCAAGGACGAAGACGACGAGACGGAGAACATGACCTGTCTCTCGTGCGGCGCGGCCATGACCGCCGACCAATCGCACTGTCCCACCTGCGGCTGGTCGTATCACGAAGAACGGATTCAAGAATAGCGAAACCGCGTAGCCAGCTCGTCGCCCAGGCGCTGGAGCAACTTTACGATTTCCTCCACGTCCGCCGCCGTGGTCCGCCAATTCACGAAACAGAAACGCAGCGCTACGCGGTCATTCAAGAGCGTCGTCGATAAGAACGCCCGTCCGGTCTTGGTCAATTCAGCGCATAGTGCCAAGTTGAATCGATTCAACGCTTCTTCGGTTTCGTTCTGCAGTTTGGCCGGCACATAGCGAAAACAAACGATGCTCAGTTGCCGGCCGCAGAGAATCTCAAATCCCGGAGTTTGCTCGAGAAGTTTCTGTCCAAATTCGGCGAGCGCGCAACAATGCTGTATGAGCCGCCGATACCAGGCCACGCCGAGGGTCTTGATCGACAGCCAGATCTTGAGCGCCCGGAAGCGCCGCGTGAGCGCGATGCTGCGATCGCAGAAATTGACTTCGCCGGCGTCGGGCGTGACGTCTTGCATGTACTCGGGCCGCATCCGGAAAGTCTCTTCCAATAGCCGCCCGTCGCGCACCAGCACGCAGCCGGCCTCGAATGTTTGCCCAAACCACTTATGCGGATCGAGCGTGACCGAATCGGCCAACTCAATGCCGTGAAGTTCGCTCTTTCCCTCCGGAATCAGCACCGCTGGCCAACCATAGGCGGCGTCCGCGTGCAGCCACAGACCGCTTTCACGGCACACCTCTGCGATGGCGTCAAGAGGATCTACCGTCCCAGTGTTGGTTGTGCCGGCGTTGGCGACCACCAACCATGGTACCAAGCCGGCTTCCTGGTCTTGTCGGATGGCGTCGCGCAAACTCGATGGTGTGAGTCGATAGTCCGCATCCGCGGCCAACCGTCGCACCTGGTCCGCGTGCAAACCGATGACCTTGGCGGCGCGATCGACCGACCAGTGGCGATGCTCCGATGTGTACAGTCGCGCTTTGGCGCGGTGCTCCCAGGGCAGCCGTTCGCGGGCGACCACCAGCGCGGTGAGATTCGCCTCGGAGCCGCCGCCGGTGAGGATTCCTTGTGCCGTCGCCGGCAAGCCGAGAAACTCCTTGAACCAGTCCAGAACTACCAGCTCGACCTGTGCCGCGGACGGCGCTTCCTTCCAAACGCCGGCGAAATAGTTAAGGCCGGCGCAGAGCCAATCGCCTAGCACGGAATAATACGTCGGCGCACTGGGTATGAAAGCCAGAAAACGTGGATGGCCGGGCCGGAACGAGTAAGCCGCGACCTTTGTCAAGAAGCTTTGCCAGGCCTCGGTGAACGGCATCCCGGCTTCCGGCGGCGGCTCACGTAAGAGCGCTTCCATTTCCGCGCAACCCGCGGTGCGGCCGACCGAGCGTTCGCCCAGATCTGCAAAGTCTTTCAGGAAAAAGTCCGCGACAGTCCGGCCCGCTAGTTCCAGGTCCGCGTGCCCCGGATGCGGCAGCGCTTGTTCGCAAAGTCGCCGCCAGTGCTCAAGACCATGGGATGGCATCAGATGCGTCGAAGCGAATCGACAGGTGGGCCTTCGAAGAGCAAGGGTGGGTGACCGGACTTGAACCGGCGACATCCAGATCCACAGTCTGGCGCTCTAACCAACTGAGCTACACCCACCATGGATTTTTGTATCTTAACTTCCCTTCACTAATTGGCAAGATCGGTTGAGCCTGCCGCTTGACCGCGCATTCGCCGGCGCACATCATGACTTACATGAACACGACACACAGTATCGGCGGCTGGTTCTACTCGACTGTTGTGATTCTTGGCTGCGTCTGGCCAACGAACGCTCAGACGCCTGGGGGCAAGAAAGAGTACGAGCGCCTGGTGAAGCAGTCGCTGGAGCAAGCGCAGAAGAAGCAATTCACCGAGGCCGAGACGTCGATACGGGCCGCCCTCAAGATTAGCCCGGCGGACGAATGGGCCTGGCGGCACCTGAGCTTTCTGCAGCGCCATCAGCACAAGTTCAGCGATGCCTTGGAGTCGGCACAGCTCGCCCTCAAACGCCGCAAATCCTGCTGGGCGTATCTTGAAATCGCCGAGGCTGCGTTCGGCGCTCTGGACTATCCTTTGGCGCGCAAATCCATCGCCGACGCCAAGAAACTCGGCGAAAAAGCCTGCGGCGACGCCTGGAAACTCCTCGACCAGGTGCGCGAACGCCTCGCGCCGCGCGAATACGTGCTTACCGACAGAGTCGATCCGAAGAAATGCAAACTCCACGACGGCAAAATCCGCCTGTGGATCGCGCAGTCCATCCCCCCGTATCAGACCGCAAAGAGCAAGGCAGTCGGTGCGCGATCGTTCACCGTGAAGAGCCATGGCGACTTGCAATATGTTGAAGTTGAGCCCAACGGCGACCAACCCTTCGAAATCGTCACCACCTTTGTGGTAACGCCCGCAGCATTTCAAAAAGAGCTCAAGTCTTTTCAGCCTGCCGAATCGCTGCCCGCCGAAGTGAAGCAGTTTCTTGGTCCGTCGCCGCAAATCGATATCGGGGACGAGGTGAAAGCGTTGGCCGAAAAGCTCAAAGGCAAGGACGACTTGGAAACCGTCGGCAACATCTGCGCCTGGTTCCGAAAGCACATGAAGTATGATGACAACGCAGGCGGCGACACGGCGAAGATCCTGCAAAGCTGCCGGGGCCACTGCGACGCCATCTGCCGGCTGTGCACCGCGCTGGGCCGCGCCGCCGGGGTCGCCGTCCGGCCGGTGCGCATGAACTGGGGCTACCTGGAGAAGGAGGTTGTCTACCACTCATTGTGCGAAATGTGGGTGCGCGGCGTCGGCTGGATCCCGTTCGATCCCTTTAATGAGTCTTTAAGCGTCTGGCCCAACCTGCGCTGGCCCAATGTCGCTTTGCGACTGCACTACTATCCTGCGCAAGATTGGGACTTCGCGCAGTGGGTTGAATTGGTCCGCCCGGATACCAAACCGCCGACCTATACCACTCGGCTGCTGGCAGAGTAGCTATTGTAACGCATTCCGCAGCGTCAGTCTTTCCGGAGCGTCAAATAATTGAATTGAGTGACGCTCCGGAGACTATCTCTAAGTCATTGAATTGCTGTGGCTTGCAACCGCGATTAGCTCCGGAGCGTCAGGCGTCACACAGGTACCCCCCCCTCATGTCATCAAGCTGATACGACTGGCAACCCAAGTTTTAAATCAAGTTGATACAGTCGAGAACAACTGTGAAACGTGTCCAAGCCACGACCGTAAGTTAGGGAGAAGGGCGCGCGACTTTCTGCTTGCTAACGATCGCGGCGCGGATTTGACTAGCTGTGGTTGCCACGCTCCCGCACGGTCGTGGCTCGGACGGCTTACCCTTAATCATTGAATAGCGCCTCGACGTACGCTTCCGGATCGAAGACTTCCAGATCGTCAAGTTTCTCGCCGACGCCAACGAATTTCACGGGCAGGTTAAGCTTTTGCTTGATGCCAAAGATCGCGCCGCCTTTGGCCGTGCCGTCCAGCTTGGCTAGCACGATGCCGGTGCATTGGATGGCTTTCTTGAAATGCTCGGCCTGGGAGATGGAGTTCTGCCCGCCGGTTGCGTCGAGCACAAGCAGCACTTCGTGCGGGGCGCCGGGCACGCTCTTGTTGACGACGCGGTGGATTTTCTCGAGCTCTTTCATGAGATGAGCTTGCGTGTGCAGCCGTCCCGCCGTGTCCACGATGAGCACGTCGGCCTTGCGCGAACGGGCGGCTTCGCAGGCATCGTGGGCCACGCTGGCTGGATCGCTGCCTTGCTGATTCTTGATGATCTCGCAGCCCAGCCGCTGGCTCCAAATCGTCAGCTGCTCAACGGCAGCCGCACGAAATGTGTCACAGGCCGCCACGATGACTTTCTTTTTCTGATCTTGGCAATACTTGGCGAGCTTGGCGATGGACGTGGTCTTGCCCGAGCCGTTGACGCCGGCGACCAGCACCACGGTCGGCCCGGCCTCTGCAAATCGGATGCCTTCCCTAGGCGAGTCGAGCAGTGCTTTGAGCTTGTCCTTGACGAACTTTTCGACGTCGCCGGTGATCTCCTTGTCGAGAAACGCCTGCCGGACCTGGGTCAGAATCTCGGTGGTGGCGACGGTGCCGACATCGGCAAGATAGAGTCGTTTTTCCAGCTCATCGAGGAATTTCTGATCGACCCGGCCCTTCAAGCGAAAGATGCCGCTCAACAGGTCGCGGGTCTTGGCCAGGCCTTGCTTGATCTTGTTGAAAAAAGAGCGAAAAACCATGCGTAGTCCTTGGAACTTTGGCTATTGGCGGGAAGCTGTCGAAGTGTGCTCATTATAAGGAAAGTGCGGCGCGCATACGCAAAGGACGCGTCAGTCGGCGATCGATTTTCAAGCCAAAAAAAAAATGAGAATTTGATTGACACCCTGACAGGGAGATAATTAGAGTTACGTTAATCTCATTTCCTTTTCATTTTTCGCAGACTCGTTATGTTTCCTTCCAAGGTGCGGTCCCGTCGCCGTCAGCGTTCGGGGTTTACCCTGATCGAGCTGCTGGTTGTCATCGCCATTATCGCCATCCTAATTGGATTGCTGTTGCCGGCCGTGCAAAAAGTGCGCGAGGCGGCAGCACGCATGCAATGCAGCAATCCTGAAACAACTTGCCCTGGCTCTGCACAATCACCATGACGTGTTAAAGACGTTTCCGCCTGGCGGCATGCAAACCGGCCGCAACGGCACCCCCTGTTACACCAACTGGGCTATTGAAACCTTGCCCTACGTTGAACAAGAGAATCTGTACAAGCGCTATGACCAAAAGGTGTTCAACGAGCACGCCAACAACCGCTTTGTCAATCAATCGCGTGTGCCCGTCCATGAATGTCTGTCGGACCAGCTCGCCGGCAAATTGGAGCGCCCGACTACCGGCCAAGCGCGCTACGACTATATGCACGGTAGCTACCGAGCGGTTTCGGGCCGCAGCGGCGCTATCGGTCGCGGCTTCTGGGACACGTTTGAAGATCAGTTTTGGCCGCCCAATTGGGTCATGCTGCAATCGTGGCGCGGCGCCTTGCACGGCACGGCGACTGCCTACAACGGCATTCCGGCGCAAAATGCGACCGGGCAAAAGGGTTCACAACTGTCGCAGATGGGCGGGCCGGAAAAGTTTGCCAGCATCATCGACGGCACCTCCAACACTTTGTTCATCGGCGAATATACCAACCTTGGCAATTCGCATCCACAAGTCGATGGCAACCGGCTTACGTCCCGTCGGGCCACGTTCTGGTCGTACACCTACGCCTCCTATAACCAATCGTCGGTGACGACCGAAAGTCGCATTCTGGGCAACGACTACGTCAAGTGCACGCTGACACGGCCGGACAGGGCGGCGACAACCCCTGCAAGCGCGGCTTCGGCAGTTTCCACATCAACGGCCTAAACTTCGCCATGTGCGACGGCTCGGTGCGCTTCATCTCCTATTCCGTGGACATCAACCGGTTGGCGGCCATGGCGACGATTTCCGGCGGCGAAGTCGCCAACGTTGACTAAGTCCAACGCGCGAGCAAGGGTTTATTGGAGTTACTCAATGAGGCGATTGGTCACGACTTGCATTCTATGCGCATGCACCGCCGCCGTCGGCTGCGGCGGCGGTCCGGAAATCGCACCCGTCACCGGCGTGGTCAAGCTCAACAACAAGCCGTACAAGGACGCCGTGGTCAGCTTTCAGCCCATCGGCGATAAGGGCAACCCGAATCCCGGCCGCGGCTCAGTGGCACTGACTGATGAAAATGGCCGGTTCACTCTCGTTTACGACAACGTGAAACCGGGGGCGGTCATCGGCAAGCACCAGGTGCGCATCTTTACGAAGTTCGGCGTCGAGCCGCCGTCACCGGAGGGCGGTGGTGAATCCGCGCCGGGGGAGGCGCCCATACGCATTTTTGAGCCCATTCCTCCCGAATGGAACGAGCTTAGCAACAAGACATTTGATGTTCCGCGCGGCGGAACCAAGGAAGCCAACTTCGACATTTCCTCAAAAGCTTCGAAGAAAAACTAACAGTTCTTCGACCGGTTGCATTGTGTGATTGCGCGCTCGTTCACTCG
>JAKEFD010000376.1 GCA_022616245.1 Gemmataceae bacterium
TGGTTCAACTCCTTTGTGAAGGATCGGTGTGGATTTCCAGCCCGGCTCCAGCCTACCGCGCGACCCGCGGAAATCCCACCCAAGTATCAGCTGCACACCCAGTAAACTGTGTATTTCTGTTTAGCGTTCGCTATCTTGCCGTTCAAATGATACCATGGACGCTAAACGAACCTAACGCAGCTGCCTTTGAAACGGATTCCCCAAGAACAGGAACACATCGGCAGTCTTAAGGCGCGAGATCTGGAACTCCAACGGCGCGTCTGTCAGCAATTCGTTGTTGACCAGGAACACTTCCTCTTCGAAATATTCGAGCGGCACGTCCCAATGACGATAGCGCCAGTGCAATTTACCCATGTTATGGGCGATTTCCATTGTGCCGTACGCGGGGTTGTCGAACTTGCCCGCGTAGGCCGACAGGCCAAGCTGCGGCTTGGCATTGGGCTTGCGCCGGTCACGCAGCGCTTTGGCCCGCTCCTTCTCTTGTGCTGCGAGCGCGTCGTGCGCGTCGGTCAAGAACTGATTCCAGTTCTTTGCGGGCAGGCCCAGCAAATGATCCACGAGCGTGTTGCTGAGCGCGAGGTTCATAGGCGAATGGTCGAGGTTGTTCAAAAGAGCGATGCCGAGCTTCGCCTTGGGAACCAAAGTGAAATGACTGCGGTAGCCGTCGATGGCGCCGCCGTGCATGAGCAAGAGTTGGCCTCGGTAGTCCTGCACGATCCAGCCCAGGCCGTACGACATGAGCAGCGTGTCGGGATTGACCATAAGAGCGGCGCCTTCCTTGCGCAGCACCATGTGCGGTGAGTGCAGCTCCGCCAGGCTTTCCTGTTGCACGAGGCGTATTCCTTTCCAGGTGCCGTCGCCCAGGTGAAAGAGCAAGTAGTTGGCTAGGTCGCGCGCGCTGGCGTGAATGGAGCCGGCGGCGTCGGGTTCCTCTTGAGGATATCGAGCGATCTTCTCGACCTGGCCGGTAGATGCTTTGCGGTGCGGGCCGGCGAGGTCGCGCTCGGCCGGGGCAAACACCGGCGACGCACTCTTCATGTCCAAGGGATCGAGGACGCGCGTCTGGATGATGTGCTGCCATTTCGAACCGCCGGCGCTCTCGAGCGCCGGGCCCAAAGCGCCGAACAGCACCACTTGGTATTGGAACTTGGTGCGAAACGGAGCGTCCGGTACGAGCTTGCCGGCCCGGCGCAACCGCTCCTTGAACGGCCACGGCGCCTTGTACCAGAGAAGATCATGGGCGGAAACGCCGGTCCGGTGACAGGCCAAATCGCGCAGCGCCACACCCACGTCGGCGAAGGGATCCGCCAAGCGGAAATACGGGACATGCTTGCGCACCGGATCGTCCCAGGAGATTTTGTCCTGCTCGGCCAACATGGACACCGCCAGACAGGTAAACGACTTCGTGCAGCTGCCGATTGGAAACACCGTGTCCGCCGTGACCGGCCCGGCCTTGTCCAGCTCCTTGTCGCCATAGCCTTGGAGATAAAGGACTTCTTTGTCGCGAACGATGGCGACGGACACGCCCGGCACCTGCCAGTGTTTCAAGGCGTTGCGGACGATGTTGTCTATCTCTTTGGCGCGAAACTCCTGAGCGTGGAGCGCCGGCGCCGCAACGAGAATCCCGATGAAGAGAAGCAGCCGTGGCATGGTTTCCTCATTATTCACACCAACAATCCCTTGCGATCATGGCATTATTATCACAGGCCGGCGTCAACAAAAAAAGCCGGCCTCCCTGATTTGGGAGGCCGGCTGCAGTTTTCGTTTAGCGTTCGCAGAATGCCCCAAGGGACCGAACGTGAACGTCGTTTTATGCCAACAGCCGATTGAGCACGCGGCCTTCGCGGAAGAGCTGCATGGGCCGGCCTGTCGGCGTCATGAGTTCCTGGTGCGGGTCGATGCCCAATTGGTTGAAGATGGTGGCGGCGACATCGTCCGGCGTGCACGGGTCGGTGGCGGGCGCCATGCCTTGGACGTCGGTGCTGCCATGGACATAGCCGCGCCGGAAGCCGCCGCCCGCGAGCACGACGGACATCGAACGGGCCCAGTGGTCGCGGCCGGAGTTCTGGTTGATGCGCGGGGTGCGGCCAAACTCGCCGGCACAATAGACGATGGTATTGTCGAGCATGCCTCGGCCGTCGAGGTCGGCGATCAGGGCGGACAGCACCTGGTCCAAAGGCGGCAATTGGCGGGTCCGTAAGGCGTTGAAGTTTTGGCCGTGCGTGTCCCAGCCGCCGATGCTGATGGTCACGAAGCGGACACCGGCTTCGATGAGCCTTCGAGCGGCGAGGGCGCCTTGGCCGAACGCCGTCGTGCCGTAGCGGGAGCGGAGCGCTTCGGGCTCTTGCTGGAGGTTGAAGGCGTTGCGCGTGTGGTCGGAACGGAGGATATCGAGGGCTTGGCGATGGAAGGCGTCGAGGCCGTCTACGAGGTCGGCGTTGCGGTCGGCGGCCTCAAAGGTGCGGTCGAAGCTGCGCAGCAAGCGGTCGCGGTTTTCAAGCTGCTCGAGCGTGAAGCCGGTGGGCAAGGTGATGCCGCGGACGCGGAGGTTGGCCGCGATGGGTCCGCGATTATTGGCAGGTGCGGCGCCTGCGCCTTCGACGATGAACGGGTTGTAACCGGTGCCCAGATAGCCGGCCAGACCCGCCGTGCCGTTGCGTAGCTCGGTGAAGCTGACAAAAGGCGGGACGCCTGGAGCGGCGGGCAGCATGCGAGCCGTCAAGGAACCAATCGAAGGATACTGCACGGCCGGCGTGGGCTTGTTGCCCGTGGTCATGAAGACGGTCGCGGGACCGTGCGAGGGAATCGTATGGGCCAGGCTGCGAACGACCGTGGTGCGGTCCATCACCTGCGCCATGCGCGGCAAGTGCTCGCTGATGCGGATGCCTTCGGCCGTCGTGGGGATTTCGCGGAACTCACCGCGGATGTTTTCGGGAGCGTTGGGACGGATGTCCCACATGTCGATCGTGGCCGGACCGCCGGCGAGCCAGACGAGAATGACCGAGGTGGCCCGGCGATTTTGCTGGCCGCGGGCGGGCTGGTTAGCCCGCGCCTCGAGTTGGAGGAGCTGAGGCAGACTAAGGCCGAAGATGCCTGCGGCGCCGATTTTCAGGAAATCGCGACGGGCAAAGCCTTCACAGTCGCTTCGAAACTGAGCCATGGCATGGTTCCTTTTCTGCCCTGAAATCCCCCCAGAGAAAACTCCCCCTCAAGGCAGCGCGGGGAAGCGGGTTCGCAGCGATTATGGAAAAGAAGTCTTTGAGGAAATTCTCCAAGTTAGTGTCTTGCAGGCAAACCTCTGTCCGATGAGCCTGCCGGAGTCGGGACGGACGTCAACGACGGCCAACCTATGTGGGCAGCAAACTCTTTCCACGCTGTCGTCTCCGACAAAAGGCGCATGCACTCACTCGGGTCGACACGTTGGCAATTGCGCGGGTCAATTGGCGACAGTTTCCATGTTTTGCAAAATTCGTCGAGCAATTGTCGCCACGCCAGCCAGCGCGCCGGCGATTCTTTGGACAGTTCGAAAGTCAATATCACGCTTGCCAATTCACCATCCAAGGCGTACGGCTCGACGGCGATGTCATTCTTGCGAAAGGTAAGATATTCTGACGCAGGCTGCACCCGTTCGAAGCCGCGTTCATCGAGCCAGGCATGTATGCTCTGAGGATTGAGCTTGGTCGATTGTGAATCCTGATCGCGGACCACGTCAAGAATGCGCACGACCTGACCCACAGGCACTAGCTTCTCTTTTGAAGTCATGCGCCAGCCACGTGCAGTCAAGTGAATCTTAGAATCAGACCAACCCATGGTCACTTTCTATGGAATGATACGAGGGTTATTGCTCCCACGCGGCACAAACGGCATCCGCGTGAATGCCTCCCTATTCTCCAGGTCTTTGATAGTCGTTATGTTACCAAAACCGCTAGTGATTCAAGATGAACTCCCTCGTGTTAATCAAAGCCCACAGCGTATCCGTAAAAGCCTCGCGGCGGTTGGGTACCCTGCGGCGGTATTCGGCGAACGACTCGCGGTCTTGAGCGGAAGGCAGCCGGCTCAAGGTCGCCAGGAACATCTCTTCGAGAATCTCGTCCTCGGACTTCTTGCTTCTTAGCAGTGATTGCAGACGGCCATCCTGTTCGTTGAACTTGCCGAGCAAAATGGGATCGGTCATGAGATAGAGCTTCTGCGGCAAGGCGGGCTCCATGGCCCGTTCGCAGTCGCAAGCGGTGGTGCGCGGCGGCCGGCCAAAAATGCGGAACGCGTAGGTCAGCGACGGATTCTGCAGCGTCGTCGCGCCGACTTCCACGGCTTTGGCGCCGGGCTTCACATCGTTGCCGAAGCGCTCGGAAACGCCCAACGCACAGTTGAGCACGTCCACCACGGCCTCGGCCATCATCGGTCGGACGTAACTGCGGGCATAGTTGTTCTTGTCGAGCTTGTTCGTTTCGTTCGACTTGGAGCTGAGCTGATAGACTCGGCTATTGAGCACAAGCCGCTCGATGTGCCGGATGTCGTAATGGTGATCGGCAAACTCTTTCGCCAAGGCTGCAAGCAGCTTGTCATTGCTCGGCGGATTGGCAAGGCTGAAGTCGTCCACCGGGTGCACGAGGCCGATGCCCAGATAATGGCCCCAGATGCGGTTGACGAAGCTCCTGGCGAAGAACGGATTGTCCGGTTTGCGCAGCCATTGGAACAGAGTTTCGCGCATGTCCTGGCCGCGTTGGAAGGGGATTTCCGGACCGCCCAAGGCGCGTGGCGTCAGTGGCCTACCGGATTCCGGGTGCGGCAAGCTGCGCGCAGTCGGGCCGATAAAAACTTCGCGAACGATAGCGATCTGGTTATTGTTCTTGGGAGCGGATTTCTTGCGTTCGGCGTTTTCATCGTTGATGACTTTCTTGGCTTCCGGAGATGCGCCTAGAGTCACAGCGCCAAAGATATTCGCATAGGCCCGATATTCTTCCTGGCTCCAGCGATCGAACGGGTGCTTGTGGCATTGAGCGCATTCCAGACGCACTCCCATGAACGCGGCTGCGGTGCGCTCGCCCCACAATTCAACCGTCTGCGCCTGCTGCCTTCGCCAATACAGGTCGAGGCTTGGGCGGTCGGCGTAATCGTTGCTGACGCCTTTGGCCGCATCGTTGTCAATTTTTTTGACGACTTCAATCCACTGCTCCGGCGTTTCTTGCCCGTCGCGGCTGGTGGCGCACAAGACGCCGCGGACGATTTCGTCATACGGCATGTTGTCCGCGATGCGTTTGCGGAACCAATCATGCCACATCTGGCTCTTTTTGGCCTTCTGCTGCGGCGGGTTTTCTAGCGACGGTGTGTCGTTGCCGGTTATGTCGGAGAACTTGGTGGCCCACAAGGCGGCGTGCAATGGATGGGCCAACAGTTCGTCAATCTTCTTGGCGCGTTTGTCGGGGCTCTTGTCGGCCAAGAACGCACGCACTTCCTCAGGCGTGGGCAGTTGGCCGATTGTGTCGATCGTCACGCGCCGCAGGAATTCTTCATCGTTCGAAAGCTCCGACGGCACCATGTTGAGTTGCCGCAAACGCTCGAATACCAGGCGGTCGATAAAGCTGTTCTCGGGCACTTTGGGATACTGGAAGCCGACCGGCAACTCCATGGGGACCAGGATGCGGACCGGCAGAACGTTGCCGCGATAGGTGACGACAATGGAGGTGCTGCCCGGACGCAAACTCTTGACGATGCCGAGATTGGACACGTCGGCTACGGCGTCGTCATTGGTGCGGAAGTCAGCGAAGGCCGTGATGTCGTCTTGGCTGCCGTCGGCGAAGCTGGCCATCACTTGGACTTGTTGCGCTTCACCGGCTTTCTTGAAGGCAATCTCCGGCGGATTGAGCGTGACCTTGACTACTTCACCGGAGCCCTTTTGCCAGGGAGCGCCGCGCTCGATCCATTCGCGGAAGATCTTGTATTGCCAGGAGTTCTTCAAGAAACGCATGCCGCCGCCGTGGTCGACCTGGCCTGTCGCTTTGAGCAACAGCAGACTGCCATCCGGATCGGAGATGCTGATTCTGCGCCCAAGATTATCGCGTATCACGGAGCCGAAGTCTCGTTCGGGTTCGTAGCCGAAAAGCGATAACCGAAAACCGCCCTTGCCCTGGAAGGAGCCATGACAAGAGCCGGAATTGCACCCCATGCGGCCGAAGAGCCCCATGATATGCCGCTCGAAATCAACTTCTTCCACCTTCTTGTTTCCGGGCAGATCGACGCCGGCGCTCACGGACGATGAGAACGAACCGACAACAACAGCAATTGAAAGAAGGCCGAAACGAAACGCGCGGGAGGCAGCAATCATTCCTTCAGTCCTCCTCGGGAGATCGGTGGGAAAAGCGAACCGGCGGGTCGGGGTGGGTGGATGTCAGCTGTAAACTATGATCTCAACTTAAGTTAACCACTCTGGCGGCCACAAAGCAAACGTAAAAACAAAGCCAAATTCATTTGCCCATGCATGCTCTTTGGTCTAATGCCGCATGCCGCATGCGATAGCCCAGGCATGCGGTTACGTAATCCATAAGACTTTACGCACCAATATCTTGCGCACATTACATTTTCGAGCGCAATCGGCGCTGAGGATCTAACCCACAACAGCGACAGAAGTTTCGGCAAAAAATGAAACGCCGATGAGGGCCATTGATGCGTTGGCTTGCGCCTGCCGGGCGGTCTGTTACCCTGAAGCGAACCTGGCGGACATACTCCGGCGGAGATACGTCATGCTCTCCATTCTCGATAAACTTGATGTGCGGCGTTATTCCTTGGGCTTGACGCCCAGAGCCCGCAGCTGGGCGGACAATCGTTCGGCTCTGTCTTTCTCCACTTCGGCATGTTCATCCGCCGTCGGGATCACGTTGCCCGGTTCGTCGCACCAGCGCAGCCAATCGGTGGTAACGCCTTCGAATTCGCCGTGCCAAATCGTCACGCCCAGTCCCACTTCCGGAAACCAGGCGTCCTTCATGAGCTTGTACTTCTTGTGTTCTCCCAGCGCGAATATGGACAACCGGCCTTTGCCCAAGAGCTTTTCCGGGGCCCAGACAACGTAGTAAGCCACTCCAATTCTAGCGTAGATCGTTTTTTTCTGACCCAGTTCCTCACCTTCGAGGTTGGAGACGACCTCGACTGTCACCTCCGGCGCCTTGCCATATTCCCAAACGAAATAGGAGCGATGTTCTTTGCGCAAGAGATCATCAGGAGTTTCGACATCCATACTCAACAGACAATCGGGTACGATCGGCGGTTTGTTGACGCCGTAGAACAAGCCGACATTGGCCATGGCGGCGAAGCGCCTACCGCCGTCCGGCCTCCAGGAGGAATACAAAGTATGCACCAAGAGCCGGAACTGTTTTTCGGAGTAAAGTCCGTCCACGGGCGTATCATCCTCAGTCACAATGTGGTCGATGTTGGGGCGAATCGGCAGTGGAAGATGTGCGGACATACGATTTCCTCAACAGCTAGAGGCCGGCGTGATTATAACACTAGCCCGACGCGCCAGCGAGGGGTTATAACAAACAAGTACCAGCTTCGTCACCGCATACGGCCGGCCATGTGGGCATTGGTTTGCGTCATCATCATCTTGTTCCGCTGCTTTCACCTGTGGGTGCGGTCCGGCCTGCCCTGGTTCACGTTCATCATCTTGCGCGGCGGCTGGGTGTACTCGCATTTGTGGCATCGCTGGTCGACCAATCGGCCCGCGCCTTTCCCCGCCCAGGGGCCGGCGCTCATCATCTGCAATCACACCTGCAGCGCCGATCCGCCTTTTCTCTTAGCCGCCGTCGATCGCCCGTTGTCCTTCGTCGTAGCGCGGGAGCACTTCAATGTCCATTGGTTCGCGCATGCGATTCTGAAGGAGCTGCGCTGCATTCCCGTGGTGCGCGGCGGCAATGACCCGACGTCATTGCGTGAAGCCCTGCGGCGTTTGGCGGAAGGCGGACTGGTCGTCGTTTTCCCCGAAGGCGGACTGAGCGGCGTTGGTCGAAACCGGCTACGGCCAGGACGGCCCGGTACGGCGTATCTTGCGCTCAAGGCGCGCGTGCCTGTTTACCCCATCTACATCTCCGGCGGCCCGCGCACCGAGCGCCTGCTGGAGTCATGGATGAAGCCGTCGCCGCGCGAGGTGCGCGTCATCTTCGGGCAACCAATTGATCTTAGCGCTTATTGGGATCGGCCCAGAACTCGGCAGCTTATCGAGGAGGTAACAGAGTTGCTGATGGCTAAAGTCGCAGAATTGAATCCTTCTCCAAATGTTGAAGCGCCTAGATTAAAGAGTGGAGGGTGGAAGGCGAAGCGTGCTTCGCGTTCCACCCTCCGCCCATCGGCCTAGACTCCCGCCAACGCCGGCTTGCCTGCTTCCTTCCTCAGGACTTCCGCCTTGTCGGTCTTCTCCCACGTGAATGTGGGCAATTCGCGGCCGAAGTGGCCGTTGCGGGCGGTTTCTTTGTAGATCGGCCGGCGCAGGTTGAGCGTTTCAATAATCCCCTTCGGCGTCAGCTTGAAGTGCTTGCGAATGAGCTCGACGAGCTGGTCGTCGGTGACTCCATTCTTGGTGGTGTTATTACTGTTCACCCAGATGTTGAGCGGGTCCGGGTAGCCGATGGCGTAGGAAAGCTGCACCTCGCACTCGTCGGCCAGATCGGCGGCGACAATGTTCTTGGCGATGTAGCGGCACATGTATGCAGCGGACCGGTCCACCTTGGTCGGATCCTTGCCGGAGAAAGCGCCGCCGCCGTGCCGGCCGCGGCCGCCGTAAGTGTCCACGATGATCTTGCGTCCCGTCAGGCCGCAGTCGCCGTGCGGGCCGCCGACCAGGAAGCAGCCGGTAGGATTGATGTGCGTGAGGATGCGGTCGTCATCAAACTTCTTTGCCGGGGTGCCGGGGATGATGATCTCGAAGTCGCCCTTCATAAGCTGCGGCCATTCTTTCTTCAGCGTGGGCAGAATCAGCTTATCCTTCAGGATGTTGCGAGCCTCGTCGGAGAAATACTCCATGTTGCCTTTCTTGGTCATCACGCTTTCGTCGTGCTGCGTGGAGAAGACGACGGTGTGGATGCGATTGGGCGTGCCGTCCGGCTCGTATTCGACGGTGACCTGGCTCTTGGCGTCGGGGCGTAGGAATTTCAGCTCGCCGGACTCGCGCATCTTGGCGTGGTTTTCCACTAGGCGATGCGCGAGGTAGATGGGCAGCGGCATAAGCGTGCTGGTCTCTTTGCAAGCGAAGCCGAACATCATGCCCTGGTCGCCCGCGCCGCCCAGGTCCACGCCCTGAGCGATGTTGCCGGATTGCTTGTGCAAGTGCGACAAGACCTGGCACGTGTCCGCCGCGAAGCCAATGGTGTGATCGGTGTAGCCGATCGCCTTGATCGTGTCGCGGACGATTTTGTCGATGGTCGAGCGTGACAAGTCGGCGTTGGTGGTGATTTCCCCGGAGCAGATGGCCAACTCGGTTGTGACCATGGTCTCGCACGCGACCCGGCTCATGGGGTCCGCGGCCAGGCAATGATCGAGAATGGCATCGCTGATCTGGTCGGCCACCTTATCCGGATGGCCCATGGAAACCGATTCACTGGTGAATAAATAGCGATTATTGCTGGACACGGGAACTCCCTTTTTGATCCGTAGCGTTGCTCCAAATTGGTTGTCATTATAAGGAACGGGCGAAAAAGTGAAAGAGTGAGTTGAAACCACTTTGGATGGGTTCTCGGGACGGCAGTACATTATCGAAATTACAGAAAACAATGTACTTCAGTGCCGCAGTTACATGGCGGGCAAAAGGGTGATTACTCTTCAGATCTGGGGGAAAGATGCGGAGTCAGTCCGTTCCCCAGGCGCCGTTAAACTCTTTGAATCTCTCAAGATTAACAAGTGAACGGCCTGCAATAAGATTGATTGCAGTTTGGAGTTTTCTTCTTGGGGTTTTGGATTTGTTTCGGATTTCGGGTTTCGGATACCCGGCTACCGATTGGCAGCTAGTGTCTGATACAACCTTGCCAGATGGTGCCACGCCGATTGTTCCGGTATCTGGCTGATGGCGTCGGCCAGCAGCTGGCGCGCAGCTTGGGCGTTGCCCGTGAACAGTTCCGCCATGCCGCGATTGAAGAGCACGGGCACGCTGGCGGGCAGCTTGTTCCAAAGCGCTTTGGCTTCTGCCGTCTTTCCTTGGTGCCAGCGCAGGGCGGCTCGTTCATTGTCCCAGGCGGCGCGCGACTCGCCGGGCACGTCGGCTTCCAGCGACTTGGCCAACGCCTCGGCCTGGTCGAACTGCTTGGCAAGCCTGAGCGCGCCCAGGGCCATAAGCGCCTGCGGAAATTGCTTCTTCATGGTCACTTCGTTGGCCCACTCCAATAGTCCCTGTGCCTGAACGGGCCGGGCCGTTTCCGGCTTGAATTCTTCCAGGTTTGTCTTGGTCAGGATCAAGTGGAAATTGCGTACAAGCTGCGGGAAATTGCCCAGCGCAAAGGCCAACGCCACCGCCGGCTCATGACTCGCCACGAGCTGCGGCCATTGGGGCGGCGTCTGCCAGCGCCCGCTCGTGACGCCGTAGAAACCGGCCACGGCGAGCGTCTCATCCCAAGCCAGTTTCGAGTCGATCGGTTGGACGGGACCCGCTTCATAAGGCATGACTT
This sequence comes from Gemmataceae bacterium, assembly GCA_022616245.1. Classification (GTDB taxonomy): domain Bacteria; phylum Planctomycetota; class Planctomycetia; order Gemmatales; family Gemmataceae; genus JAKEFD01. Next base: position 10,644 of record JAKEFD010000376.1, read on the forward strand.
CGGCGGAAGGATCAAACGCAACTAGGCCCTCTCGTTGGGCTTGCGCTTGCTTTTGCAAGAAGTTCGCCAGCAAATCGGCAAGTTTCGGCGGCTGAGCAGTTTCGAAAGACATGACACAAGCTCCCTGAGTATCCCCATCTTACTCGAAGTAAAAACGTCCAAATAGCGGAAACTTGCGCGTTGTTCTACGCGGGCAAACAGGAATGTTCGCCCCATTCAAGTTGAAATTCCGCGGGTTATCCGGTCTTTGCCGCCCGGCATCCACTTTCGCAGCGCCTCGGGGATGACCACGCTGCCGTCGGCTTGCTGGTTGTTTTCGAGAAGCGCCACGAGCGCCCGGCTGACGGCGACGGCTGTGCCGTTCAGGGTGTGGACGAAACGCGTGCCTTTGTGCTTGGGGCTTTTATAACGGATGTTGAGCCGGCGCGCCTGAAAGTCGGTGCAATTGGATGTGCTGGTGACTTCGCCGAACTCGCCGGCCTGACCGCGCGCCGGCATCCAGGCCTCGATGTCGAACTTGCGATACGCCGGTCCGCCCAGGTCGCCCGTGCACGTGTCGATGACGTGGTAGGGCAAACCCAGGCCCTGGAAGATCGCTTCCTCCATCTCCAGAAGCTCCCAGTGAATGGCGTCGCTCTGGTCCGGCGTGCAAAACGCGAACATCTCCACTTTGGTGAATTGATGCACCCGGTACAGGCCGCGCGTGTCCCGGCCCGGCGCGCCCGCTTCGGTGCGAAAGCAATGCGACAGGCCCACGTACTTGATCGGCAAATCGAGCTCATCCAGAATCTGGTTGCGGTGCATGCCGCCCAGCGTGATTTCCGCAGTGGCCACCAGGCACAAGTCGCTGTTTTCGATGCTGTAAATCTGCGTCTCGGGCCCGCGCGGCATGAAGCCGATGCCTTCAAGCACTTCCGCCCGCGCCATATCCGGCGTGACCACGGGCGTGTAGCCGCGCTCGACGAGCTTGCCCATTGCAAATTGCACGAGCGCCAATTCCAAAAGGGCGGCCTCGTTCTTCAAGAAGTAAAACTTCTGGCCGGCGACCGCGGCCCCGGCCTCGAAGTCGGCCAGCTTCAAGCGTTCGGCGATCGTGACGTGGTCCTGGACCGGGAAATCGAAGCGGCGCGGCGTGCCCCACTGACGGATCACCTTGTTGTCCGCCGGCGTCGCGCCAACCGGGGCGTCCGGGTGCGACATGTTGGGAATGGTCAATTGCACCAGCCGCAAGTCTTCTTCCACTTGCTTGAGCTGCGCCTCCAGCACTCCGACCTGGTCGCGCAGCTCACGGCCTTCCTGGATCAGCGTTTGCTTCTTGTCTTTGTCTTTTTCCTTGGGTATCAGCTTGGAGATTTCGTTTTGCCGCTGCTGGAGCACCTGGGCGTCCTGCACGAGCTTTTTGCGCTCGTCGTCCAGCGCCACGACCCGGTCCACGTCGGCCTGTACGTTGCGATTCTTGCAGTTCGTCCGCACGGCTTCCAAGTTGTCGCGAATGAAATGCGCGTCGAGCATGGGGTGAGCCTGCCTTTCCTTTCTCACTTTTTATTGGCCCGCCGCACCATGGAGCGGACAATCGCGGCAGACGTGCTCTAGTGCTTGAGACTTGAGTGGTCTTGGACAATCCGCAACGCCAGTGGCGCGATCTCGATTTCCAGTGAGTGAATGTTGTCTTGGGGCAGGCAGAAGAACTCGCCGTCCAGGTGGACGACGAGCGGCTTCTCCGAAGTGAGTCTGACGCGGCGGCAGCGGCCTTGGGTCACTTTGGGATAGGTCGCGGGCGGTCCGTACAGCGCGAGCCGCGGCAAGAACTTCAGCACCTCCAGGCGCGATAGCGCGCCGGCGTGGACGAAATCGAAGAGGCCGTCCGCAAGCTGCGCCGCCGGCGCCATGACGAAGCCGCCTTCGCGCCGGCCGACCAGCACGCTCAAGAGCAACGTCGGCACGGACAGGGCCGGCTGGTCGTCAAAAGTCACTTCCATGCGCGGCGTCTGGTAGCGGTACCAGAGGGCGCGCAGCGTCGCCAGGCCGTACAGGGCGACGCCTTGCAGACCTTTGATCTTGCGCGATTCCATCGTGACAGCGCCGTTCAGTCCCAGGCCCAGACAGCAGACGAAGTATTTCTGCCGACCGTCCGGCGCGCGCACGATGCCGACGTCCACCGAGCGCACAATTTCGCCGTTGCTCGTTGGCTCCATTAAGAGGCTGGCGTGGTAGTCGTTGGCGGAGCCAATGGGGACGATGGCGAAGTGGACGTCCGGCCGTTGCGCCAGAAGCAAGCCGTTGGCGACTTCGTGGACGGTGCCGTCGCCTCCAGCGGCCGCGACGACGCGGAAATCGTCAAGGGCGGCCTGTTTGGCAAGCTCGATGGCGTGGCCAGGGCAGGTGGTGGGCTGAAAATCGACCCGGCTGCCCCAGAACTGACGCAGCCGGGCCAGGCGCCTGGCGGCGTGCCCTTTGCCGGCGGCGGGGTTGAAGATCACACACAGCTCGGGCACTGACATAGCATTATTGTAGTTGGCGGCACACTGTCGCCGACCGCCAAGCGGTCGGCTTGGGCGGGACAACGGCCAACCCTATTCGTCAAACTCGACACCGCTGGCAATCGCGGCAGGACTTTGCACGGCAACTTCCCAATCGCAGTCAAAGACTTTTTGTTGCATCTGTTACAATGGAGTGTCCGCCCTGGGGTGGCACACGTCCAGCGCTGCGCACACCTCGTTGCACCACAGGGAGGCCATCATGCGTTTTCTTCTGACATTGGCCGCGACAACCCGCTTCCTCACGGGCGCGGCTCTGACAGGTACTGTCTGGACTTGCTCTGTCCAGTCCTGTCACGCACAAGCATTCTACGGTGGCGAGGTCGAACGCGCTTTGCGGCCGGGCGTCTATACACCTTACGACGGAATGCCCTGGTCGCACCGCTACAACTACGAGATTGGACCAATCCTGTACTTCAACAAGAGCGCGCGCGAGCTTTACACTTTGGAGTATCTCGACAGGCTCGATCGCGCCGAGAAATTCGGTTACGCGCCGCCGCGCGACCCCTTCGGCCACCATGAGCCGGTGGTGGTACGGCCCGCGCGCGTGGGCTTTGGCCTGGGCATTTTCCGTTGGCGCTGACCCGCGCGGATCTGATTTATCGATTCGCGCTCGCGCCAGCGCGTGAGCGCGCAATTGTTGTTCGGTTGTATAATGGATGCATGCCTGAACCGACGCCCGACCTTTTGCTCGAGATCCTGAAGGCCTGCGCCGCCGCAGAACCCCAGCCGCTCTATCCCGCCGCGTTTGCCGCCGAGTCCGGGCTGGAGCGCGAATTCCTCGACGAATCGCTCGACAGCTTGCGCTTGAAGGGCCTCGTGCGGCTCACCGACTGGGCGGCCGGCAAGGGCCAAGGCTACGCACTCACGCCGGCGGGCGCGACGATGCTCGACGACCCCAATCTCTTGCGCCGCGGCCGGCTGCCACAGCCCGCGTCCGAAGCTCCCGACACAAGCGTCGCACCACTTTCGTCTCACTGGGAGCGCGGCGAAGCCATCCGGCTTTCGCTGCTGGAGCCCAAGCCGCCCTATGTCACGTACACTCTCTTGGGCATCAATCTCGTCATGTTCTTCGGCGGCTTATTGCTGGGATTGCAGCGCGGCGTGTCGCTCGATGACTATCTGGTCGGACGCAGCGGCCAACTCTTGACGAGCCTTGGCGCGTTGAATCTGCGCGACGTGATTTTCGAGAACGACTGGTGGCGACTGTTGACATACGGTTTCCTCCACGGCGGCGCCTTGCACCTCTTGATGAACATGTACTGCTTGTACAGCTTGGGCCCGTTAATGGAGTCCGTTTGGGGCTCGGGACGATACCTTGCGTTGTACTTGATTTCGGTCTTTGCGGGCGGCCTGGCAGTGATGATTGCCGCGCGCGCTCTTGTTACCGTCGGCGCTTCCGGCGCTATCTGCGGCCTCATGGGCTCCTTCGGAGCCTGGGTGTTTCTCAATAAGCAGTATCTACCGCCGCAAGTGGTTTCCCAATTCACGCGCGCGATCATGACCAACCTCATACTGATGGTCGTCATCAGCACGATGCCTGGGATCAGTTGGGAAGGGCATCTTGGCGGCGCAGTGGGCGGCGCTCTCTACTCCTTTCCACTCAACAATCACCGCTACGGCTCGCCCCTGGCGCGGCGCATTGCCTGGCTGGGATTGATCCTCTTGCCGCTGGCGGCTTTTGTCTACATCCGCTCGCACTACGCGCCGCTTCAGGCACAAGCACAATGGGAAAAAGTCGGAATCAAGGTGCAAACGACTTTTGACAATTTCGCCTGGGCCATCGTCAATAACTGGGATCCCGCTGAGGCGACTCCGAAAGCGAAGGACGCGGTTTACGAAATGACGCAGCAACTACCCTCCGCGGTAGGGACATTGCGCGAGGCGGCTTTTTTCAGCTTTGGCGCGCAAAAGCAAGAGGTTGAGAAATCCCGGCTCTACTTCGAGGAATGGCTCGACTTCTACAGCCAGCTGGACGCGACGCTCTCCTCCAATCCCCCATGGTCTAAAGAAATGCAAGACGATCTTGTCGAACGCTACGGCCGAATTACCAAGTTGATGGACCAATGGCGGCCGAAAAAACGCTAGGGCGCTTTGCAGATTCCTGTAGCGGAATTCGCCAGGATTCCGGCGGGTTCCAGGTCCGAACTCTGGCGAGTTCCGCTACACCAGTGTGCAACGCGCTTAGCTCTTCCAGACAGACCTTTCCCCCCGCTTTCTGCAAACCACTTCAGCACCCTACCCTGCACGAATGCTTGTTTCGGTTCGCTTCTTGGCACGGGGATTGACAACCGCACCGGGTTCGCCTATACCCCGTGACCCGCAAACAGGGAAAATCCGAGAACGGCAGGATTCACGGCGGAATCTCCGAGTCTCCCCTCGCCCTTAGGGAGAGGGGTTGGGGTCTCCACGATGCCGCCAGGGGGCTGGTCCATGCAATGGGGAATGTGGCGCACCGGAGCCGCGAGCGCTAGTCTTCTCTTTGCGGCGGGTTGGCTGTGGGGGCAGGAGCCGCCGCGGCTCTTGTTCGGACTTCCTCCGAGCGCAACAGCGAGCCGGCCGGCCGCGGTCGAGTCCGCCGCGTTTCAGAAAGACGAAGAAAAGCTTGAGAAATTCCTGATCCGATTGGAGCCGCCGCCCCCGGATCAATTGTTTCGCCTGGTAGCGGAAGAAGAACTGCGTGTGCGCTTTCAAAAAGAAGGGGAAGCGGCTGATTTCAAGTTGGTTTTCCCGCCTATGAAGGACGTGCCGGCGACGACCGAGCTGCCGCCGCGGGTTTGGCCCTATGCGCATTTGTTCGCCGAGCCCAATTACGTCTGCTACCGCCGGCTGTGGTTCGAGCAACGCAACTCCGAGCGTTATGGCTGGGACCTTGGAGTACTTCAACCCGGCTTGTCCTTGGGAATCTTTTATGCGGACCTGGTCACGCTGCCGGTGCGTTGGCTGCTTGATCCATTCCGATGCTATGAATGCAGCGCGGGTTTGTGCCTGCCCGGCGACGCGGTGCCGCTTTGGTTGTATCCACTGTGGACTCGATGATTCATCGTTTGGCGCTCGACTGATTCGTACTGTAGGACGGCTCTCCAGGGCCGTCCCTTCCTCCCGATCGGACAGGACGGGCCTGGAAACCCGTCCTACGATTTCAAGATACAGCAACACATGATGCGAACGCTAAACGGAAACGGAAGGTAAGGCAATGAGGCAGGGGTGGCTGAAATGCCTGGGGCTCGGATGCATGGGCTTGCTGGCCTTGGCCGGTTGCACGCAGTCGTGTTTCCAGAAGGAATGCGACTGGATGCACATCTATGAACGCGACCGCATTCCGCTTTCGTTGGAAATGGATCCCAGCTCGGCAATCGTTCCCGAAATCCCCAACGTTGCAACGCCCGCGACCGTGGCCGACCCCAACCGCCAGCCGCGTTACCTGTCCTTGCAGGAAGCATTCGCGTTGGCCCTGGAGAACGGCACGGCCGGCGTGCAGTCGATTCGCACACCGGGCGGCGTGGGCGATGACTTGGGCAGCTTCGCCGGCCGCGGCATTATTGGTTCCGACGCGGTTCGCGTCCTGGCGCTCGAGCCGGTCATCGTCGGGGCCAATATCGAATCCGCCCTCGCCCGCTTTGACGCCCTGTGGACCACCGGCATGTCCTGGAATACCAATGATGAACCGACACAGGGCCTGTCCGGCTTTCAGACGGGTTCAGGCGCGAGCTTTATTACCGCGCTGGCGAAGCCCTTGCCCACGGGCGGCGTTGCCGGCGTCACTTTCAGCACCGACTATCGCCTCTTGAGCAATCCGCCCGGCGGCTTTTTCTCCGTGCTCAATCCGTCGTACACGCCGCGTTTGGAGCTGGCGCTTGAGCAGCCGCTCTTGCGCGGCTTCGGGGTGGACATCAACCAGGTGCTGCCGACGTTTCCGGGCAGCAGCCTGTTTCCCGGCCTCAATCGCGTCACGGGCTCGGGCGAAGGAATATTGGTCACGCGGCTGCGATTCGACCAGCAGCGCGCCGACTTTGAGCGCGCCATCCATTTCCTGATTCTCAATGTGGAAGCCGCTTATTGGAAGCTGTACGGCGCTTACGTGAGCCTCTACGCGGCCGAAGAAGGACTACGGCAGTCGCACGTTGCCTGGAACATCATCAAAACGCGCTATGACCTGGGCGCCTTGAGCAAGGAAGAGTTCTCCTTGGCCCGCGCGCAGTACGAGCAGTTTCGCGCGGCGCGCATGAGCGCTTTGGGCAATGTATTGGAGAGCGAGCGGGCGCTGCGCTCGCTCCTGGGTATGACTGTGGAAGACGGTCAGCGCCTGATTCCGGTCGATTCACCCAATCTGACGCCGTATCAACCGAGTTGGGAATCGGCGCTGCGCGACTGTCTGACGCTGCGGCCGGAGTTGGTCATCGCCCGCCAAGAACTGCAAGCCAGGCATTTTCAGCTGGTGGCGGACAAGAACAGTTTACTGCCCGACCTGCGCTTTCAGGCCACGCATACGACGGTGGGCCTGGGCACGCGCCTCGACGGCGACGCCACGTTCATTAATGCCGCCGGTCAGCCGCAAACGACCAACGCGCTCAAGTCGCTCACCGGCGCGCATTTCAACAACTGGACGGTCGGCTTGAATCTCAATGTGCCGATCGGCTATCGGGCCGAGCACGCCGCGACGCGCCAAAAGCGACTGGAATTGGCCAAGAGCTACCACGTCTTGAAGGATCAGGAGCGCAAAGCGCAAACGACGTTGGCCAAGCAATACAGCCAAATTATTGAGAAGTACAAGTTGATCGAGATTCGCCGGCTGGCGCGGGAAGCGTTCGCCGAGCAACTGGCGACCCGTTCGAGCAAGTTCGTCAAGGGCGCCAAAGGCATCACGCTTGAGTTCCTACTCGATGCCCAGCGCGCCTGGGCGCAGGCGCTGAGTGATGAGTATCAAGCCATCGTGGACTACAACATCGCGCTGGCCCAATTCGAGTTCGCGCGCGGCACGATCCTCGATTACAACAAGGTCGTCATTGCCGAAGGGCCGCTGCCCTATTGCGCGGCGGTGCGGGCCGCGGACCACCACAAAGAACGCACCTGCGCACTGGTGCTTCATGAGCGGGCTAATCCGGTCGTGCACCCGGTTTGCCTGACAGGCGAGCCCGGCGGCTGCTGTTTGCCGATGCTGCCGGCCGGCCAGGCGCCGTCGCTGGCCGCCTTGTTCACCGGCGCTCCGCCCGTGCCCACCTCTCTCGATGCGCCGCCAGTTGTTTCTCAAGGCCGCGCGTGGGAACCGCATATCGTGCCGGGCGTGCGAGTAGACTCGTCTTCGCAGCCGCTCACGTTGCCCATCTCCCTACCCCCGGTACGGAACGCGCCTTAGTCTGAAGACGCTAACCCGGTGAGACACGGTTCCGTTCACGTGATTTCATCAATTCTTGTTCTTGCATGGTAGAATACATCTCAATCGATTTCAGCGAAGGACCAGCCAAGTCCACGTTTTCCTTGGGACAAATCCATCGCCGCCCTCGCAAGTTGAACGCCAATGGAGCTGCGCGACGAACTCTCCCAACTCGAAGATGAACTTCTCCTGAAGCAACGCTTGAAGGAGGATGCTGTGGCGGCAGGGGACTTTGACATTGCCGCTGTGTTGCACGCCGAAATAGAAGCACTCAAGCGGGACATGCAAGCGGCATTGCGCGGCGAGCCGGCGTCTTGCGAGCCGTCGATCGAGCTGCGCGACAAGTTTGACCAGTTCACCGGCCAGGCGCGCAAAGCAATTCAACGGGCCTATCAGGAAGCTCAGCGCTGGCAGCACGACTACCTGGGCACGGGGCACTTGCTCGCCGGCGTTCTGCGTGAATGCGGCGCCGAGTTGGCGGATTTCTTGCGCGGCTGGGGCTTGGATCGGGATCAACTGCTCCAAGAAGTGGAGCGTTTGCTCGAAGCCGGCCCAGAAGGACAAGCGCTCGCGCAATTGCCGCTGACGCCGAGTTGTAAGAAGTCTTTGGAATGGGCGGGTGCCGAGGCCCGGGTTCAGAACAGCGCGCGCGTGGCGCCCAATCATCTGCTCTTGGGCTTGCTCCGCCTCGAAGACGCCGAGGCGGTTCACTTGTTTCATTTTCCTGGCGTGTCTATTGAAGACTTGACTTCCGAGTTGCGCCGGTTGCCGCCCGCCGCCGACCGTGACCACATGGTGCGGCCCGAACTTGCGCCCGGCAGCGTGGCCGCCGTCGATCCTTCCTCGGGCAAGATCGCGCAAATGGTGACCGACGAGATTCTGCCCGAGCCGATTCGCACCACCCTGGTCTCGCCACAGCCCACGACGATTGGTCCGGCGGCGGTCAACCGGCCGCTGCCCATCCAGTATCTGGCCGGCGCCGGCATCGCTGTTGTCTTCGGCGGCTTGATTCTCTTGCCCCAGGGAGCGGTGTTCGGCGTGCTGGCGGGCTTGCTGCTCGTCCGGATCGGCGACCTTGGCATCTGGGGCGGCGCGGGTTTTTTCGCTGGATTCATCGCTTGCAACAAGCACTTCACGGCCCGGGTTTTTCCGGTCCCCGAAGCGTTCGCCTTGCTCGGCGCCATCGCCGCTACGGTCCTTTGCGTGCTTATCGGCCACGCACTGCGGAATCCCGTCTTGGACGATTCGCCATCGGAATGACTCCGCCGGGCAA
>JAKEFD010000377.1 GCA_022616245.1 Gemmataceae bacterium
GCGCTCGTGCCCGGATTGCGGACGGGGTTAGTGGAGGTGAGCCAGTCGTCCAGTTCTTGGAAAAGGCGGCGGCTGTCCGGCGTTTTCGGCCAGTGCGCCTTGAGGACTTCGCCGGCGCGGCAGCCGGCCTCGCGCGCGACATCCAGTCCGAATCGGCGCGCGATCAGGCTATCGGGATGCTGCGCCATAAAATAGAGATGCGTGGCGACGATGGCGTCCGTCACATTGTCAAATTCCCGCAAGGCGCTTTGCAGGTACGGCAAGCCTTCGTCGAGCACTTCGTGAAAGCCATTGTGGTATTGCCGGGCGACCAGATCGCGCTCGGCGGCCAGCGCCATGACGGCGCGCAACGGCAACGTCGGCTCGGCATGCACGTCTTCTGCCTCGGCTTTGCCCAAGCCGCCGGGATGGGCGAGCCGGATTGCTTCGAAAACCTTGCGAGAATCGTCTACCGACAGGCGCTCCAGAATTGGGCCGATGCCTTCGCGCAAAGATCGTTCCGGTGGAACGGCGGCCAACGGGGCCAGGAGCAGCACGATACCTAGATTCGTATTGGTGTGAACGGCGTCGCGCGTCGCCTTGATGGCTTGCAGAATGGTCTGGCCGACAGGTTGCTGACGCGCCAAGGCAAAGGCGGGGTTAATCGCCGTTACGCTCTGCATGAAGTGCTTTACGGTGAGATCTTTGAATCCCCGATCGGGATGAACGTTCCCCACTTTGCGCGCGGTAACTTCCCAGATACAGGCGGCGACGACGCATTCTACTACCGAAGGCGACATGTTTGTGACGGGGTGAAAGCGTGAAGGGAGATTATCGCGTTCCGGCCAGATCGGCGAGGCGCTTGGTCGCTTCCTGAACACGACGGGTATCGGTGTCGTGGGTGGTGACTTCGCGGTAGAGTTCGACCGCTTTGCCGCGGTCGGAAAGGTTGCGGTCGTAGACGCGGGCGGCGCGCAGGCGGGCGTCGAGTTGCGTCTTCGGGTTCCACTGGTAGCAGCGTTCGTAATACGCCACCGCTCGGCGGTACTGCTTGTAGGCTTTGCTTTCGTAGATGTCGCCCAGGTGGTAGGCAGCATCGGAAATCTTGTCGCTTTGCGGATACTCGGTCAGCATTTTCTGCAAGAGGAGTTCAGCGCGGCGCTGGTTGTCAACGTAGTCCGTCCCCCAGCCCTTGTCCTTGTACGACGTGGCGGCCATGAGCAGACGGTTGGCTTCGGGCACGTTGGTGTTGCCGATGAGGTTGGGCGGCGGCACGTCCAGCTCGAGGCGAAAGGCGTGCTTGGGAATGCGGTGATACTGCCTGAGCTCTTCCTCGGCCCACTTGGCGCGCTCCAGATCGCCGGCCTTGAGATAGTGCATGCGGAGTTGTTCGAGGACTTGCTGATAACTGCGGCGGGCGACGAGCAGTTTTTCGACCAGTTGGATGTCCGAGGCGTCGCCGGGCTTGGGCGCCGGAGGCGGCGGATTCTGCGTCGGATTCTGCGCGCGCGGGACGCCGGCGCCGAACGCCAGCAGCAACACACCAGCCGCCACCCAGGCTGAACGCACGTTTTTCTCCACCGACGTTTTCGTGTCGTGATTGCAGATTGCGGATTTCAGATTGCAGATTGGATTGCTCGGCGCCAATCCGCAATCTCCAATCTGAAATCTGCAATCATCTGCTTACCCGGTCCTCTTGCCGCCGCACGGACGTATCGCCGCTGTCGATTTTGCCGAAAATCATCCGCCCCGCCGGCGTCTGCAGCACGCTGGTGACCGTGATACTGACTTCCTGGCCGATAGCCGAGCGGCCTTGCTCCACGACGACCATGGTGCCGTCGTCGAGATAGCCGACGCCCTGCCCTATCTGATCGCCTTGCTTGACAATGCGGAGATTCAGGTTTTCTCCCGGCAAGGCCACCAGCTTAAGGGCGTTGGCCAGCTCGTTCAGGTTGATGACTTCCACGCCCTGGAGCTGGGCGATCTTGTTCAGGTTAAAGTCGTTGGTCACCACGCGGGCGCTTAAGACGTTGGCCAGCACCACCAGGCGTTCGTCCACCTTGTGCACGTCGCGCAACTCAGCCAGGTTGCCTTCGTGCATATGCAGCTCGACCTTGGTGTTGGACTGCATCCTTTTCAGAATGTCCAAACCGCGCCGGCCGCGGTTGCGCTTGATCTTGTCCGAGCTGTCGGCGATGGCCTGCAACTCCTGCAGCACAAAGCGCGGCACGATCATCTTGGTGTCGATCACACCCGTATCACAAATATCGGCAATCCGGCCGTCAATGATGACACTGGTATCCAGGACTAGCGGTTTTGCCCCTTTGATTTGTTTGGAAAACTCGACATAAGGGATAATAAAGCGAAACTCATCCTTGGTTTGCACGAGTACAGAGACCGAGATGTAACACATGACCACAATGATAAACAGGCGTACAAAATCGGTGATGCTCGGGTGCAAGTAACCCCTGAAGATGGGTTCCAGAGCCATCCAGAACAGCTGCCCCAGAAAGAAGCCCATCAAGAGGCCGAAATAGACCGAGGAAATCGTCGTGATCTGTTTGTTGCGCGTGAATACGTCGACCACAATGATCACGACTCCCAGGATCAAAAACGTGGCGAAGCTCGCGACCCCTTCGACGATTTCGTTGCGCCGGTCGAAATAGAGAAGGGCGCTGGTGGCGACGCCGATGGTCAAAGCAATAAAGACGGCACGGAGGGTCCACAAGAAGGCGTTCGTGGGAGTGCTGAATGGTCCGCCCCCGGGACCGGTGAACCATTCGCGTAGTTTCTTCGGCAGCAAGGGACGTCTCCCTTCGAAAATGCACCAACGCTGATTGGAATCACGGCGGGAATCGTCAGAAGAGGCGGTGAAGCGGATTCTGGCACGCGCGCGGCGTCACTTCCCTGAGCCCGGCTGGCGGTCGGCTCCGACCTTTTCCCCTGACCACTTCTCCTCTACGCTCCATTCTACAGAGGAGTGTTCGGTTGGAACAGTCTTAGGTATTCGTCCTGAGCAAAACGGTCGGTCATGCCCGCCAAGTAATCGCACACGGTCCGCTTAAGGGACGATGCACGAGCGCGCTCCTGGTAGCGTTGGGGGAGTTTTTCGGGGTGCGCGCAAAGCTCATCGAAAAGTAGGCGCAGCATGCGCTGCCCTTTGTGCGCCATGCGTGTAATGCGCGGATGGCGATAGACGCGCTCATGGAGAAACTTCTCCAGCTCTTCCTTCTGCGTCTGCACGGAGTTACTCGGCGTCACCAGAATGCGCGCCGCGCGGCGCACGTCTTCCAACGCTCGAATCTTCTCTTGCTCGAGACATCGGCTCGTCTGTTCCAGCAAATCGGTGACTTGCCAATCGATCAGCGCCCGCACCACCGTGGCTTGAAATTGCAGCGCCGGCAAGCGTGCATGCTGGCTGCGGGCCCGCTCCACCGCCCGCAGCCAAAACGGCACCTGGCTCAGGTCGTCGAGAGTTATCACACCAAGGCTCAGGGCGTCGTCGATGTCGTGCGAATCGTACGCCAGGCTGTCGGCGGCATCCACGACTTGCGCTTCCAGCAGGGGCTGACCGGCGTTCACGAAGCGCGCCACCTCGGGCGCGTCGCGGCGCTTGCTATGCAGCGCCTGCGCTTCCAGAACCTCGTACGAGAGATTCAATCCCGGAAACTCGGCGTAGCGATACTCCAGCTCTTCGACGATGCGCAGGCCGTGGCAATTATGCTCGAAGCCGCCGTGGCCGCGCATGCACTCGTCGAGCGCTGCTTCGCCGGCATGGCCGAAGGGCGGATGGCCCAGATCGTGCATCAAAGCAATCGCCTCGGTCAGATCTTCGTTCAGGCCCAGCTGACGCGCGATGGTTCGGCTGATTTGCGTGACTTCAAGGGTATGAGTCAGACGCGTGCGGTGGTGGTCGCCAGGCTGGCCGACCAGGACCTGCGTCTTGTGCATGAGACGGCGAAACGCAGTGCTATGAACAATGCGGTCACGGTCGCGCGGATACAGCGTGCGGTATGGATGCTCTGCCTCGGGATAGCGGCGCCCCTTCGAGTGCCGGGTGCGCATGGCGTACGGGGCAAGGAGCGCATCCTCGCGCTCAAGATAGTTGCACCCGGCAAAAGAACTTTCGTATGGCATTCAATCCTGGAAGTTTGCTATTCGGTTTTCGAGGATTCGCCTCGAATCCGTATTTGGTGATCGTCCACGATCCACAAATGACACGCGAGTGACTCCTTACTTAGCAAATCAATCACGGCCGCGATCAGGCGCAGAAGTGCGGGAATACTCTGAAGCGTGGGTCGCAGGACGATGATTCCTTGATATTCTTCCGGCGGGTAGTGACGAATGTTAGAGAAGTCCAAGTCCAGAGTGATTAGTGCGCGTGTTTCCTTTTTGCAAACTTCGGCGATTTTCTCATCCAACTGTCCGGCCATTTGTTGTTCGGGAACGGTGAGTGCGTCCCACTGCTGCTTGCGCAACAAATCTGCAGTCTCAACCGGTAGATTCTCGTCCACTTTGAACCGCATTACACGGCTCCCGGCAAGCTCACGATACGTTCCCGGGCCAATTCAGCGGCATAACTAAGTGCGGTTTGAATGTCCTCGGCCTTCAATGTGGGATAGCTTCGCAGGATAGATTCCGCGGGAATGTTTGCAGCTAAATTGTCGAGAATCACGGAGACCATGACACGCGTGCCCTTAATGCAGGCTTTGCCGTGACAGATTCTTGGGTCTACGTTGATTCGTTCACGCCAGTTCATTTTTGATCGTCCTTAAGATGCAAGACAAAACTACCAATGCCATCGATTCATTGTTTATTGTCCTACAATGCTATTCCTCGTCCATGCCAGTTTGCTCCTCGTATCATTTGCGAATCTCCTTCTGCTCCGCGGCAGAGAGCGTCAGGGCGCGCCGACATTTCGGATATTTGGTGCAGCCAAGAAAAAAGCCCCGTGGCGATTGCTTGATCCGCATTGGCGAACCGCAATCCGGGCAAGTCTTCGATTCGAATGGTGATGCCGAGTTGACGTCCGGCATGGTTCGATCCAATTGTTTTCATTGCATGCGCGTCAGATTATCGCTTGAATCACTCGCCCGGTGCCGATCGTGTGCGGCCGGCGCAGGTTGTCGTAGAAGATTTGCTCCGGGTCCAGTCCCATCAAGTGGTACATCGTGGCGTGAATGTCCACGGGATCGACTGGGTCGAGCGCGGGATAAGCGGCGATACGGTCGGACGCGCCGTGCACGCGCCCGCCCTGGACACCGCCGCCCGCCAGCAAAGCCGTTTGGCAAAGGCCCCAGTGGTCGCGGCCGGCGTCGCGGTTGATGCGCGGCGTGCGGCCAAACTCGCCCATCATGCAAACCAGTGTCTCGTCCAACAAGCCGCGCTGGTGCAAATCTTCTAAGAGCGCCGACAGACTTTGATCCACCATCGGCAGCAATTCGCTTTCGAGTGCTTCGAAGTTCTTGGAGTGCGTGTCCCAGCCGTCGCAGACCGTCATTTCATTGAAATGAATGGCGATCATGGGTACGCCCAGCTCGGCGAGGCGTCGGGCCAACAAGAGCGCTTTGCCGAAACGATGCTGGCCATAGCGGTCGCGCAACCGGGCCGGCTCGCCGTCCAGTGTAAAAGCTTGCGCCGCGCCGCCGGCCGTTCCAGTGAGCGCGACGGCCTGTCGGCGCAGCTCGTTCTGCGTTTGTGTATTGGGCAGGGCAGGACCGCGCAAGTCGAGCGCCGACACCAGCGCGGCCCGGCGTTCGAGTCGCTCCGCCGCGACTTCTTGTGGCCGAGCCAGGGCCGGCACTGCATCTTGTGCGCCAGGTTCGCCGTTGACCCCCAAGGGATCGAACAGCGGTCCCAGGATGCCGCCGCCGCCGCCGCGCAATAGCGTCCGGGCACGCCGGTATTCGCCGCGCAAACTGCTGCGCACCGCAACTTCCGGGATTGCGATGTAACCCGGCAGCCCCGACGGCGACGGCCGATGCTTGGCCATGAGGGCGCCGATATGGGGAAAGTCGCCGCGCTGTGGCGGCCGCACGTCATTGTCCTGGTTGGGCTGATCCACCTGCCGGCCGGTCAGCGTGTAATAAATCATCGGCGTGTGGTTGTGGTTGTTGTGGCTGACCGAACGGACGAGAGCATAACGCTGCGCGCACCGGGCCAAGCGCGGCAAGTGTTCGCAAACATGCAAACCCGGCACAGATGTGGCAATCGGCTGGAACGGGCCGCGGATTTCGGCGGGGGCATTGGGCTTCAAATCGAACATGTCAAGGTGGGGCGGCCCGCCCAAAAGATAAACGAAGATGCACGAGCGGGCGTTCGTCGGCGCCGCCCTAGCCCCAGCGAAGGACGGCAACGAGGAGAGAAAGCCGGAGACGGCTAAGCCGCCGCCCACGCACAGGAAATCGCGGCGCTGACCGAACGAGGGCAAGGGACCGGAACATTGCATGTCGTACTCATATTCCAGAGCAACCCTTGGCATGGTAACAAAGTTCGCCGTGGATTGCATCATTTCGCTTCGCCATTCTTGGTTTGCGTCAGCAACTCCCACAAGGCATCGAGTGATTGGGCGATAACTTTGACGTCGCCGAGCACCGGCATGAAATTGGTGTCACCGTTCCAGCGCGGCACGATATGCCAATGCAAGTGCCCTGGCAGCCCCGCGCCGGCCGAGCGCCCCAGGTTCAAGCCGATGTTATAGCCCTCGGGTTGCAAGAGTTTGTCCAAGGCGGCGGTCATCCCGGCCAACACATGCTGGATTTCGAGAATCTCGTCGCGGTCGAGCTCGGCGAGTGTCCCCTTGTGTGCGCGCGGCGCGACGAGCAAATGGCCGTTGTTGTAAGGAAAGCGGTTCAAGACCACCACCGACCTGGCTTGCCTCTGAACGACAAGATGGGCCCGGTCGTCGTTCTGTGCCAA
>JAKEFD010000378.1 GCA_022616245.1 Gemmataceae bacterium
CCGACGCGCGAGCGAGGGATTATGACCGACGGCTAAGGCTCATCTTCTTCCGGAAGCGCTTTTTGCAGCACATCCATCGGCACTGTCTTGCCGGTCAACAGCCGTGCTTGCTGATCTAGCTGCTGCAAGAACAACTGGCGCGGCTCGACGATCTGCGCCCCGCGGTCGCGCGCCTCGCGCAGCAAATTCGAAAGTCTTAACGATGCCGTCAAATCCATCACGACCATTCCCTGCTTCAGATAACCTAGATGCAGCCCTTTGGATTCATTTCGCTCCTCGTCACATACGACCAGCGCGTCGTGCATGGTGCTATAGAGCGCCTCATATTGCACGAACCGGCAGCCGATTTCCTGGGCCATCTCTTGCCCCGCCTTGCGACGATGACTGGCGAGAATGGCGTTGCCCCCCAGGCGCTGCACTTCCTTGGCCAGCACGCGCGTCATGTCGTTGATGCCGACCACAAGGACCATCCGATCTTTGATTGGCTGCGCGGCGCCGCTTTTTGCCTTCAAAGCACCGGCCAATGCTTGCAACCTGGCAGCGCATGCCGTGTCAAAAGCGTGCCAGATTTCTCCTTTGTGGATCAGCAAGTCCGCCGACTGAGTCTCCTTGGCGTCGCCGTGCAATTCCGGCTCGATTTCCAAAATAGTCGACTGGTGTTCCGCATCGATCACCGCGGCGGCCAGTTTGACCGCGTCCATTACCCTGCGAAGCACTTTGATATCACCCACGCCCATCGGCAAGCAGCGGAATGCCAGATTGGCGTGCGCTAAGGCAGCGTTGAGGGCCGCGACGCTGTACAACTCGCGCTCGCCAAAACCGGTAACGCCGACGAAGCGCGTGCTCTTGCCGATGCTCTCTAGATGATAGACGTGACGCAAATCGTGAACCGTGGCCTGGCCGGGATATGCCTCCATGCCGCGTTCCAGAGCGGCATACGTCCACGGGGCGCCGATGCGCTTACCCAGCAGACTCAGCATCACGCCCGGCTTGCCCAGCCCGACCACGACCGTCGGCACCACCGCCGTGCCCAGGATTTGCACGAGCGGCCATGCTTCCTCCGGTGTGCGTGCCAGCGTGGTCAGCTTGATCACATCCGGACTTTTCGTCTTGGCCTCTTCGTAGATCTCGAGGATATCCGCCGGCGTTTCCCTCAGGTTCGTGTAGGAAATAACGCGCTGTGTCGGCGGAAAACGGCGGATGTCGTCGGCAACGTCCAGCTCAATTTCGACATAGTCGGCCTTGCTGATAATGCCTTGCCTGAGGATTGCCAGGCGCTCGGCTTCGGTCCCTTCCCAATCCCCGCCGTCTTTGGGCCGCCGGCACGATAAAATGGCCGGCTTCGATTTGTTGGCCAAGAGTTCACCGATTTCCGGCGCTTTGCCGAAACGATCCAGGCGGATTTCCAACAGGTCGCACTGTCGGGCCGCGTTGACCATGTCGGCCAACGCGAGTCGGCGCGATTCCTGGTTGATTGAAATGCAGATCATGGACGGCACCGTGCGGACAATCGAGTTTCGCACAATGCGGCGTCCCAGGCAATCAAGAAGTGAGACAGGTCTCTATTTGACTTCTTTGGGAGGGGTTGGCTTGCGCAGCGCGTCGATTGCTTGATGGTGTTGCAGCACTAGTTCTTCCAGACGGGTCAAGCGATCGTTCAACTGCTTCAATGTATCGTTCAGATTCGTCACGTCTGCGGCTTTCAGTGCGCCGGCCTGGCTTGCTTTGAGGGCGCCGCCTAATGCTCGCAGCTTTCCCTCGCTTCGATCCAGCATGCCTTGAATCCACTCGTCCTCGGCGCTCCGCATGGCGTCGCGGGCGGCGAGCTGGGCGGCCAGGCCAGCCGCGCGCAGATCGAGTTCCTGCGCTTGCCGCAAAGCCCCGAAATCATGGGTGATTTGCTGGGTGAACGACAGCGATTGGGACGGGGCTTGCAAGACCATCGAGGGCAAAGTCGCTGGCGCATACAATGCCTCGCCCAGCGCTCGGCTATGATCTGGCTTCTGGCAATGTCCGAACAGGCAAAACCTGCGCCGGCCGTCATGGGTGTCCGGGCAAGCCTTATCGCGATATTCGACTTTGGGCGGCGGCAGCTTGATCACGATCCGTTGCGGCTCGTCGCACGAGGCCGACCCGGAAACGACCCGGTGCAGCGTGGGAGTGACCTCCTGCGCGGTCACCTGTCCGGTTCCGCATGAGACGAGCACGAGACCCAGCATTACGGCGCGGCGCATACTGCCCTGCCTTTGCTCTTGCCCAAGTTGACAGCGCAGCCTGGGCCACCCGGATACTATCGGCAGCGGCGCGGCAAGATTGTAAGGAAATCACCGAAAGATCGGATGTGACGGTTCTAATGAGGCAAGCTTTGCACTCGAGCCAACCGCAGTCAAACATCAAGGCAACAATTTGGCAAGGTCGTTGGCGAGCGCGAGTAAGTCCGCGTGCTCCATCATGCGCGTTATCATGATGTCCCTGAGCTCGATGATTGCAGCACCGGTCCCGCCCAGGTTTCTGGATTGGCCGAGAATCTGAAATAGATTCTCCGGGGTTTGAAAGCTGGGAGTTTTTCTTGAGAACTCAGCCAGCTTGATGCGAAAAAGCGTCATCTTGTCCGCCAAGGCCGCTTTGTCTCGCTCGACCGCGGCTTTGATCTTTTGCAGTGCCTCCTTAAGATCGCTCGGCCGAACTGTCGGCGTTTCGGGCTGCACCGGGCTGACCGGCGTTGCCGAATCCACCTGGATCGTAAACGTTACAAAGCGAATCGGCGGCTTGGCTTCTCCAGGATCGACTTTCTTTGTGTCTTTTTCTTCTTTTTTGTCTTGCGCGCCGTTCTTTTTTTCGTCGCCCTTCTTTTGTGGAGCCCTTAATTCCTCGACCTTGATTTCCTTTTCTTGTCGTGGCGCAACCACTGCTGCCACGACAGTAAACGTGCCTGCGGACTGCGGAGAAAGTACGAGGATCGCCTTGGTGGAGTCTTCATGGACTTTGCGGAAAGAATTCGGAAACGTCCAGGCCACCTTGTCTTTGGGAAGCGCGTCGGCGTCGCTCTTTGCGGCAATGGGATTGTCCGGAGCGCCGCCCACCCGCAACACAACCGGCGCGTAGAGCGCTACGCGCAGCGACTGATCCTCGAACACACTGGCTTTATCCGACCAAGTCTTACTCTCCGCCAGCGCCTTGGCGATGGCTGAATTGTACTTTCCCGACACATCGACGCTGATGCAAATTTCAGGAGCGGCGCTGGCGCCCAGGAGAGGCGCTTGCAAGCCTTCGCGCGGCTTGGATTCTCTGACTCGCAGCAGCGGCGCAGAGTATGCGCCAAAAACTGGCGCGGAGTATGCTCCAAACACCGAGCGATACCCAAAGGCCGAACCGTAGCGGCCTGCGTAGGGATTGGCGTAGGGGCCGTAGAATCCGCGATTGAGTCCCAAAAACTGCGCTGGCGCCGAGTCAACCGCTACAAAAAAGACGCTGATTGCGAGGACCCATCCGTTCGATTTGTTCATCATCGCC
>JAKEFD010000379.1 GCA_022616245.1 Gemmataceae bacterium
AGCATCACATTGCCCATCAGTTGTTGGAATCGATCTGAGCGATGTTTCGATTCAAATTGCACGCTCGTATTGTCCGTCGCATGGGCCGGTTCAATTCTTGCGTTCATCAGTCGAGGAGTTTGCGCAGTCCAACAGCGGACAGCGGTTTCCAGTCATCGTCGCTAACATGGCACTTCAAACTGCGCCCGATCTGGATGCATCAATTGCCGCAATGGCTGCGCTCGCCACAGAGGGAGCAGTCCTGGTGGTGACACTGCCCCATCCATGGTTCTGGCCAGAATACTGGGGTTACGCGTCTGCACCCTGGTTCTCCTATGGTAGGGAGATTGCCATTGAAGCCCCACTTCGAATCTCGAAAAACAAGGAACCGAGCGGCATCACGACTCACATTCACAGGCCGCTTGATCGCTATGTGACTTCCTTTTTTCGGCATCGTTTCGTTACGGAAGTCATCCGTGAGCCAGTTCCTCCAAAGGACGTGCAGAAGCTTTATCCGCAGCCATGGGACTTGCCCAGGTTTCTAGGAATGCGGTTACGGTTTAGAAGCGGTCGCTTCGACGCGCTTCATACATGAAACCCGCGGTGTTTGTGCGCCACCAGATGACACTGTCCCCTGAAGAAGAATTGTTCCTCCGTCATTGGATGTTTGACGAGGTTCACTACCAGGAAGCGCAGGGACCAGCCAAGCGACTTCAGTTGCGGCATGCAGCCATCCCAGCTGACTTAGCTGTAATCATTACTGCTGCTTTCCCAAACCCGGCAGATCAGGCGGCGGCAGGCAACGGACCGCCGCCCGCGGAACCGCCGAAGTGGCCATGGACTGAGCAATCGCTGACCGCACGTCTTGGCGAGGCGCACGCATTCTTGAAAAGCAACGGCTAGTGAGTCTGTCATTTCGCCTCTACGGTCGAATCACCAGATTCTCGATAAAAAACTCCATCATCCTCGGCTGTGAGATCGCCGCGTGGCCAACGTCCGGGCCAATTTGAACGTCGAAGCTTCTGCCGGCCCGTTGCAGCGCTTGGATGAGTTGCAACGAGTTCGTCGGATGCACGTTGTTGTCGGCGGTTCCAAAGAACAGCATCAGCCGTCCCTTCAACTTTGCAGCGTAAGTCATGGCGCTGCCGGCGTCGTAGCCCGCCTTGTTGTCATTCGGCAAACCCATGTAGCGCTCGGTATAGATGCTGTCATACAGGCGGAAATCGGTAACCGGCGACGACGCGCACGCGGCTTGAAACACATCCGGATGCCGCAAGAGACAGAGCACCGACGCATACCCGCCATAGGACGTACCGTAGATGCCGACGCGGTTCTTGTTGACGTAGGGCCGATCCCAGAGCGACTTGACGCCGGCGGCCTGATCGTCCATCTCGGTCACGCCGAGTTTCCGATAAATGGAATCGAGCACTGTTTTGCCGCGGCCGGCGGCGCTGCGCGAATCAAACGATGCGACCAAGAAGCCGTACTCAGCCAGCGCATTGGGCGTCGCATACGTTTCGCGGGCGCCGTTGGTCTCCGGACCGGCGTAGACAGAAACCAGTAACGGATACTTCTTGCTCGGGTCGAAGTTTGAAGGCCGGTGCAACAGGCCATACAGATCAGTCTTACCGTCGGCGGCTTTGAATGTGAGCATTTCCACGGGCTTGAGGCCAAGCGTGTCGAATCGTGTCGTGTCGCTTTTCGCCAGCACATCCACCACTTTGCCGTCACCGTCCACGAGCCGGGTTTCGGGCGGCGCGCAATGGCTTTGGATAACGTCGATGAAATGCTGCCCGTCCGGCGCCACGTCCACGGTATGATGCCAGGCCGGGTCGGTTAGTCGTTTTTCTGACTTGCCATCGAGGCCGACGCGGTGAAGTTGCAGCTTCATTGGGTTGTCGCCGCTACGGGCCATGTAATAGAGCAAGCCGGCTTGTTCGTCGATGCGCAATATGTTCGCCACGTCGCTCTGGTGGTTGGTCAGCGTCGCCAACAGCTTGCCGCTCTGGTCGTAGAGGTAAAGGTTCTTCCAACCGGTGCGCGCCGACGTCCAGATAAAGCGCTCGTTGTCCTTCAGGTATTGCATGGGCGGCCGGTTCTCAACCCAGCTTGGCAGCCACTGCTCACGGATGATCACGCGGCATTTGCCGGATTCGGGATCGGCGGCCGCGAACTCCATGGTGTTTTGCAAGCGGTTGGTGCGGAAAAAGTGCAGCTCCTTGCTGTCGTGCGACCAGCCGACGTTGTAGACATAATGCCCGACCACGTCGTTCGTAAATGGTTTGCCGTCGCGCACGTCCACATGCACGGTCTTCTTCGTGTCCAGGTCATAGACCAAAACGTCGGCGATTGGGTTGGGCGTGCCCACCTTCGGATACGGCTCGATGTCCATCTTGCTTTGCATCTTGGTCTGCCCGAGCGCCAAGTAGTAATCCAGCACTTTGCTCTCATCGAACCGGTAGAAGGCCAACTTCTTGCCGTCGGGCGACCACCACATGGCGGTGTGCTGATCGAGCTCTTCGCCGTAGACCCAGCTACCGGTGCCGAATTTGATGCGAGCTTTGGCGTTGCCTTCGGTGGTGACGGGAAACTCATTGCCACCCTTGGGCGACTTCTCCCCTCGCCCCTCTGGGGGAGAGGGGTCGGGGGTGATGCCGCTGATCCAGAGATTGTGGTCGCGATAGAAAGCTTTGAGCTTGCCGCCAGGCTGCATTGCGGAGCCCCATTGCCGGCCACGTTCGGGCGCTTTCTTACCAAACTTGCCGCCGAACTTTTTCTTCGGCTCATCGGGCTCCACCTTGTCCTTTTTCTTGTCCACTTCCTCCGTTTTTTTCGCGGCAATGTCGTAGCGGTATAGCTTGCCGTCCTTGGAGTATTCGAATGATTTTCCACCGTCGCGCCAGGTGACGAACAGCCGGCCCAGCTTGACCGAACTGAATACCTCCTTGCTCATCTTCTGGTATTGCTCGTGACCCGGCATGGACTTGAGCCGGTCTTGGGCAACGCTCGTTGCCGCGACAAGTCCGAGCAAGCAAAAACAACATGCAAACAGCATGGCGTGGAAAGCGCTCTGGCGATAGTGCATCGGCGGCATCTCCTGGAGTTCCCGCTTGCCGAGCGGGCACAGATGTTGATTGGGCAGGCAAGACCTACCTTAGGTCATGAATGGCTACGATTGTCGCAGCGGCATCGGCGGTGTCAAGACGCTGCGGGTGCGTTAGCTCAGGATTCCTTGCACCAAATTGCCATGCACGTCTGTCAGCCGATAATCCCGTCCCTGAAAGCGGAACGTTAGCCGTCGGTGGTCAATGCCAAGGCAGTGCAGCAACGTGGCGTTCAGGTCGTGGATATGCACTGGGTCTTCGGTGATGTTGTAGCAGAAGTCGTCGGTCGCGCCGTACGTGATGCCGGGCCGCACGCCCGCGCCGGCCATGATCAGGCTGAAGCAGCGGCCATGGTGATCGCGGCCGTGGTTGTTGGCGGTGAGCTGGCCCTGGCTGTAGACGGTGCGGCCAAATTCTCCGCCGAAGATGACGAGCGTGTCTTCCAACAGTCCGCGGGCTTTCAGGTCGCCCAGGAGCGCAGCGGCGGGCTGGTCGACGTCGCGGCATTGGCCGCGGATTTGGCGGGGCAGGTCGCTGTGCTGGTCCCAGCCGCGGTGGAAGAGCTGGACGAAGCGGACGCCGCGCTCGACCATGCGGCGGGCGAGGAGGCAGTTGCGTGCGAAGCCGCCGTCGTCGTAGCCGCGGTCGACGCCGTACATGTCGAGGATGCGGCGCGGCTCGCGCGA
>JAKEFD010000380.1 GCA_022616245.1 Gemmataceae bacterium
GCGCCGTGCGCGAAGCCGAGCGCAACAAGCACGCGGGCTGGTTCACGTTCGTGCTCGGCGACGCCAAGGGCAATCTCGTCAATATCGAAGGCTCGCCCAAACGCATCGTGGTCGAGCGGGCCAAGGACCGGCTGGCGCGCGTCGACTACGGCAGCCGGCAAATGACCGGGACGCCGGAAGGACAGAAGGTCAAGCTGCACGCGCGCTGCGAAAAGATGTACGATCACTTGCGCGGCACAACCGGGAAAAACGATCTTCGTCGGCTGCAAGAGTACTTTGAATTGCCCAAGTGGGGCATTTCAGGCGGCAAGGGCACTATCGACATGATGGTCTTCGACACGACGGACAAGGTCGCGTACGTTAGCCGCGGACCCAGTTACGGCGTGGCGTGGCGCGAGATTCGATTCAGCGAAGGCAAGTGAAGGCGCGATGGGAGCGGGGGAGCTCGTTTTCAGATGGCGACCAGCCAGAGGGACAGGATCGGCATCCTCTCCTACGGCAAACCCGCGAGCTTTCGCCCCAACCACTCCAACGTCAATAACCCGAGCAAGAGACCGAGCAGCCACCACACCAGCGGCGGATCGGCCCAGACGCGCTCTTCTTGGCGGTCCTCCCTCTTTTCAACTTGGCGCGCGAAGAGATCGACGAGTTCGTTTGCATTCTCGATCGTGAATTGCCGGCCATTGCTCTCATCGGCTAACGCTTGCAGAAGCGACCAGTTAACTGCAAGGTCCGCCAATTCACGATCCTCGGGCGGCAACACGGTGAACGTGTCGCCCCTCGACAACGAGTCGGAGTCACGGCCATTTGGCAGCGGGTCTTTGGCAACTAGCTTGTCTTTCAACTCCGGAATATCCAGCTCAATCCGATACACTCCCGGCGGCAAGTCGGGCGCCTTCGCTTGGAGCAAGCGCGCCTGTTGGGCACTCGTCTCCAGCGGCACGACGAGCGCAGCTTCTTCTTTGCCGCCGCCGAGTTGTCGCCAAAGTTTCGCGCGGGCAGTGCTTTTGTCTTTCAAGAGCGGCACATCTTCACTGAGCCGCGCAGCCAATTCCGCGTGCTGACCATGCGGAACGACCGCCTGGCGCGAACCGAAACGGACAAACTTGTTCCCCGTCGGCAGCAACTGGTCCGCGGCGGCCCAGCGCGTCAATTGTCCCCAAAAGCGATGGTGATAGTGGTCGCCGACGCGAAAGCGCCAGCGCCAGGTGCTCTCCAAACCCATGAACACGACTTTCCCGAAACCGTAGCTGTGCTCGACCAGTACAGCGTCGCCTTCGCTTTCCTTGCTTTCGGGCTTCGTTGAAAGGTACGCTAGTGTTTTGCCGCCGGGCTTGGGTTTGGCTGTGATGGCCCAATAGTGCTTGGGAAGATCAAGCCAGCGTTGCCGGTTCGCTTCGGCGTCTTCTTCCATCCGCAAGAACGGAACCAAGCCGCCTTCGTTTGAAAGCCGCAGCGCGAAGCCGTCCGCTTCATGCCGCACGCGCGGAGTCAATATGGGCAAGAGCTTGCACAAGGGATCGTCCGCCGCTCCGGCGGCCGCAAGAAACTCCAGCGGCATGTGCCGTTTGCCCGCGACCAGTACGAGCGTGCCGCCGCGCTGGGATACATACGCCTCCAGCCGGCGGCGTTCGGCGAGCGGCAACTTGTCTGGTGGTACGTCGCCCAAAACGATCACATCATAGCGCTCGAGGGGTTCGTCACCGCTTGGTGCCTTTTCCGGCAGACGCACGCGCGCATGGCCGAGCTTTTCCAGTTTTTCCTCGGAGAGCGTGCCGACGCGCGGTTGACTGAAAAGCACAAGGTCCGGCTTGACCGCCGGATCACGCAGCAGCGCGTTGGCCAGATAGTGAAATTCCCAACGCGCTTCGTTATCGACCAGTAGCACGCGGATCTTGTCGTCGGCAACGCGCACCACCGTCGCCGCCTGGTTGTTTTCCAAGGAGATTTCGCGGACATCCTTCGTCAAGCTTTGGGCCTTGATCTCGAAGACATGATTGCCGACGTGTTCCGCCTTGACCGAAAACTGGACTTCAACAACTCGGTCCTGGCCGTCGTGGCGAATGGTTTTCTTTTGCTGGGCCGCAACTTTGTCCTTGCCCGCCAGCGTGACTTCGATTTCGCCCACGGGAATGCCGGACAGGCGCAACCGGGCCGCCACGGCAAAATCGGTGTCCTTGAAGGCGTTCGCCGGCGCTTTCACTTCCAGAAGAGCGATGTCCGCGGGCGGAATCTTCGAGCCGACCGCAACGGGATAGACCGGTGACTTTGCCAGCTCCTTGGCCCTCAACGTCGGCGCTTTTCCAATGTTGTGTTGCCCGTCCGTGAACACAATCACGCCAAGCACTTTGCCCTTCATTTCGGCAGCGCTTTCCAAAGCGCGCCCGAGCGGCGCATTAAGGTCCGTCCCTAGTCCAAGCCGAGCGGCCTGTTGGATTTCTTCGAGGGTCGAAACACTCTGGTCGAAGCCAAGAAGCTCGATGCCGTGATTTCGCCCCATCTTGCTCAAGAAGTTGTTTGATTTAAAGAACTTCTTGACGATCGCCAACCGCGTCAAGTCGTCCAAATGGTCCCGCGGCAATCCCAACGCCGCGCCTAAAGTATCCTTTTCCTCAGCAGTCCGTTGCGTGTCTGCGACGTTCATGCTCCGTGACACATCGACGGCGACCAACACGCGGCTTGGCAGTTCCTCTTCATAGTAATAGGCGAGCGTCGGCTGAAATCCCGTGACCACGCCCAAGATGAACAAGAGGCACAGCCGCAAGAGCAAAAGCAAGAGAGCGGCGCGGCGTGCAACAAGCCGCAGTTCGTTGCGATAAAGCCATACAGACAACCCGATGGGGACCAGCAAGAAAAGCGCGAGCAAGGCCCCCTGCCCCGCCGCCGGCAGCTCGCCGAAGCGCGGCGCCAAGAGCAGGTACCAGTTTTCCCAGGGCAAAGGAATACGCAACATGCCTCACCCGCTCCGCCGGAGCGCCATCCGCCGCGTCCACCAGACTTCGCCACACAGCAACAATGTCACGCCCACAAGGAAGATCCACCAAAGGTCCTGGCGCGTGGAAGTCGCATTCTCCGCTGTTTCGACGGGCAGATTTTCCTTGAGTTCACGAATGGATAGGAATTGGGCCACACGGCCGCGCTCTTCCTTGGTGCAGAGAATCAAGTCCGCCTCGCGCGCATCGCCCTCAACCGCGAAATAGATTGTGGCTCCCTCCGACGACTGCAAGCGATAGGGTCCGACTTCGCCGGTGTCGGCCCACGTCCATGGCCAAGAGTCAATCCTCTGGGCGAGCGATTGGCCGGAAGGCGGAGTAAGTAACCATTGCTTGCCTTCGAACTCCCCTCGCCCCTGTGGGGGAGAGGAGTTGGGGGTGAGGGGGCCTTGCAATCGAATGGGCTGGCCAGCGGCGAGATTGCGTGCGGAGTGCGTATTCGCAAGATGAAAGACGAGTTCATGCAGCAATACAGGGAATTCCCACTGGCTGGGAAATCCGGAACCCCACGAGCGATCCGGCGGGACAGCGCACAACATCACGCGTCCTGACTTGTAGATCCTTTCGACAAGAAAGGGATCGCCAGAGGTCAACAGCGCGGGCGTGGTTGCTGGATCTTTGGCTGCCACTGCGAGCCGCAGCCAGCGCGGAAAACGCACGTGCCCTAGCCCGCCGGTCGACTCGAAAATAGCCAGCGTGGGATGCTGCTGCCGTTTGGGATCGGGGCTGGCCCAGAGCTCGGTTCGCTCGGCGTCACCGGCAATCTTTTCCAGGCGCGCCGGCAGCCAACCTGCGCCCAGGCGAAATAAGTCGTCGTTGTAATGCTGACTTTCCCTGGCACTGCGCGGGCCCAGAAACATTAGCACTGCGCCGCCGCCCGCCAGATACTGCTCAATGGCCTTGGACTGATCCGATGACAGGCGCGGCACGTCGGCGAAGATCACGACGCGCGGCTGAGAGAGCTTTTCGCTTTGGACCAAATCCCCTTTTGACCAATCGGAATAGGCCAGCACGCGCGGAATGGCCAACGCCGGCCGTTGCCCATCCGCCGGGCCGGCCAGCGCTTTTTCCAAAAAGTAGGACGGACTCTCAATCTGTTGCACGCCAGACTTCGCGCCTCGTCCCTGTGGGGGAGAGTGGGCCGGGTTGAGCGGTCCGCCGTCAATGACCAGTACCGGTAGCGCCTGCGCAACCTCCAGGACGAGGTCCTGCCGGTTGTCAGCGGGATAGGCGTCGCGCGCTCTATAGCCTGCGGGCCAGCGGTCCTTGGGCGGATCGGGTTCGAGGACGAGCGAGACCAGATGCGAGCCGGGCACGGCAAATCGATGTTGAAAGTTGAAAACGACTTGACCGCCGCTGTCATTGACGGTGGGCAGTGCGATATCGCCGGCGTGCTTGCCGTCCACTTCGAAAAAGAGGCGATGCGGCAGTGAACGTTCTTGCGCACGATCCCAGCGGAGAGCGCTGGTGAACTTCACTGTTTGACCGACCCAGGCCAATGTCCGCGACGTGTGCAACGGCGACAAACCCTCATTGGGAAGATCGGCAATTCCTTCCCGAGCAATGTTCTTATGCCACACTCGCGGTAGCGCGGCGCTCCCTTTTTCGGAGCGAAAACGGCTCGACATCTTCTCCCAGCGGCGCATCGTTTCCGGGTCGGCCCAGCCAAACCGCTGATTGTCGGAGACGACGACGATTTCGCGCTGCGGATTGGCGCCTTCTCGTTCCAAAAGACCTAATGCCGCATCGAACGCGGCCGGCCAATCGGGCACGCCGCCCGGCGTCGGCAACGCGTCCAGTCCGTCGCGCACAAGATCTGCGTCTTGCGTTAGATGATCCTGAACCCATGACGGCGGCTGCCGAGCCAATAAGAACGCAACTCGGTCACCCGGCTGCATCGCGCGGAGAAAACTGTCTATCCAATCCCGGGCGACATCGAGCGGACAATCCTTTTCTTTTTGCAAAACGCTCATGCTCGCGGTGGCGTCGAGGACAAGGACCACGTCGCGGCTTGGCCGAGCGACACCGCCCAAGCCGGTTGCGTAAGGCCCTGCGAGCCCAAGCACCAGCACGGCGATAAGACCGATGCGCAAAAGCAGCAACAGAAGTTCTTCGAGCCAAAGCCGGCGGCGCGTAGTTTGGCTGAGCTTCAAGAACTGCATGGCGCCCCAGTCGATGGTCTGGAAGCGACGCCGGTGCAAAAGGTGAATCAGGATAGGAATCGCGACGGCGGCCAACCCCGCCAAAACGGCCGCATTCAAGAAGCCAAAACCCATGCTTTTGTTGTAACCGATTGTGAAGGATTCCGCGAGCGTGAACTGATGGCTCAGGTTTCTTGCAGGTATTCGGCCAATGCACTGCGCCACTGCCGTATCGGCTCAAAGCCGAGCCGAACATAGGCGTCGTTGGCCAAGACGCTGTACTTGGGCCTTTGCGCGGCGGCGCCGAATTCCGCGCTGGACAGGCCGCGCACGTCCGCAGTCTGGCCGGCGATATCGAGCATAGCCAATGTGAACTCGTGCCACGTGCATGCACCGGCGCTCGTCAAGTGATACAAGCCGTAGCGCTCGGTTTCGACCAGCCGCAGAGTCGCATCGACTAGATCTTCCACCTTCGTCGGGGCGCAGACTTGATCGTTGACGACGCGGATCGTTTTCTTCTCTTGGGCGAGACTGAGCATGCGGTCCACGAAGTTGACGCGCGAGCCGCCGGGCTTCATCCTTCCGAAAAGGCCGCAAGTTCGAATGACGAAATGCCGGGGACATAGTCGCGCAAAGTACTCGCCGGCCAGCTTGCTCATGCCGTAGACACTGATCGGGCCGGGCGGATCGAACTCCTGATACGGCATGCGCCGCTCGGCATCCAAGCCAAAAACGTAGTTGGTGCTGTAATGGACAAGCACGCAATCGCGCGCCCGGCACGCGTCGGCCAGCGCCCGCACGCCCCAGGCGTTCACCTCGAACGGCGTCGTTCGATCACTATCGGCCTGGTCGACCCAGTTGTAAGAAGCACAGTTAAGGACGATCCGCGGTTGGTGGTTTAGAAGTGCGGTTTGCAGTTGATCCGGTCTTGTCAAGTCAGCCTCGGCGCGCGTCAGGCCGGCGGCGCGATCCCCGAGCCGCCGCAAGAAGCCTTGCGCCAACTGCCCGGCCGCGCCCAGTACAAGAAACTCCATGACGCTACTTGGCAGGAACCTTCAAGTCTAAGACGTTTTCGCCGGCCTGGAAGGTGGTTTTCGTGCCCGCGTTGCCGCCGTAGAAATATTGGGGCCCTTCGTGCCAGGCGAAAACTGTCAACTCGACTCCGGTGGGGACGTTCTTGATTTCGAATGTGCCGTCTGACTTAGTCCTGGCGGCATACGGATGATCGAAACTCCAGACGAAAGCATTCATCCAGGGATGAATGTCACAGCCAATAACGATCGGCTTCCGGTCCGGATCGAGTTTCATGTCCAGTTCGGTGCCGGAGGCGACCATCCGGTTTCCGACGCCAGTTCGAGTCTGCCACCTCGTGTTGTGCAGCATCGGTGCGCTGTTTTTCACGAAGAAATTCTGGCCCGAGGGGCGGAGTTCTTTGCCATCCCAGTACGCTGGAAAAATCACTTGGACATGTGGAATGAACGCGCAGTGCGGTTGATCAATGTAGACCGTGTCGGTCCGGTTTTTGTCTTCGTCCTTTAACTCGAAATACTTTCCCGGGGGCGGACGCAAGAAGACGACTACATTCTCCACTCCCTTGTCTTTGCCAATGATCCAAGTCTGATTCCGTTTTTCGAAGTCGGCGCCCGCCAAGCAGTGTTGTTTGTCATTATGGTTCAACATACCTGGAATTTGGGCCATTTCGGGCGCGTCGCCGTCAAGAACCACGCGGCCCTTGATGACGCCGTCTAGAGGCGCCTTCAAGGGATCGCCCTTCGCCACAGCGCCGCCTTTGCCAGACGGCCGCACGAAGCGCTTCGCGGGCGGCTCGTCGTCGTCGTCATCGCGGCGGCTGCAGCCGCCGACGACGGCGATAACTGCAATTGGCACGAATATGGCCAGAAGATATTGCCTCATGTATGGATTCTCCGTGCGCGAAACGACAATCTAATTCGCTGGCGGCGGATAGTCGAGGCTGCCCACGTCGGTGACTCCTCCGGCCTTGACGTTGACCGATTCGCCGGTCTTGCCCTTGGCGCCGCCGCGCCAGCCGCCGCTGCCGTGCCAGACGACCAGGTGATACGAACCCGCCGGAGCGTTCTTGATCTCGAAGTTGCCGTTGGCGTCGGTTACCGCGAAGTACGGATGGTCGAAGATGCGGACCCAACCGTTCATCCAGGGGTGGATGTTGCACTCGATTTTGACGGGCAGGCGGTCGGCTACGAGTCCCTTGATCTTGAAGTCGCCGCCCGGGGCTATGAGCACGTTGTTGCCGGCGTTCGCCGTCGTGGGATTGCCGGTCCACTTGAAGTTATGCGCAATGGTAGCGCTGTTCTTGGCGACGAGGATTTGTCCTTCGCGCAGAGCGATCGCGTGCGGCAAAAACATGCATATCGGCTGGTCCATCACGACTTCCTTGTCCTTGATCGACTTGAGGTCGGGATGGATAGCCAGCGGGTTCTTTGGATTCTGATTGGTGAGCCACACGAAGGTCCAGCGCAGGCCCTTGGTTTTTTTGTCGACGACCCATTCCTCGGTGAGGACCGGCCCGTCTTTCAAGCAAAAGTTTTTGTCCGCATGGTTCTTGATGGCCTCGATTTCCTTGGGCTGGGGGATGTCCTTGCCGCCCCAAACAATGCGGCCCTTGATCGTGCCCCATTGCCCCCCTTGTGCGGCAACTGGTTCCTGACTGCCGGCAAAGAACACACCGGCAAGCGCAGCGGCGATTCCCAAAACTATGATGCGCCTCATTTCTTCTCTCCCGTAAGCGGCAACACCCAGTATTCGTTGATCGGCATCGCCGTGGCCCTTGGATAGTTCATGAGTACGTCGCGCAGGGAGTTCACCTGTTCGAGCGGCGAGCCGGCGAACAGGTCAACGTATTGCCCCGGCTTGTCCACTGGGAAATTATTCGGCATGGAGGAGCCATAGGTCAAGAAGCGCTGGGGTGTGGCGATCCAGCGTTCGAGCCAGCCGGGCCGCAAGCGCTCGTGCGCCAAATCCAAAGGCGGACCCTGAATCTGGTTGTTGGGAGCAATCTTTCCGACCTGGTGGCACTGGAAACAAAGCTGCCGGTTGGTCAGCATCTTGAAGGCGTCGGCCACATAGGCCTCGTTGGTTTCCCAGGCGCGGCGCTGCTCGTCGACGCCGCTTTTCTTCAGGGCTTCGGACATCACCTTGAGCTGATCATCCCAAGAGTTAAAGATGCGCTCTTCGGTCTTCTTCGTCTCTTCGGCCGCCTTGAGCGCCGCCTCAAGAGTTTTCTTCTTCCCCTCGTCTTTTTCGTTCTTCAAATCCTCGCGGGCCTTTTCCTCCACCTTCTTGGCTGCTTCCAGGCGCGGCTCGACGGCAGCGAGATTGGTCTTGGCCGCGGAGTGCTTGGCTTGCACATCTCTTTGAATCTGCTGCCACACGGGAGTCAGTTCGCGGACGCGCTCTTCGTAGGCGTTCACTTCCTTGCCCTTGGCGTCTTTCATCTTGGTCGACTTGAGCCGGGCGACGTACTCCGCGTTACGTTGCAGCCAGAACTTCTCTTTCAAGTCTTCCTTTTGCAGGATCGTCTCATACGGGTAATGCAGGCCGATATTGGGATTCTCCTGGCGTTCGACGGCGGCGAAGTAATCGACCAGGATGCGGGCTTCCTCTTTGCTCATGTTGAATTTGGGCATGCGCAAGACAGTCATGCGCCGCACCTGAGTCGGATTGAGCAGGAACTGGTAGAGCCATTCCGGCTGCGTGCGCTCGCCCTGGCCCAAAAGGATCGGCGGCACCGCGGCTCGCGCCTTGCTGCTGTCGAGATCCGGATCGCGTTCGAAAAACCTCGGCACACTGGATTTGTCTTTTTCAACGAGATAATCGACCAAGAGGTCGGCAAAGGCGCCGCCAAAGGGCCCTTGATCCTTCAAGAAGGCTTGCAGCGCCTCTGCTGACTTGACCGTCTGCGCCGGCGGATAGATTATGTCGCGCGGGTCGAGCTTGATGAGGTTCGCCGCGGGTATGTCTACCATCGACTTCTTGCTGTTTTGGAAACGCAAAGCCCGCGTCAGCCGAAGTTCGAACCACTTGACGTTCGGATCTTCATCGTCCACGGCGAGTTTGGCGCGGACGCCTTGGGCACCCAGCCGATCCAGCGCAGTCGGGTTCTTGCCGATCCAGTCGGAATGATGCAGGAAGGTGTGGTCGCCGGCCGTCGTCCCACGCTCCTTCGCCAGTTTTGCAAATTGCTCCAAGTACTTGAGATTCTCCTCGGACGGCTTGAACTCAAAGAACCCCGGACGGACCAGGTGGCAGCCGCCACAGTTGTATTTTTCAAGCACTTGCCGGCCCTTCACTTCGGCGAGGCGGTCGCCCTTGGGTTGATTGATGCTGGCCAGCGGCACCGGCTCGGCGACCAGGCCCAGAATGAAGGTGGCCACCGCTTCGCGCGCTTCGGCTTCTTCCTTGAGGGAACGGGCTTCAAACTCGGCGGCCGATTCGTTCGGTTTTTTCCGCAGCCGGGCGAATTTGAACTGCGGCATGCGCGAGCGGTCGTCCCAGGCGCGCAGCCGGTTGTAGTCATAGCTGCGCGGGTCGCGGATCTTCTGGTTGAGATAACCCTCGCGCTGATGGTGGTGAATCGAATCGGAATAGAACTGCTCGTAGGGCTCTTTCTTGTTTGAGCCTTCACCTTTGGGGCCGACGGGTTTGCCTTCCTCGTCGACGAGGCTGGGCACGACATGGTAATGATGTTCGAGATAATTCTTGATGTCTTCGAAGGCGAGCCGGTCGTTTGGCTTTTTGCCCCAGTCGTTCAGAGCCACACCGATGGGCTTGGCGTTTTCGAAACCGGGGATGTCGTGGCAGGCATAACAGCCGAGCCGGCCCACGGCCTTCTTGCCCAGGTAACGCTTCAAGGTCTCGGTGTTGTAGTTATTGGCAAGGTCTTTTTCCTCTTGCGGCAAATCCGAGACGAGCGGCGGAACCTTGCCGTCCTTCAGCAGGTCTTCCATTACTGACTTCGGCATGATCCGTACGAGGTACACGCGGGCCAGATCCTGCAACGTCTTTTCATCCGGCTCGTCCACTTCCAGATTCGCCCAGTCGTCGCCCAGGTCGGTTGCCTTTTGCGACAGCAGCCACATGGCAATGTCGGCGGCTTCTTCGTTGGAAAGATGCGTCACCGGCATGCGGCTGCGCGGGCTGTGCACGTGCGGATCGACGAGCCATTGTATGAGCCACATCCGGGCCGAAGCCTTGTCGCCCTTCTTGCGGCCGAGTTTGTCAACCACCTGGCTCAGATTCGGACCGAAGATCGCTTCGCCGGAGATTGCGGGGCCGTAATTCTTGTCGCCGGATTTGCCCTGGGCGGTTTCCGTGGCGTTGTGGCTGTGGCACGCGAGGCAGCCGCGCTCGGAAAACAGGATGCGGCCCTTCTGCGCATCGCCGGCGTATGCGGGCGAAAGGTCGACAAGTACGGGCGTCTGCCGCAGCTTGATGCGGCGCACGATCTGATCGAATTCCTTTTTTTGCTCGTCGGTGAGCTTGGGCGAGAGTTGTAATTCATCGAAGCGCTCCTGGTCCTTTTGCCGAACGTTGGCATCGTCCTTGTGGCTGGCGGACACGTCGCGCAGGTATTTTTCGCTGGCGTCGAAAAGGTAATGGGCGGCCGCCCAGATTTCCGCCGTGGGGAATTTGCCCTGGTCGGTGCCCTTGAGCGCGGCTTCGTCGTTGTTGCTCACGCCGTAAAAATGCGGCATCTTGGTGTCCGGCCGGAAGCTGCGCGGCGAGCGCAGCCATTTCGCGGTCCATTCCCTGTTGGTCTTTTCCGCCAAACGGTAGAGACTGGGGCCGACTTTGCGCATCTTGCCGGGCGGATTGTCCGGATCGCTTTCCGCTTTCTGCCTTTCGCCCGGCGTCATCTCTTCGAGCGGCGTGAACGGCTCCAAGCGAATGTCGGGGCTCACGTCGCGACCCGATTTGCGGCCGGCGATTTCGTGGCAGCCAAAGCAGCCGTTCTCCTTGATGAGGTTGTAGCCGCGCAAGAGCTTGGGCGCTTCGAGGCGGTTTTCGCTGCTGACAAGATCGGTGACTTGATGATGGCACTTGAGGCATGACGATTCGATGAAGCGCATGGGCAGCATCGGGAAATCCCACATGTGCTGCGATTCCCAGCCGTGGTCCTTGACCCAGGCGTCTTTGGTCGGCGCGTTGTTGGGAGTGTGCGAGGCCAGCGTAAAGCTGGTGGCGCTGCCCTGACCCGAATGGCACGAGGTGCAGCCGAATTTCTCGGCGGGGTGCTTGCTGTTGGCGCCGACGAAGAGTTCCAGGCGCGGATGGGCGCAGTATTCGGTGATACGCGACTCGTTGAGTTGACCCGCCGGCACTTTGGACAGAACCAATTGATTCGGCTTCGGCAGGGCGGCGCGCTCGGGCAGTCCTTTGAGCGTTTGGCGGCGGAAATACACCAGCCACTGGGCTTCCCCCAATCGGCTCTCGTAATCCGAGGCGACGCGCGTGAGCTCGCGCAGCCGCTCCTTGGTGTAGGCGGGCCGGTCGATGCCCAGATGGCACGACATGCAGCGGTCGAAGCGCGTAACGTGCTTGAAATTGTAGTCGATCGGCACGTCGTTGATCGTGAACTGGTGGATCTTGAGAGGCGGCGCGAAGCCGTCGAGCACGGGGAAATTGCGCACCCAGTCGCCCAAGCCCCATTGCTTGGTGATGGCGAGCTTGACCTGCGTGTCGAATTTGTCGTTTACTTTCTTGAGGTGGGACAGCGCGTCGGTGAGCGGCTTTTCGAGTTTATCTAAATCGCGTTGCAGTAATGTCAGATCGGTCTGAGTCTTATCCTTGTCGACTTGCGCTGCGCTGACTTTTTTCTCCAGTTCGGTGATTTCCGCTCGATACCGTTTCGCGAGCGGCGACTGCGGGCCGTGTTTATCCACTTCGATGTTGTAAAAGCTGGTGATCGAGCTCAGATCGGCATTGACCGTGTTGTAGTACTGCTCGCTGCGCTCCTTCGTGGGCAAGAGTTCCTTAATCTTGTCTTTCAGACTCTTGATCTGGCTTTCGTTTTCCGCGCGCTGTTTCTTGGCGTCGTCGACCGCCTTCTCGGCCTTGTCAAACTCTTCCAGACCCGGGATCAAATCCAACGCCTGCCGCTGCGCCACCGCCGACTCGACGTCGCGGAACAGCCGCTGCTCGGTCTTGTACTCGCGATGGTAGTCCTGCATGAACATCACCACGAGGCTTACCAGCATCGCGATGGACGACAGCGCGAACACGATATCCAAGAAGTTCTGATCGCGGTACGGTTTGTCCGTTGCAGCCATGACTTCCTCACGAAATCCGAAATCCGAATCTCGAAATCCGAAACAAATGCCAAATCCGAAAACCAAAATCCGAAACGAAATCGGACTCCAACTGAAAAACGTTAATCAACGTGAAGACTCTTTGGACATTTCTTCTTTCGGCTTCGAATTTGTTTCGGATTTCGAGATTCGAGTTTCGGATTTTGAATCTCGGTTCTCATGTCAAATGTTGAAGAACGCCTCGGGAATGAACACGATGTACTTCAAGTTTATCGTCCAGCGCAGCACCATCTTGATGGGCAACAGCGCCATGAACTGGATCAGCGTCACCAGGATGAAGAAGCGGATGAAGCCCATTTTTATGAAGTAGGAGCGCATGATCGTCATTGCCAACAGCGGCGGCAGCAAGAGCAAGTAGCCGAGGATCAGGATGATGCCGGGCAATTCGCGGGCCAGCCAGCCGCGACCTTCCATGGCTTCGCCCATCCAGGTCAGCCAGAAATAGTCCGACAGATTGACGTTGTTGAGCGGCACCGTCTTGTGCGGGTCCCACGGCTCGAACGGGCCGAAAAAGTTCCAGTTGGGGCCGCGCAGGAATGTGCCAAGCACGATGAGCACCACCCAGAGCACTACGAAGCCCAAGAGAAACGTGGTGATCGCGAAGCTGCGCTGAGTGAACGTGAAGTAGCCGTTGCCCTTCTGGTTGAAGTCGATGTACGGCAAGGCGATCAGGCCGACGATGATGAAAGTCGGCAGCACGACGCCCGCCATCCACGGGTCGAAGTAAACAAGCATTTCCTGCAAGCCAAGGAAGTACCAGGGCGCCTTGGACGGATTGGGAATGCGCGACGACGACGCGGGCTGCTCCAGCGGCGCTTTCAAATACACCGCCCAGATCACAAGCACAAACGTGCAAATGACCATCGCGATGAGCTCGGTGTAAACGAGGTCGGGCCAGACCAGCACCTTTTCGTCTTCCACTTTCTCGAGCGGCGGCTCGCCTTTTTGCATGCGGTCGTCGTTGATCACCGCCTTGCGCATTGCCAGCCAGGTGCAGAAGCCGACGGAGAAAATCAGCATGGTGATCGGCACGTTGTCGGGCTTGACGATGATGTCCTTGAAGTTGTTGTCGGTCATGGCCCAGCCGGAAAAAAGCAAACCGGCTTGCAAGATGCCCCAGGCGACCACCGGCTCGGTCAAGAATTTGCGCCAATAGAGAAACGCTGCCAGGCCGCCCACGGCGAGCACGAAGTAGCTCACCGGGTTCATGAGATTGTTGACGAGATCCTTGATGCCGTCGCTCAGCATCCAGCCGGCGCCGAAGAAGTAGGCCAGCGCGTGAAACAGGAAGATGCCGGAGACAAACGTCCAAATCTGGGTCTGCTTGCGATTTCGCTGCTTATTCATGTAAGCGGCGAAAGCGATATTCATGAACGCGCCGAGGAGGTAGAACACCCCCAGGCCGATTTGCATACCCGAAGACAGGCCGTGATGGTTGTGCATAGTGAGTTATTTTTGGAGTGCGGCGCTCTGACGCCGCTTTCTTTCTTTTTTTGTGTTCTCGGATCGGTTTGGAGTGCGGCGGTTTGACGCCGCTTTCATTCTTTTTTTGTGTCTTGGGATCGCCAACGTTTAGGTACCGCGCCGCCGTGCTACGCGCCATCTCTTTTGGCCGACGAGTTGCGGCAAACAATGGAAGACAAACAAAAATCAATAAAAACAAAAATCAAGAGAAAAAAAGCGGCGTTACAGCGCCGCACTCCAAAATCCAAAATCTAAAGGGCCCCGCTGATGCCGCCGTCTTTTCTTACGCGCCAAAAATGGACCGCGATCAGCAAGGCGACGGCCAACGGAATGGCGACGCAGTGGAGCACGTAGAAGCGCAAGAGCGCAGTTTCCCCGACGAAGCGCCCTCCTAATAACAAAAAGCGCGCATCGCTGCCCGAGTGGATAAGTTCCACGCCTCCGATCGTCAGGAATTTCGCGCCGGGGCCCTCATAACCCAAGAGCGGCGTGGCGCGGGCCATGTTGCTGCCCACCGTGATCGCCCAGATCGCCAACTGGTCCCAGGGCAGCAAATAGCCGGTGAAGCTGAGGAGCAGCGTCAGGACCAGCAAGATGACGCCCACCCCCCAGTTGAATTCTCTTGGCGGTTTATAGCTCCCGGTCAGGAACACGCGATACATGTGCAGCCAGATCGTGATGACCATGGCGTGCGCGCCCCAGCGATGCAGCTCGCGCAGGATTCCCAGGGTGGCCACGTCGCGCAAGGAAAGGATGTCGTTGTAAGCGTGCTCCAGCGTGGGCCGATAGTAGAACATGAGGAGCACGCCGGTGATTGTCTCGACGAGAAAGAGGAAGAAGGTGATGCCGCCCATGCACCAGGTGTAAGACAGCGCGATGCCGCTCTTCCGCACCGACACGGGATGCAGGTGCAAGAAGACGTTCGTCAGCATCACCACCACGCGATTGCGGCGATCGCGCGGCGCCGGATGGCGAAAGATGCTTTTCCAGACTTGCGAGCCTCGAATCCAATCACCAATCCCAGGCATGTTGTCCTCTGTCTTGCGTATGATTGTGTCTAGCGATCAAATCCGAAATCCGAAGAACCAAATTCGAAACGAATTCAAAATTCAAAGCAGAAATCCGCAAACAAGTGCGTGTTCGTTTTGAGTTTTCGACTTTGACATTTGGATTTGTTTCGGATTTCGGATTTCGAGTTTCGGATTTAAGCCTTCCGCGAAGTCACAGCAGGATATAGGAGTCCGGATCGTCCCACTGGCCCAGTTCCTTCTGGAACTTGCGCGCCTTTTCCACCACGATTTGGCCGTCGTCGGTCTTGCGGATGGAGTAGCGTTCGAGGGGGCGCGGCGCCGGGCCTTCGAAGTTGACGCCGGAGATCTTGAAGCCCGAGCCATGACAGGGGCACTTGAATTTCTTTTCGCCTTCCAGCCAGTTCGGCGTGCAGCCAAGATGCGTGCACGTCGTGGATAATGCATAGATGATGTCGCGATTACGCTCGTCCTTGCCGCGAATGACCCAGGCGCCGACTTCCTTGTAGCGATCGTCGACCTTGTCCGGCTCGTAATTGCTGACGTCGCCTGCCTTGAAGGAACTGGGCGGTTCGGACAATACATTCGGAAAAAGAAAGCGCACGGTGCCGAGCAGCATGCCGGCCATCGACGCGGCGAACGTCCACCAGGCGACGGCGAACCACGAACCGAAGACGGCGCCGAGAAAACCGCGGCGCGAGGGGCCTTGGGCTGCGGGCTTTGCCGGGGCCGGCTTGACCGGCGCGGGTTTCGCCGGGGCCGCACCAGCTGCCACCGCCGTTTCGCTTGGGTTGTTTTGGGGTTCAGCCATATGCAATCCAAACTCGTGGGGCAAACATTCTTGTTTGCCCGTAGCGCCCCACAACTGGCGGAGCGTGCGGCCAATACTGAATTTCGTCGAGATTAGATGCAACTACGCAATCGTTGTAGTGGCATGTGGGGGAGAGTCAACGACAATCTCCTCTGCCCGGCCACGGGGTTGCAAAGCAAATGCCAATGTGCGAAAGTGACTTTCCCGAGAGCAATCACGGCGAAAAGTGTGGTTTCAGCGGGACTGGTTCTCAGTTTTGGCAATCAAAGTGGCAGTGATTCTCAACGATAGGAACACACTTGGACAACCTGCAAATTCTCCGCTATCATGGCTCGGCGCATCGAACACGCCACTGATGAACACGGACGGAACACGGACCAAGCCGATGTGTTTTTTCCATGTTCAATCCGTGTTGATCCGTGGCCCTTGGAGCTCATCTCATGGAAACACCCGACCACGACGAAGAACAGGGGCCGCCGCTGAACGAGCGCTTTCCTGAAATGACGCCGGTGACCAAGGCGCCTTCGCTCGGCACGGTCAATGGCGTCGGCACCATGGTATATGGCAACCGCGATTATGACGTGGACACAGGCACGTACGTGAAGACCCACGTCGTATGCTTTCTGTTCATTCCGCTCTTTTCGCTCGGCGCCTATCGCGTGGCGGACGCGCCGGAGGGCTGGTATTTTTTGGGCAAAGTGCCGCTTTCCGCGCTGGCCAAGACCTGGAACTTTCTGGTGCTTCTTTTGATCGCGGGCGGTGTGGGTCTGGGCTTTTGGCTCCAGCACATCAATAGCGCGGACTATATCGCGCAAACCAAAATGGCCGACGCGGACAACCTGGTTGCCGAGGGCAAGTTCGGCGCGGCCGCGAATGCGTATCGCCAGCTCGGGGAAGGAAAATCGAGCCACGCGCCGGCAGCCAAGCAGAAACTTGTCGAACTATTGGAAAACCCCGCGCTCGCAAAACAGCCCGAAGAAGCATGGATGGTAACACGTTTGTGTATCGATGAAGCCAAAGCGGGCCGGCCCGTCGAAAAGCTGTTCGAGAAAGCGCAGGCGCTCGCCCAATCCGTGGGCGAGGACGACCCGCGCAAGGCACTGCAAATCGTCGATGCCGCCGCGCCATTTGCCGCCGATCCGAAGGCATACCAGGAAGCGCGGCTGCCTTTCTTGAAAGCTTGGCTCAAGAAGTCGCCCAACGATCTCGACGCCGTTACCGAGCTCGCCGTCTATTGGGAAAGCCGGCGCGACATCGCCGAATGCAAGAAGCTGCTCGAGCCGTACGCGAAGGAACTGGGCCAGCGCGAAGGGGCGCGGATTCTCGGCCAGGTTTACATGCAGGAGGGTAAATTTGATGAAGCATACCGGCTGCTGTCCGCCTACGCGGAAACCCGGCTGCAACAGTTTCAGGACGCGGAATCCAATTGGCGCAACATGTTGGTGACAAGCGAAAAGGACATCATGAACCAGTTGCAGCGCGGCACTGCGCCGGACTTCAACCGCGCGCAGTATGACCGTGCCGACAAAGCCACGCAGATGCAAATGATCAACGACTACGTGGACGGCCGGCTGCGCGAGAATCGGCAGCTGCGGCAGGCGTTGGAGGAGGTGCAGAAGCTCGCGCGCGTCGTGCCCGTGGCACTCGACTTGGGCCTGGTGCTCCTGCAACGGGCCCAGGCGCAACCCGACGTCGATGCACGCAAGAAAGAACTCGAAAAGGCGGAAAAGACCTTTCTGGCAATCCACGGTGTCGCCGGTCAGACCGCGGAGTTCAAAGTCCATCTGGGCCAGGTTTATTACTGGCTAGGCAAGCATGCTGAAGGCACCAAACTCTGGGATGAAGTGCTCGAAAAAGGCCGCGACACCGACGCGCTCATGCGCGTGTCCGCTGCTATGCGCCAGGTAGGCGAAACCGCCAAGGCGCGCACGCTCACCGAAGAGGCCTACGAGAAGGAGACCGTCGCGAGCAGGAAAATGGCGGTCGCGGACATGCGCGCCGCCATGGCGCGCGATCTGGACGACAGCATTCTTTGGTTGGAGCGCGCCGATCTGAACAACCCGCCCACCAAGGCGTCCTGGAATAACTCCAAAGGCCAGTCCGCATGGCAAAAGGGGGATGAGACTACCGCGGCTCAGCTGTATCGAGACTCCATCGCGATTTACGAGAAGCAACCGGAAAGCTTCGTGATTCTCAATAACCGCGCCCTCTCCCATCTGGGCTTGTTTCGGGCCACCGGCGACAAGAGCGCGCTGACCAAATCGACTGAGTTGCTGGAAAAAGCCCTGAGCCTCAAGCCCGAAGACAGCATCCTGCTCATCAACACGGCAGACCAGGTGTCGAACCTCTCACTCGGCGAGATCATCGGTCCGCGCATCGATCTCTCGTTGTTGCGCGAGCCCGGCAATGTGCGCTTGCTGATGTTCCTCTACCACGACCAGGCCACCTGGGAGCCGATTCGCAACCAACTTCGCGAGCATCCCGGACTCAACAAAGCCATCAACTATTACGAACGGCTGTTGCTCTTGGCGCCAAAGAAAGCGGAAGCCTATGCCTCGCTGCACAAGTTGTTTCAGTACGCGCACAACCTGGAAAAGATGCGCAGCTTGGAAGCCCGGCTCAAAGGAGTAGCGCCGGACCTCACGGAGCACAAGAAGCTCACCCTGGAGGACTATCAGGGCAAGCACGACGACAAACTGAAAAAAGACCTGATCAACATGAAGCCGCGCGTCGAGTCGCAGCTCAGGGCGGCGCGGAAGGTCGGCGGCCCTACTTTCGCCGCGGCGGCCACGACGTTCATCGGCTTCGAAACCGGCCTCGATAAGCTCGGCGTGCCCGCGAACCCCGACGCCATGGTCGAACTGGCCCAAGAAGTTCGCAAGGCGACGCCCTCGCGCGGCGCCAGCGATCTACTCATGGCCGCGTTGTTGTTTCGCGCGCATCGCAACTTGCTCAAGTCCGAGCCCGCCTATGCCGCCCTCGCGGAAAAAGGCCGGCGTTCGCTGCATCCCAACTACCTCATCGCTTGGGCGCTTAACAAATCCGGGCCGCAGCAAAAGGCCATCCTTGCCAACCCGGACGTGCGGCAAGCGCTCGACTTGCTTCAGGAAGGATTGAAACTGTTTCCCAAGCGGGGCGACGAATGGACCTGGGCCATGCTTCGAACCGCGCACCCCGCTGCGGCAGAGGAAGCTGCGAAACGCTATCAGAAAGAAGAACTGTCGCGCCTTGAAATGGCGATTCTGCGCGAGATCACGCCGTATAGCGCCGACTACGTCGTTCGGCAGGCTTGGGCATATGAAATCGCCGGCAAGTCCGACGAGGCGGCAGCCTTCCTCAAGGAGTCGGCCAAACGCGGCGTGCCTTTGCCGTAGGATTGGTGTGGAGAGTGGAGCGCGTAGCGCAGAGCGCGCTCCGCGCTTCGCACTACGCGCTTCGCGCTACGCGCTTCGCGCTACGCGCTTCGCGCTACGCGCTTCGCGCTACGCGCTTCGCGCTACGCGCTTCGCGCTACGCGCTTCGCGCTA
>JAKEFD010000381.1 GCA_022616245.1 Gemmataceae bacterium
CCGCGCGACAGGATGCCGGTCAAGCGTTCCAAGACTTCCAGGAGGAAAACGGCGACAGCGGCGAATAGAAGCCAAGCGGAAAGCGGCACGAGGCGCGGCTGCCGCTCGATGTCGCTCCAAATGCTCGCGAGCTCGATACGATGCTTGCCGCCGCTGAGCCGCGCGAGGCGCTCCAGTGCATCGGTCCCCCTCACCCCCAACCCCTCTCCCTCCAGGGCGAGGGGAGACGCGGTCCCCCTCACACCTAACCCTTTCCCCTGAGGGGAGACTTTGGCGCCCTTCACTCCCAGCTCCCCCGAGGGGCGTGGGATGCTCATCGGCTCGAATTCCGGTGAGTAGGGCAAACACACGGGCGGCAGCGACACCGGACCCGCATCCGGCAAATGCACTGTCGCAAGCGCCACTTCTTCGCCATGGAGCGGAATCTCGGCCGCCAGCGTGTCCGCTCCGGTCCATTGCAGCCGCGACTTTTCCACCTTCGGTTTCCTGCCAGCCGTAGAACGCAGCGTGGCGACTTCGGGCAACGCGGAGAATGGATCCTGTTTACGGTCGGGATCGAGGTGAAGGCGCACATGGGCAATTCCCTTACGCAGTTCTTGCGTCACCATCGCTCCTGCCCCCTCACCCCCGACCCCTCTCCCCCCAGTGGCGAGGGGAGAATGTCTTCCGCCGGTCCAACGCGCCAGGCTGGTGAAGAAGTCGCCCACGTCGTTCCAGTGGGCGATCGCGCCCGTGTACTTGCCGTCCACTTCGCCGGTGTAGCAAAGGACGCGGCCAGCGCCTGCTTGCCAGGCAGCCACTACGGGAGCTTGGTACTCATCGACGGTGACGGCTGCGAGTTGCGCTCCGGGACGCAAGTAGCACAGGTTGTAGCCGCCGAGCGCGGGGGGGGCGAATTCCTTGCTGGTCAACGTCAGCAGGCTGGGCGTCGTTTTGATCGGCGTCGGCTCGTCGAGGAACGCGCTGCGGGCCACGACGAAGGTGTCCTGGGCAAAGAGGCGCGGCAAATCGTCAGGCCGTTCGGAAAAGAAGCAGCGGCCGCCGCCCTTGGCCGCCACATCTTTGAGCAATTCGCCGTCCTTGTCTGCATCCTTGCCCAAGCCGATGACGCTGACGGTGATGTTGCTTTCTCGACATTTTTCCAGGAGCTTCAAGTATTCCTTGGGCTCCTCGGCGTCGCCGGCGTCGGCGAACAGGATGATGTGCCGCGTGCCCGCCTTGGCCCGCGTCAACATCCGGTAGGAGGCTTCGAGCGCTTCGTAAACGAAGATGCCGCCGCCTTGCGAATTGATGCTGAGGATGCAGGCGCGAATGGACGACTTATTCTCTACCGGTGCGAGGTCTTGGATCACATGAGGGGCGCTGTCCACCGCCAATACGCCAAGCTCGTCGGTCGGCCCCAAGAGATTAACGACTTCGGCCGCGCCGAGATTGGCTAGGTCCATCTTGACTCGGCCGCCGCCCACCGGGGCGGCCATGCTGCCCGAGCGGTCGAGTGCAACGACGATGGCCAACGACAGTTTGCGATGTTCCTGGCGCAGCTCCATGGACACCGGCAGAACGGGATCGAGTGCGGACTTGAAGTAGCCGCCTGGACCGTAGGACGCACGGCCGCCTGTAACCATGAGCCCTGAGCCGGTGTGTTGCACCCAGGCGGCGAGGTTTTCCAATCCGGGGACTCCGATCTTGTCCGCGGCTACGTTTTCCAGAACGACGCCGGTGTACTTGGAGAGTTCTTCAAGGCTCCAAACGCAATTCTCGGGCAGTGATGCTTTGATGTTGAGGCCCCCGTTTTCGAGAAAATCGGGAAACGCGGACTCGGCAGAGGAAGTGACGACGAGGATTGGGCGCGGCCCGTTTACGCCGACAAGCAACCGGGCGTTGTTGTTTTCCGGGATCGTGTCCTTGACTTTGGGGGCAATCGACAAAGCATAGGCCTGGGCGCCCGGCTCGCCGGCGCGATCGCGAAACGTTAGCCAGTTAAGGCCCGCGTCCATGACGCGCGTGCCCGCGGCGAGGCGGACGTTGCCGCGGCGCAGCTCATAGGCGATCTCCTGGCGAGCAGTGGCGTGAATCCAGGCAGTGAGCAGGAACGACTCGCCGGGATTCACCGCGGAGGGTGCGTCGATGCGAGCGATGGCGACATCGTTTCCCGTCGCGCGTTCGATGGGCCGGTA
Source organism: Gemmataceae bacterium (assembly GCA_022616245.1). GTDB lineage: Bacteria > Planctomycetota > Planctomycetia > Gemmatales > Gemmataceae > JAKEFD01. The sequence continues at coordinate 2,178 of JAKEFD010000381.1, forward strand.
GTCGAGGGCGATGCCGCGCTCGGCGGCGCGAACGGCCAGCGCAGCGGGGTCATGGCCGGTCCATTGCCCATCGGATAGAAGCAGGATGCGGCCGGGAGCGCCGCGCGGAATGAGGCCAAGCCCCATTTCCAGCGCCTCGGCCAGGTTAGAAGCGTCGCCGCCAACGTCGTGTAGAAAGCCGCCGAACTTCGCTTGCGCCGGGGCGCGCTCGAGGGCAACGCCGCGGGCAAAGGCCACAACGGCAAGCCGTTCATTGGGGCCCATAGCATCGTGGACCAGGTCGATGGCTTGACTTTGCACGCCGTCGGCGTCAAGGGGCATGGACAAACTGCGATCGGCGAGGACGACGACCGTGCCCGCCTGGCTGGAAATAAAGAGTGAAAAACCGGCGAGCGCCAATAGTACAAGCGTCAACGTGACCAAACGCAGACCGAGCAACCAGCGCGAACGAAAGCCCCACACCCAGAGCGACACCGCCAGGGGCAAAGCCAAGAGCAGATAGATGGGATGCAAAAACGCCACGGCATTCCTTCTGTCATTCGTCTTTGGAGGAGCCTGTCAACCAGTAAATCACAACGAATACGAGTGCGCCTAGGCCCACGACACCCGCGACGATGTACAACAAGAAGTTGCTATCCATGACGAGTCACTTTCTCCTATTCTTGCTTGCCGCCGCTTGACAACCAGTAGATCAAGAAGAACACGCCGCCGAGCACGAGCACGATAAGGATCCATTCGATCCAGCCGATGCCGAAGAACGAAAACAGCGCCATCTTTGGTCTCCACATGCTGTTAGGACGGTTCCGTCCCACGGGGTCATCTGGCGCCGCGGCTGGCAAGCGCCAGGTGCCAGGTCAGCACTCCGAGCGCTAACAGTAACAGCACCCAAGCGACAGTGCGGAGTGCAGATTCGGGCACGCCGTCTTCGGTCCATTCACCCCAGCGCCCGGAAACGCAAGAGGACAAGTCCGATTCCTCGGCGGAGAGTGCATTGACGGCGAACGAGTAATTCTTGTCGCCGGACCTGACCTCATACACGCCTACGTCGTCTGTGAGAATCGTTGCGCGTCTGCTATGGACATTGAGCTTCTGCGACGCGCCGCTGGGCTTACGAACCGCAATCGAGTCCATCGTAGTAGGCACACTCCGTGTGCCGTTCGCGGCCGGCGGCTCACGAAGCGGGCCTCCTACTTTCAGCACAGCCGACTGGCCAAGCCGCAGATTGGTCGCGCGCAATCCCGGCAACTCAGTGGCCCGCCAATGCACCAGGTTCCAGACGAGCACCGGCCAGGCGGGCAATTCGGTGAGCGTGGACAGGTCGGGCCGCAGCCGCCAGCGTAGTATCCGCTGTCCGGTGGCGTTTTCAACTTCGGTCAAGAGCGGCACGCTGCCGGCCAAGATTACCGGCCTGCCGGGCAAGTCCTCGGCTTTACCGCCGCCCCAAACGACTCCTTGCAAACTCAATCCTTCCGTCAAAGGATGTGTGCGGTCCACGACAAACGGACCGGTGAACGCGTCCGCTTCCTTTTCGCGCAAGAGCTGCACCACCCAGGTTTCCGCGTCGACGCTCGCAAGATCAACATCGTCGACAACAAAGAGATCGGCCTTTCCCGCGGACTTTTTTGTCAGCCCTGTTGCATCGAACGAATTCTCCATTAATGCTCGCAAGGCGTCGTCCTTGACTTGAATTTCAACGGCCGCTTTGGGCAGCTCTTCCGGAAGCAAGATCACGTGGTTGTCGATGGCTAAGGCATCGTCGGGAAGACTCGCTGAAAGCGCGCCATCAACCCCTTTGATTTGAAGTGAAACGCGGCGCACTTCTTTGGGCTTCAGCGTGAGTCGCTCGTTCATTATCGAGCGGTCCGCCTCCTTCAGGAGGAAGCTCGTTGTTTGCTCGGCCGCGGAGAAATTCGCGATTTCGAAGAAACAGCGCTGGCCCCCCTGCCCTGCTCGGCCCGCGCGTACCAGGGCCAGGTTTGACTGGTGGCGTCCAAAGGCGCGCCAAACAATGCGGCCGGCGGGCAACTCGTCGGGCGGTTTCTGGTCGGTCACGACGAGGATGCGCGACTTGTCGCCGCCCAGTTCCGCCGCGAACGCCATTGCTTCCGAAAGACGCGCCGCCGGCGACAGGCAGCGCCAGCCGCGCAAGAGCTCCCGCCCCGCGCTCCAATCGTGCGCCGTTTCGCCCAAAACCTGAGGGCTCGTGCCGGCGAGCACGAAACGCACCGGATACTCGTCGCCCCAGCGCAGCTCGTCGGCCACCATCTCCAAAGCGAGGGCCTTGGGCGACTCGTCGCCCCCCGCCAGCATGGAATACGAATCGTCCAGCACTACGACTAACGGCCAGTGTCCCTGCGAAGTTTCCAGCCGCGGGCCGGTCGCCGCGACGGCCAAAAGAATCAGTACTGTCAGTTCCAGGAAAAACAGGAGCGGCGTCTGCAAGCGGCGCACGCGCAGCCCGCTCGTGCGCGCTTCGGCCTGATCGAGCCACAAGAGCAGGCTGGACACCGGCACGAGACGAAAGCTGTTGCGCAGCCAGTAGAGCCCGGCCAGTGCGGGAATGGCCAAGAGCGCGGCAAAGGCCCAGGGTGTAGTAAATAGCGGGAGCATTTTTACGTAGCGGAACTCGCAAGAGTTCCGGCCAGTCCGAATTCTTGCGAATTCGGCTACAACACTTGCAGCACTTCAGCCGCCACCAGCTCATCCAAGCGGCGCTCCTCGAGCCACTCCTCGGCAACAACGATGGTCATTATCGCGCCGACACGGCGGCAGGCTTCGCGCCAATTGCTTTCGTGACGCTCCAAGGCGGCGCCGTAGCGCCGAGCCGCTGCGTCGTCCACCAATAGCTCCAGCGTTTGCCCCGACTCGACATCGAGCAGCCGCAGATTTCCGCGCTCGGGGGGCCGGACGTCGGCGTCGGCCAGTATTTGCAAGACAATGGTGGCCGTCGCGCGGTCGGCGCAGGGCGCCAGTACATGCATTGGATCGCCAAGCCACAAGAGGTCGCTAAGGAGGACGCGCAGTCCGCGCGGGCGGAAGAGGGGCGGCCGGCGCGCAAACGACTCGGCGAAAGAGGCGGCAAAGTCGAATGCCGGCAAGTCCCACGTATGCGCCCTGCCCTGGCACGCCGGTGGTTGCGCGCAACCGTCCCCGGCCCACCACAGCTTTTGCGTCATACCGGCGTTTTCCGCCGCGACGGCGAAGAATGCCGCTAGCCCCACCGCTGCTTCCGCCTTGGTCGTGCCCGCCAGCGCCATCGAGCGCGAGCTGTCCACCACAATATCCAAATGCGGCGTCACTTCTTCGTGATAGAGCTTGACGACAAGCTTATCGCTGCGGGCATAGACACTCCAGTCGACGTAACGAAGATCGTCGCCCGGCTGGTAGTCGCGGTGTTCGCGGAATTCCAGTGAACTGCCGGTGCGCGCCCCCTGGTGCGGACCCACCGTGCCCAGCGGCAGACCGCGCGGCGTGGTCAAGACATAATGAGAGCCGGCGCGCTCGCCTTCGAGCAGGGCCTGGCGAAGAGAGGAACTCATATTGTTGCTTCGCCGGTTGCGCCTTCCTCCCTCCCCCGAGGGGTGAGTGGGGGACCGGTGTCCTCTTCCGTTCGTGCCCGCGCAAAATCAGACGGAGCGTCCAACGGCGCGGTGACACTGCCCGTGGAGGCCACGGCAATCTGCGGACCGCCGACGAATTCCAGCGGGCGAAAGTGAACGAACTGCCGAAAGAACCAGGGGATATTCACGAGCGTCGCCACCCCTGCCCAGATCGCGGCGAAAGTCACAAAGACGTGTTGATTTCGGAAAAACCGGCTTTCGGCTACTTCGACCATCGCCGCGAATGGATTGGTCAACAGGGCGTAGAAGTGCGACTGGTAATTCCACTCCCGAAACATCCATAAGAAGGAAATGAGAAACGGCACGAGGCAGCCGATGGCCAGTAGGAATATGAAGATCACCCAGTTGTAGACCGGCTGGAGATTGCGGAACAGGACATTGCGGACGAATACCGTCGTCATCGCGTAGCAATAAACATAGAGAGCTGCAACGCCGGTAGCCGGAAAGACTTCGCGGATGACATCGTTGACATGATTGTAAGCGGCGGCGGGAATCGGCGCCAGCCAAGTCCAGTGAAACGTAACCATGTAAACCAGAACGGTCAGGCCCATCAGCACGACCGAAAACAGCACTCCTCCCGCTGAACCGCTGAAGAACAAGAATGCCGGCCAGCGCAGCCACCAGCGCTTGGGAATGGTCCGGGCCACGCGCGGCGACCAGTGCACGCGCTCGCAGATGGCGATCACGAGATTCAAGGCGGCTAACTGAAGCATCGCGGAAATCCAGGCGCCGATCGGAATGGCGTCTCGTCCTATGGCAGCCGCAACGTATGCGGCGATGCCGTACACGATCCACAACGACAACAAGAAGACGCGCACCGGCAACGCCCGATTCGACGACGGCGGACTGATGAGGGCGACCGACCATTGAAAATACATGCCGCAGGAGCCTACAAGCGCCGCAATTCCGGTGATGAGCATGCCCCAGAACTGCGAATCGTTGAAAATGATGTTGCCGCCAAATTGCACGAAGCCGATCGTCCCCGACATGGCCATCGAAAAGATCAATACCAAGGCGCCGAATCCGAGCATGCCGAGGACGGCCTTGAGAACGCGGTTGCCCGGGATGACCGCCAGAAAAACGACCAGATGCACGCTGAAGATCACTACGGCGAAATCCAAACCGACAACGAAAAAAATCGAAGGCCAATCGATGCCGCGCAAGAAATACGTGAACAGCATGAAAGGCGCGCAGGCGCTGAATATGAGCAGCGCCAAGACAGCCGCGGAGATGATCTTTCCCGAAATGATGGCCCGCGGCTTGAGCGTCGTGATGAACAAGAGGTCGGTGTTGACTTCCGAGCGCTCCGCGGCCAAACGGATGCCCGTATAGGCAGGCAGAAACAGCATGCAGGTCGTCAAAAGAATGGCCTGGAAATAGGTGAATACGTCGCGCCCCGCCTGAAACTCAATGGACTCCAGCCGCCCCCCGACACCAATGAACAACAAGTTGAGGCCGAGAATCAAGAGCTGCAAGACGAGGAACAAAAGCAACACCGCGACCACGAAGCGGCTTTGCACCGCCTGGCGCAGCTCTTTAACGACGATGGGATTCAAGGCATCGTCAATCTTCGTTAGCCACTCGCGCACAGCCATACGAGGCTCCCGATTGATTCATCCTTTCGCCCCGGCGACACGCGAGCGCGAAGCGATGAATCCCGAAATCATTGCACCTCGCCCCTAGTTACATTCATGAAGATTTCCTCCAAGCCGACCCGGCGTTGGCGGAACTCGATCACCCGGAAGCCGCCTTGCACGAGGGACGCCAAGAGCTGAAAGCAGGCTTCCTCCGTGCCATTCACCTCCGCTTCGATAGAGTTGTCCACGAGCATGCTTGCCACATTCACGTGCGGACTTTCCAAAAGGTGCTTGTACATTTCTTCGTGCCGCTCGATGCTCTTGATGTGCACGGTGCGGCGCGGCGCATCGCCGGCCAGTATTTGATCGAGTTTGCCGGCGCGCAGAATCTTGCCGTGCTCGATGATGACAATGCCGTCGCAGATTTCCGCCAGTTCCGTGAGTATATGCGAGCTGATGAGGATCGCTTTGCCCTGCCACGTGAGCAGCTTGAGCAACTCGCGCAGCTCGATGCGGGCGCGCGGATCGAGGCCCGCCGCCGGCTCGTCCATGATGAGGACCGGCGGATCGTGCAACAGCGACCGGGCCACGCTCACGCGCTGTTTCATGCCTTTGGACAGCGCAACCAGGTTCTTCTCACGAATGCCGGTCAAAGTCGTGAACTCTTCGATGCGCTCGATCACTTGCCGGCGGTGTCCGCCCTTCAAACCGTATGCCCGGCCGAAAAAGTCCAGGTAGTCGTGCACGCTCATGTCGCGGTGCGTGGGCAAACTGTCAGGGACGAAGCCAATGAGCTGCCGCGCTTTTTCGGGGTATTGCGTCACCGACACGCCGTCGATGAAAGCGTCGCCGTCGGTCGGCTCGTCCAGCGTGGCCAAAATGCGCATCGTGGTCGTCTTGCCCGCGCCGTTGGGTCCGACAAAGCCGAAAATCTGTCCGGAGGCGAACTGGAACGAAATGTCGTCCACCGCCCGGGTGCGACCATAGTGCTTTTTCAGTCGGGTGACGTTGACCCTCATAGCGGCTCTTTCATGATGCCGAACACAATGGAGCGGGCCCGGCGACTCTGCGTATGCTCCAGCCCTTGTTCCAGAAACGGCGCGTCCTCCAAGATCGCCAGGTAGCAGCCTGGGCGGAGAAACTCGCCGGGTGTAGTTTCCATCCTCCTCATCACTTCCAACCAAGACGAGCCGAACGCGTCGCGCAGCGTTTGGGCCTTCCCATCCGCCTTAATCTTGGCTGGTTGCAGCGTGCCTTCCGCGCCTGCCGTCATCGGGCCGCCTTGATAGACGCGTCCGTCTTGATCCGTGAGCCAGAGGGCGGCGATGTTGGACTTCAGTCCGTTCGTTACAGCAACCGTGCCTTCGGCTTTCTTTACGGCCGACACGCGTTCCAGTCGCTTCTCGACACGCCGGACGAGGAAATGGATCGGCACCTTGGCGCTGATCCAGCCGGAGTCGAGGTGTTGACCGTCGCTTTGGTCGATCGTCAAGGACCTCGTGTTGCGATAGGCCGTAAAAGTATCGAGCGTGAGATGCGGCGTCAATTCCGTGTCCCGGCTGAAGCGCAGGCCGCCGCCGGGCGTTGTCGGGCAATAATAGCCGAGCCAACCCACGGTCGCGGCCCGCTGGGCGCCTTCATCGAGAATGGTGATGCCCGCAAGGCGCGCGTGGCCGTGCCAACCTTCGCGCGCGACCATGTACGCAAACAGCAACAAACAAGTGACGGCCGACAGAATCGGCACGGTCCACAATAGCCAGAGCTTGCGTTTGGTCCGTGCTAGCCAGTAGACGTTGAAGGGCCCGATCAACAAGACAAAAATAACCATGACGATGAACAGGCCGCGAACCGGGATGCCGACACTCTCGACGATTTCAAAACTGCGATTTGCTTGCGTGGGAGACTGGATTTGATTCCAGGCTTTGATGCCGCTGTCGCACATGCCAGTGATGAGGCGCCAATCGTCCGGTTCCCAAGAAAGCACATCCGCATTGCGGGCGATGATGCACTGACCAAAGCCGGGGTACAGGACGTCGAAGCCTTTGAGCTGCGTGCGGGCCTGCGGCCAACTTGCCGGCAAACTGCATTCGCCGACGACCAGCAAGCCGCCGCCGCTCTCGACGTACTCCCAAAGAGCGCTTTGCACTTCCTTGGGCGCGGCGCCAACAAGACGGCCCGGTACGACGACGGCATCGAATGAACCATAACCGAGCCAGTTCCTACTCCAGTTATTGATGCCCTCGCTCATCGTTTGCAGGCGATGCGCGCCATAGTATGTGTAAGGTTGATTGTGATACTTGCTTCCCGGCTTATGATAACTTGAGGTTGTGGTGGAAATGCCGCCGCCCGATGGAGGCGACTGCGGCTTGCCGACCGCCATGAGTCGAATGTTATTGCTCACGGAGGCGTACAAATCCGAGCTAACCAACAGCGTTTCGAATTGCGGGCGCGGTCCGGAGGAATAGCCGTGGGCGCCGCTGCGCACGCCGCGGTTGTTCAGGAACTGAATCGACAGCGGCCGATCTTGAGTTTTACCGTCGAGAATGACCTCCGCATCATTGGCGTAATTGAAAGCGATGTCGGGCTGGAATATCGACAGGACGGCGCTCGACTGAGGCGCGACGTCAACGTAATTCGTAATCGACCTCAAGGTATAGCCGTAGCGGTTGCTGATGCGTGTCCGTGGGATAGTGATGTCAACCCGGTGATTCTGAGTTTCGGAATAGTTTTCGACGAGAAAGCGATGTTCAACGTAACCATGATAAAGTTCGTTGTTGCTGCCGCTGGCGCCCATGCCGAACGGCTGCAGTACGGTGACCACAACATCGCCGTACTCAGCGGGAACATGCACGAAGGGGCCGGAACCAAATCCCGGGAGAATCGTTCCGGGCGCCATGGGGGTCGCCTTCAATTGGTAGGGCCCGACTGCGCCGGAACTAAACGTCGTGGCAACGATTCCGTAGAAGCCCTCTTTGAGCGGCGTGAAAATGAGGCGGGCATTGTTGTTGCCCCCAGAGTCGTCGTCCTGAGCCACGATCGCGCCTGTGGAGTCCTCGACGATTACGTAGGGGTCGATGCGCCTGCCGCCGTCGATCATCTCAATGAGATAAGACCTGCCCGGCGTCATCTTGAACATGTGCACTTTTTGAAAGCAGCCCTTTCGTAACGTGGAGGTCGCGTCTTTTGCAGTCAGCTCTCCCGTTACGCTGAGGCTCTCAACTTTTTCCTTCTCCTTTTTATTCTTGAGCTTCGGCGGATCCTGAGCGTGCACGCGGACGCCGGAATCCAGAACTAGGACCGCCAGGAAGCAGGAAAAAACGGCCAAGCCGACGCCGCGCCACAGAATGCGCTGGCACAAGGGCGTTTCTTCTTGGCGGTGAGCAACGTCGTCACGATGCATGCTTCGCCTCCGCGATGGCCATGTCGCCGGGCAGCTTAAGGTCCGTTTCATCCAGTGATTCCAGCAGATTCTCGACGACGGTCAAGGCGCTAACTTGATCCAGCCGCGCTTTGTAGCCCAGGATGAGCCGATGGTTGAGGACCGGGCCGGCGACCGATTGCACGTCTTCAAAGCCCGCTGTGGGCCGGCCCGCCAAAAGCGCCTGCGCCCGGCTCGCCTCGGCCAGCGCGATGGCAGCGCGCGGTGAAGCGCCATAGGTCACGTAGCGCCGCACGAGGTCCGGCGCTTCCTCCGCCTTGGGATGCGTCGCCGCCACCAGCCGGGCGATGTAGCGCGCCACGGGCCGCGGCAAGAAAACGCGCTCCATCACGCCGAACAATTGCTCCAATTCCTGTGCCGACAGCGACCAGCCCGACGCCGGCGGCTCGCCGCGCCGGCGCGTGGCCACGATCTCGTCGAGCACATCTACTTCGGCGCAGGGCACGATCAATTTGAAAAGGAAACGGTCAAGCTGCGCCTCGGGCAACGGGTACGTGCCTTCCAGCTCGATGGGATTCTGCGAGGCCAGCACGAAAAAAGGTTGCGGCAACGTGCGCGTCGTGCCGAGCAAGGTGACCGAGCGTTCTTGCATAGCTTCGAGCAATGCCGATTGCGTCTTGGGTGAGGCGCGGTTGATCTCGTCCGCGAGCAAGATGTTGCAGAAGATCGGCCCGGGGCGAAAGCTCATATCCCGGTCGCCGTTCTGGTTTTCCTGCAGAATGTGCGTGCCGAGGATATCGCCGGGCATGAGATCGGGAGTGAATTGCACGCGTTTGAAGTCCAAGCCCAATAGTTGCGACAATGCCTTGACGAGCGCGGTCTTGCCGACGCCGGGCACGCCTTCTAAAAGAACGTGGCCGCGGCTTAGAATGCCGACCAGCACCAGTCGATGCAGTTCCTTCTGACCCAACAGAACCCGGTCGAGCTGTTCGAGCAGCCTGCCGGCCAAGCCGACCGGCGCCTTCATTTCGTCGGGTTGCAAGAGGTGATTCGCCGGACCGTTGCTTGGATGCATTATTTCTCTTTGGGTCGGTTGAAAAAGCGCTCGACGGCGCCGCGGTGCTGGGGCAGGACGGATTGCGTATTGGCCGATCCTCCGCCCGCTACCGCGGGGTTCAGGACGCCGCCCTGAGACGCAATGGGACCGTCTTTCTTGGGATCCGCTTTGCCCACGCCCAAGAGCATGCTCTTTTTCAATTGGGCCAAGGCATCCGGCGGCAGAGTTTCTTCTTTGAACTTCGTCCCCTCCGCCGAAGTTGGCTTATCTTTCCAGGTAATGGGCGCATGGCCCGGTCCCTCGGTGACGCCCCCGATGCCGCCACCCTGGCACTTGGCGAGAATGGCCGCGATACTGATCTTGCCGCCTAGTTCCTTGAGCATGCCGGCACAGTCGCACAGGCCGGCCTCGGCCAAGCGCTTGAGCGCATCCGCGTCAATCAACTTGGCCGAGTGCAGTTTCTCCAGCATCTTCGCCAGGTCCATTTTGGCGCCCTTAAGCGCTTCAGCGAGTTTCTTCAATTGTTCCGGCGAGAGCTTTCGCTCTTGAAGTTGTTGCAATAGTTCGGCATCAAGATTCATTTCCAGAGACTTCGCTTCCTGGACCGCCTTGTTGACAAGAGCCGCCAGCTCGGCCAGCGCTTCTTTTTCCACTTTGGGATCGAGCGCTCCGTCATTTTTCTTGATGCCATCGGCCAGACCTTCCGCTTTGCCAAGTTGTTCGGACTTGGCGATGCTCGCCTCTGCTGCTTCCTTGGCAGCCTTGGTCAATTGCTCACGCACGTGGTCGAGCGCATCAAGCGTTTTGGCCGGGTTCAGGCCGGACGTGTCTTTCTTGAGTTGATCGAGTTTCTCCTTAAAGAACTGGGCTTGGGCAATTTCCAAGATCTTCTCTTCACGAAGCACGTCGATTTGCGCAAGCAGCTTTTCGACGTCGTTGCCGATCTCCAACGCCGGCGTGGAGGCCCACGACGCCAGGCTTTGCGGCATGAACAGGCTCGCGACAAGAAACACGAGTGCCAGGAGAAAGATGCCGCCGGTCCTGCCGAATTGCCAGCGCACTTGGAGATTTGCGGTGGGCGGCAGCTTCGTTTCCCA
>JAKEFD010000382.1 GCA_022616245.1 Gemmataceae bacterium
TCAGCAGCAGAGCGCGCACTCGCACGACAACAAGGCGTTCAGCCTCAATGGCGCATCGGTGATACAGAGAATCGAGCACTTCGAGCGATCCGTTTGCGTCGCGGAGATCGTTTGATCTTGGAGGGACAGGCACCACCATGTCAGACTTGTCAGAATGTCATGATGCAAAGATCCTTAGAGACCGGCGCAGAAATCCAATATCGTTATCTGGATTCGGCTGGTAGGGTTAGAGTGTGGTCCGCCCAACAACGAGGTTTCATCTATGCTGAGTCCTAACAGAATACGCGATACAACCAACAATTGGGACGATCTTATATCAGCCGTTGCAAAACTTGCTCGGACTTCTGGTCAGGCCACAACAGACGGGCCTCCGTTTGACATTGCAAATGCCCCAATTTCTATCGAGGCTCTTGAAAAGGGAGAGCAGCAATTAGGATTTCAGCTGCCTGTGTTGCTGAGGCGACTGTACACTGAAGTCGGGAATGGCGGATTCGGGCCTGGTTATGGGCTCCTCTCAATGTTGCCGCTATCGTCTGTTGATCGACCAGTTCCGTCTTATTATTCAAGTCTCCAAACAGCTTGTGCAAGAAGGCAAGAAGAATGGCCGACGGGAGTTGTTCCGTTCAACAACTGGGGAAGTCTGGTTTTGTCTTGTTTGGACTTGAAAACAGAAAGTGCAGATCCTCCGATCTTGCGATTCGAACCAAATATGTCGAAGGCGGACACCCTGGATTGTCTGAAAAAACGTCCATTCCGGGGAACTGGATTGATTCCTGAAAGTGATCATTTGTCGGCGTGGTTAGAAGATTGGGTGAGTGGCACGGAAATGTTCAACCGGCCCTACTCATGACCGGAAATCTGGGCTTGGGAGATTGGAAAACGGCTTTAGATCCAACCCACGTCGCTTCGGTCAACAACCGCACCACGTTCGTGTTCGACGCGCTCAATCGCGAGATTCAACAGACCGATCCGTTGAACAAGACGTCGACCTTCGCGTACGACGCCATCAGCCGAATGACCTCGACCACGGACCGGCTCGGCCGCCGCCGCGATTTCTCCTACGACGACGCCAACCGCCTGACGGTCGAGACCTGGCGCGCCTCCAACGGCACCTTCGTGCAAAGCTCGACGTTTACTTACGACGCCGTGGGCAACATGCTCACCTACCGCGACCCCGACAGCTACACGACGCTGACCTACGATGGCCGCAACCGCGTCGCCACCTCGCTCGACCAGTGGGTCACGCGCTTGACGTTCAGCTACGACGCCGTGGGCAACAGGACCAAGGTCGTCGATTCGATCGGCGGCGTGACCACCCCGGTCAACGCCGGCGTCACGACCTCGACCTACGACGGTTGGCTGGATTGGTGCCAGGGGGAGGGTGGGTGTGTCGCGCAACCAATCCTGTAACTTTCTTTAACAGCAAGGACTTATGGAAGAAGATTGGTTGCGCGAGGTTGTTACGAATCCTGACTCGAATACCTCTTTGGTCAACGATTGGAGCCTTGGTGCGCCTTGGTCTGGTCGGGGGCGGCGCCATGTGCAAACGTCCGCGTGCCGAAGTGATGGATGAACAGGTCGCGGCAAACCCCAAGTGTAAATCCCGCTTCGCGTGCCTTGGCGCTCAGGATGTCGCTATCAAACAGGCTGAGGTCAGACCATTTTTCGAGCGCCGGCCCAATTCGATCCAGGACCACGCGCTTGATCAAGAGGCAAAAGCCGCCCAGCCGCTCGGTCTCAAGCCACTTGCCGCGGCTACTTTCGCGATGCTGGCGGGCGAACTCGTCTACCGCCCGGGTATCCACGAGAAACTCTTCCGCAGCGGCCGCGCTCGCGCCGCCGAATACCTTGCCTTTTTTCGGTCCAATGCGGTATGGCACTGTCTCCACAAGCTGCGGCGGCGCAGCGTAGTTCGACATCGGCCCGATGATGCCCAGCGCCGGCGATATCGACGCCAGGGCGATGAGCTGATTGAGCCAGCCGTGCGTCACGACGGTGTCGTTATTGAGCAGAGCGACATACTCGCCTTTGGCCAGGTACAGCACTTCCTTCACTGCCTGGCCAATGCCCATGTCAGTGTGCGTGCGCACGATCTCGACGCGCACGCTGTTCGCCGCCTTGATCCCGGCCAAGTACTCCGCCGTGCCGTCGAGCGAGCCGATGTCGATGAAGACGATCTCAAAAGGACTGCGGCTATGGCGCAGCACACTCGGCACGCACAGCTTCGTGTACTCCAGCATGCCGCAGCAGGGCACGAGGATCGATACCATCGGCCCGAGGACGGAAACGGGCACGCTTTCTTGAAGGCTGACGATGCGTTGCTCGGGCATGGCTACTCCGCCTTGGGTTTCTCTTCGTCCTTTTTGGCGTACTTGCTCACCAGATTGACCAACAGCAAATACTCTTGCTGGTGCCGCATTGCCAGTTGCGCCAGCACTTCCTGTTGCTTGTGTAATAGCCGCTCGCTGTATTCGCCGGTCTTGTCGAGGGCCAGACCCTCGGCCAACGCCTCCAAAGCGGCCGGATAGTTCTTCTCGCGCTGGTGCGTCCAGGCGAGGTTATAGCGTGCCCGCACATCGCTGCCGTTGACCTGCAAGGCGCGATGGTATGCCGAACGCGCCTCAATGTAGCGGCCATATTCGAAGAGCCCGTCCCCAAGCGTGTCCCACAGTTCCGCTGACAGCGTTGGGTTTAGCCGCAGCGCCACCTTCGCCATGTCGATGCCCGCCTTCACGTCGCGCAGTGAGAAGATCAAAAACATGGCGACTTCGTTCAACAGGACCCAGTTGCCCGGTTGCCGATCCAACGCCTGATTGTAGAAGCTTGCCGCCAGCTCAAAGCGCCCGACTTTCACGCAGGCGCGGGCTTTCTGCAGCGGCTCTTGCAGCAACTCGTGGTGAGCGGCGCCGAAAAGTTGCTGGAACTTCTGCTTCGTTTCCAGGCCCGGTTTGTGTCCCAAGAGCCGCGCATGGATGTGGCCAGTCTCGCCCATCGGCTCGACCCAAGCAACTTTGCCGCCTTCACCGAAGTGGTGGTTCAGCAATGAGAAGTTGACGCCGACGAACGTTGCCAGCGAAAACCGCTGATGCTCGAACTCGTCGTCACGCGACACCTGCGTCTGGCCGTAGTCGTTGGCCAGGATGAAGCCACTCTCGTGCACCAGGTCAAGAAGCCGTTCCAGGCATTCGATGGCGCCCCAGTTATGCAGCAACCGGTTAGCGCGCGTATTCAAGAAGTGCTGGGCCAACTCGTGGTATGGGATGGAATGCAAGTCCACGGGCCGATAATCGTACTCCGAGGCGAACAGGCCATAGACTTCGAGCAGTTCATGCCGCGCCCGCGGGTCGTTGGACTTGGCCCGTTCCTGCAAGGCCGTAACTGTCATGTCGGTGAAGTCTTCGAGCTTGACGTTGCGGCCGACGCAGGTGCGGACGCAGAGCTGCTTGTACTGGTCGCTCTCGCGTTGAAGAACTGTCGCCGGCAAACAGTCGAGCAGATAGTTGAGAAATACTGCCCTCAACGGCTTGCCCGGCTGACTGCGGAACATCACGTCGTGCGGCAGCGATTCGTGCGGCTTCATGGCATCGACAAGCCGCAATCGATAGCGTCCGGGATGATTCGATAACACGCCGTGGCGGCACACGTCGAGCAGCATGCGCTCCGACTTATCGGCGGCGATGTAGCAGAGGCGGTCGTAATAGTCCTTTTTGTGCTGGCGGCAGAGTTCCTGAAGATTGTCGAGAAAGTAACGCGCAAAAAGGCCGACACCGATGCCGAGTTCCAGCACAAACAAGTCGTTTTCGAGCGGGGCTTCTTTCTCGGCTTCGACGAGGCTCGCAAAGAAGACCTCAGCGGCATGGCGGGACAGCGTGCCGTCATTGTTAATGACGAACGGCACGGGCGAGAAGTCGCTGATGAAAGCCTTGTTGCCGCGGTCGCGAAGATACTGCTGACCCAGTTCCCACTCCAGGCTTTCGGCGAGGGGCACAAAGTCCTGGACAATCTCGCGGCTCTCTTGGGCATGCGAGAGGATTTCCTCGCCGGCGGAGCGATACGATTTCGTTTCCGTTTGCGTGGCGGAACCGGACACTATGCGGGACGCAGACGGCTGGGACACGGTTGACCCTCAAAGGTGCGGCCGGCAAGGGAAATCGTTATGGATCGTAAGTAATCGGTTTTGTGTGCGGGGTCAAGAAAGAAATCGAAGCCGGTTGGTAAGAGGGTGTGCAGCTGATACTTGGGTGGGATTTCCGCGGGTCGCGCGGTAGGCTGGAGCCGGGCTGGAAATCCACACCGATCCTTCACAAAGGAGTTGAA
>JAKEFD010000383.1 GCA_022616245.1 Gemmataceae bacterium
ACGTCGTTGTGAAAGCCCTCCTCGGCGATGACAAAGCCCACGGGGTTGCCGGCGCTGGCCACGCGCGACAGGCCGGCGAGCACCGAACGGGTTTTGCCCTTCCCCGGTGGACCGGCCAGCGCGATGGTGCAGCCTTTGGGCACGCCGCCCAGAGCGTGCTGGCGGTCGTCGCTTAAGCACATGCAGTCCAGCACCGAGCCAAGCTTTACCGCCTGCTGCGACTTGAGCCGATTGTTCAACAGGGCCGGGCGGATGATGTCGGCGTCGAGGCCCTTGTCGCCGTCCTGAACGGCCGCCGCGCCGGTGAAGGGCAAGGCGGCCGGGTCGACGACGGCCGGGGCCATGCCGCCGCCGGACATCATCATCTGCATCATCTGCATCATCGCCAGCATTGGATTGGGCTGCTGCATGCCGGGCATAGCCATGCCGGGCATCATCCCCGGCATGCCTTGCGGCATCATCGCGGGCGGCTGAAGCGCGGGCGCGGCGGGTACGGCGAGGGGAGATTCAGGGGCATCGCTTTTCTTTTTGGCCATGGGAAACAACCTGTACTGGTAACGCTTCGGTGGAAAGTACTTCCTAACACTTTATGAGATGGATTTCAACAATTTGCGCGCACTTGACAGTTGGTTTTCTGATGGTCAGAATTATGACCATCATGACGCGCCGCCAACCATACAACCTTGTTTACGCGCGCGGCGTGACGGAGCATTGAAATCGATCGAGGCTAAATACGACAGTCTGATTAGAGAGAAGATCGACGAGCAATTGCGCTTTGAGCCAACGGTCGAGACGAAAAACCGCAAACCTCTGCGCCAGCCTGCGGCCTTCGAGGCTCAGTGGGAGATTCGCTTTGGCCCCGACAACCGCTTCCGAGTCTTTACGACGTCGACGAAGAAGAAAGAAGTGTGCAGATTTTGGCGATCGGTGAAAAAGACGGCAATCGTCTTATTGTCGGTGGAGAGGAGTTAGACCTATGAAAATTGCATCCGTTGCCGAGATCAAATCGCAATTCAGCGCTTATTTGAAGTCAACTCAGGGAGGGCCGGTCGTCGTCACACGCAACGGCAAGCCAGTCGCGGTGATTGTCGGCGTCCAAGACGAGGAGGAGATCGAGCGGCTGCTCATGGCGTATTCGCCGCGTCTGCGCGCCATCCTCGAGTCCTCGCGCCAACAGATTCGTGAAGGGGCCACCCTCAGTCATAACGAGTTTTGGGCGGAAGTCCAAGCCTCTCGGTCGCGAAAGCGACGTGCCCGAAAGAAGCCTACCTAGCGGCATGCGCCAGTTGGTGTAGGATGACATGCGATGACCGAGCGCACCGCTACCGACGTCTTCTACGCACTGGCGGCGACGCCAGCGGAGATGCCGACCGTACACGGCTTCGAACTCCTTAGTGAACTCGGCCGCGGCGGCATGGGTGTCGTCTACAAGGCCCGTCAACTTTCTGCGAACCGGCTGGTCGCCCTCAAGCTGATTCGCGACAGCGCCTTGGCCGGCCCGCAGGAGCGGGGCCGCTTCCGTATTGAGGCGGACGCTGCGGCGCGGATGCGGCATCCCAACATCGTCGAGGTCTACGATGTCGGTGAGCACCAGGGCCGGCCTTACTTCGCTATGGAACTCGTCGAAGGCGGCAGCCTCGACAAACAGCTCGCCGGCCAACCGCTGCCTGCCGAGGACGGGGCCGAACTGGTGCGCAGTCTGGCCATCGCGATTCAGCACGCCCACGAGCAGAAAGTCGTGCACCGCGATCTCAAACCTGCGAACATCTTGTTGCAAGTAGACCTCACGCAAAGGCGCCAAGACGCAAAGACCAGCCTGTCTTCCTTTGCGCCTTTGCGACTTTGCGAGAGATTCCTTCCCAAGATCACCGACTTCGGACTTGCCAAGCGTCTCGACAGCGACAGCACCGCCCTCACGCAGGACGGCGCGGTATTGGGCACGGCCAGCTACATGGCCCCGGAGCAGGCGGCCGGCCGGGTCCGCGACGTTGGCCCGGCGGTGGACATCTACGCCCTTGGGGCGATTTTGTATGAACTACTCACCGGCCGGCCGCCGTTCCAAGGCGACTCCTGGAACAAGATGGTGGAGCAAGTGCTGCACGAGGAACCGGCGCGCTTGCGCTTGGATGTGCCGCGCGACCTCGAAACGATTTGTCTTAAATGCCTCGAAAAGGATCCTGGCCGGCGCTATGCCAGCGCGGGGGAATTGGCGGTGGACCTGGGCCGGTTTATCCAAGGCGAACCGGTGGCCGCCCTGCCCGTAAGCGCGCAGGAACGCTTGCTCCGGCTGGCAGCCCGCGACGGCTATCAGATCCTCGGCGAAATCGGCCACGGGCCACAAAGCAAGGTCTATCACGCCCGCTACGGCCCACTCCAGCAGCCGGTGGCATTGAAAGTTTTTTCGGAGGGAATCAGCACGCGCGAAGAATGGGAGGACCGAATGCGGCGCAGCGCTACCATGTGGGCCGCGCTCGCGCACCCGCACATCGTCCCCGTCCAGCGCGCCGGCTGGTGGGACGACGCGCCTTACGTCGCCACGGAGCTTGTCGCGCAAGGCAGCCTGGCCGCCAAGCTCACGGGTAAGCCCTATCCCGTTCGCGAAGCGCTGCGGCTGGTCGAGCAGTTGGCGGAGATTGTCAGCTTCGTCCACAGGCAAGGCGTGGTCCACGGCAACTTGAAGCCTAGCAATGTGCTGTTTGCCGCGGACGGCATCCCGCGCCTCGTCGATTTCCGTGCCACGGGCGGCCTATTCATAGGCCCCTTGCATGCGGACGCAGGACTAGACTCCAGCCTCGGCTATCTTGCGCCCGAGTTGATCGCCGACCCCGGCGCGGAACTCCACCTGAGCACGGACATTTACGGTCTGGGCGCCATCTTGTACGAGTCGCTCACCGGCCGGCCTCCGTTCGCCGCGGCGACGGCAGCGGAGACGATCGAGCAGGTGCGCGCGCAGACGCCGGTCGCTCTCTGTGAGCTCAACCCCGAAGTGACACCCCAGTTACAAGCGATCTGCTTACGTTGTCTGCGCAAGAACCCGTGGAAACGCTACCACCGCGCCTACGACGTGATGACGCGCATGCGCTATTCGCAGGACGACCCGGCGGGCGAGCGCTGGCGTCAGCGAATGACCAAGTCGGACAGCGATTGACGAAAAAACCAACTCTACTTCCGCGCTCTCGGACTAGAGCGTTTCACACTGGTGTAGCGGAACTCGCCAGAGTTCCGACGCGGAACCCCCGGAATTCTGGCGAATTCCGCTACAAGAATCTGAAAGCCCTAATACTCGCTCGTTGGGATTCGCGCACCGGCTGCAAACTGGCGCAGCAAGCGAATCTCCTGGCCCGTGGCGACATCCCAGAGCCGGACTATGCCGTCTGGGCCGCCCGTCGCTAGCGACCGGCCGTCGGGTGCGAAGGCAACGCTCTGGATTTCGCCTTCGGGGTGACGCAGCTTCGGGCGCAACTCGAGGGCGCCAATCGACGCCCGGGCCAAACGGGCGCGCAGCCGAACTTCCGGCGAGCGGGCTTCCTTTTCCGCTTGGTGTAGCAGGGGCAGCACGCGCACGCCTAGTGCTGAGATATCCCGGCTCGCCTTGTCGCGAACAGCGATGTCGTCATCGTCCCACGCCGTTATGAGTTGACGAAGTTTTGCGATGATGAGTTGGTCCGGCGGACTCAGGTCGATCGGGATTATCAGCGCGCCGCTCGAAGCGGCAACGGCCAGCATCTTGCCGTCCCGTGTGATCGCCACGTCGTCCCCTGAGCCGTAGCGTAGAAGATCGACAACCCACTTGCCGCTTGCGCGGTCGCGGATCGCCAGGCTGCCGTCCCAGCTCGTGTAGGCGACGTGGCGGTCGTCGGGGGTGAACAGGATGCGGCGAATGATGCTATCGTGCTTGAACGTGTGCAGGCATTTGCCGGTTTCCAGGTCCCACAGTTTCGCGGTGTTGTCGGCGCTCGCCGATGCCAGCGTTTTGCCGTCCTTGGAAAAGGCGGCGGCGTAGACCCAGCCGGTGTGGGCGTCTTCCAGCGTCTTCTGGACAGTCCAAGTCGGCACGTCCCACAAGCGGATGTAACCGTCATAACTCGTGACCGCGAGCGTCTTGCCGTCCGCAGTGAAGGCGAGACCGCGCGCCGCCTTGCCGTGGCCGGGCAAGCGGCGTTCGATTTTCCAATTAGCGGCGTCCACCACCACGGCGTTCTCGTTGAAGTTGCCGAAAATCAGGCGTTTGCCGTCGGGCGCGAACGCGGCTGCGGGGATGCCCTTGGGCTCCTGGTGCGCGAAACACAATTTGCCGGACGAGAGTTCCCAGACGGTCGCATGACCGGTCTGCTCCGGCTCCGAAGACGAGGCCGCCAAAAACTTGCCGTCGGGCGAAAAGGCCAAAGCGCGGACTGCCGGCCCGCCTTTGATCGTGTCGGAGGTCTGAGCCAGGCAGGTGGCGCCACCGAGAAATGCTAGCGCGAAATAGTAGCGCATATCACAACTCCAGACTGCGCACGTCCCAGACCAACACGGTGCCGTCGATCAGGGCCGCGGCGAGGAATCGGCCGTCGGGCGAGAAGGCCAATCGGTACGCGTAGCCGTATTCGAGCGGAATGGCGAGGCGGGGCTGCAGCGACGCCGTTTCATAGATCAGGATGCGCCGGTTGGCGCCGGCGGACGTGTCCAGGGCAAAACAGCGGCCATCGGGCGACAGGGCGGGAGCGCCGCTGCGACCGCCTGCGACTTGCACCTGGCCGAATTTCTTTCCTAATCGAAGATTGACCAGGGTCCGCGGCTGATCGCTGCCGCCGCCAATCAGAAGCCATTCCCCATCGGCGCTAACCTCGGGGCGGTAGTAGCCCATGTCGATGTCTTCCGCAAGCGATTGCATTTCCTTGCCGCTAGCGGCGTCGTAAACGCGCAGTTTGTTGAAGTGCCACAGAAAGCGCGAGCCATCGGGGAAAAAACAGACGTCCGATCCCAACGTGAAGGTCTTGTCGCGTAAGCCTCGTTGCCGCCGAATATCGTCGTTTTCGTCCAGCTCTTTGGGGAATCCTTCCGGTCGGGGAAGGTGTTCGCCGAGCAGCCTGCCCGTGGCAACGTCCCAAACGCGAAGCCTGCAATTCGCTTCCCACGTGCAGAGCCTGCTACCGTCTTGAGTGAACATGAAATTGCGCGCGAAGCCCGACTGGAAGCCGCTATCCGGAAGCTTCAAAAGTTCGCGACCGGTCTGCGTGTCCCAAATTCGCAAATCGCGATTGTGGGACGACGTGGCCAGCCGTCGGCCATCGGGCGATAGGGCTGCGCGATCAACCTTTGCTAAATCAGCGCGGGGAACCGTAGGATGGTTGAATTCTTTAAGTGCTTTCCCCGAAGGAAAGTCCCAAATGCGCGCCGCGTTCCTCTGCACCGTCAGGATGCTTTGTCCGTCCGCAGAAAAAGCCAATTCGCTCGTGAATGCGGCCGCCGGTTCCGCGTAGCCGGTGATCTCTTTGCCGGTGGCCGCGTCCCAAACCGACAGGCGCGCGGTGCTGAGCACGCCGGACTTGCCCGCGATGAAGCAGCCGTCCGGGGAGAACACGAACGCTGTGCCGCCTCCTGACGTTTTCCAGCGTGGCTTGTGCTGCTCCATGTCCCACGCCACCAATTCTCCATCTCCGTACCTTTTTTCCAATTCATTAGAAGTGAACATCAGGGTCTTGCCGTCCGGCGAGAACACCAGAGATCTCACTTCGGTCCTTGCAGCGCCCCGAGGACGAATGTGCCGGATTGGCTTGCCGCTTTCAACATCGTAAAGAATCAGTCCCCAATCGTAGTGGGCCCCACAGGCCAGAGTTTTTCCGTCAGGGGAAAAAGCGAACGAGGATGGCAATCGGTCGGGAAACACCAGCGTCTTGGCCCTTTCCGGCGCGGTCACATCGTAAACCAGAAAGTGGTCCTGCTTGGCCGTTGCCACCACCGCGGTTTTTCCATGGATCGCCCACACCGGGCCGCGCGTGTCCTTGGGCAACGGGAAAAACTCCAAATTGCGGCCGGCGTCGATGTCGAATTGCTGTATCCCTTTTTCCGTTCTCAATAGTGCAACATTGGCTTTTTCAGCAAATCCCAGGACGTCGCCCTCGACCGGCCAGTGGCTGATTTCCTTCAAACCGTCAACGTCAAAGACCCGGACAGAGGGAATGCGCATGTCGTTGCCGTAGGAAAACCCGGCAGCCACGAGGCGTTTGCCGTCCGGCGTCAACCGCGCGGACTGGGCCGACCAACCGCCGTAACGATTGGATTCTTGCCGAATCAGGATTTTGCCGTCGGCGACGTTGACGACGCCCAATATGACGTCGCCGATGACGATGAGGCGCTTGCCATCCGACGTATAGAAGATCGACCCCGAGTCGCGCTCCTCCAACCGCCAGCGCGTCGAACCGATGCGCAGGATCGCGCCGACGGGGAGCGGATCGCCCTGGGCATCGGTGGTTGCTTTCACCGCCGGCAACGCAGCCCGGCTCACGCTCGCCCAACGTTTCAGGGCCTTGTTCGCGTCCTGAGTGAGTTGACTGCCGGCCGCGCCTTGTCCCCAGCGCTCCATGAGCGCCTTGGCTTCGGCAGTCCCGATCCAGTCGACGACTTCGACCGCGCGCTGCCAACGGAGCTTTGATCCTGTGAGCGGGCCTTCCGCGCGAGCGATCAACTGCTCCAGCCGGCGCTTGCGTTCCAGCGTGCCGCCTTCTTTTGCCGCTTTGCGCACCGCGTCCATGGCCTGCCAGTCGAGCCGCTCCAGTTCCTGACCCGCTTTGTCGCGCTCCGCAAAGCGCTCGCTGTCCAGCTGGTGAATGAGTTTCTGGATGTCCTCGGGCGTGGCTGTCTTGGCTGCCGGACGTACATTGTCGCGCAGGAATTGCAGCGTGTCGGTCGGCATGGCCGCCAGCCGGCGCATGGCGCGGAACGCCTTTTCGCCGTCCGATTCCAAGAGGTCCTGGTAATGTGCGGACAGCGTCTGCGACTTTGGCGCCGATGGCTGCGCGACGCAGGCACTGGGAAAAGCAAAGATGACAAAGATATAAGCCAGTCGCCAGGATTGACGGAACATGAGGGGACTCCTCCTTGGGAGGCCCTTCCATTGTGGTCAAATCGCGGTCATACTGCAATGAGCTGGCAAGTAGCGATGACCGGCGAGACGGCAACTGTTTGCGGAGGTAGCACCCCATGGCGTGGCTTTTCGAGGCCGATTGCCCCGACTGCAGCCACCACTGGGAAGGCATGCAGACCAGCTTGCACATCGGCCCTTTGTCTTTGAAGAACTGTGCAACCCTGTTTTGCCCGCGCTGCCGCCATTGTCTGTATTATCCAAAGGTCGTCGAACGCAGCGCGTGGAAACACTGGTACGATGAGTTCTTCCGGTCAACAGCCGCATCTTCGGGCGAGAAGAACTGGCTGCTGCCGATACTTGCGCGTGTTGACGCTTCGTTCCAATCGGCGCGTTGGTACGCGCCCAACGCCATCGACTTTGGTGAACTGGACTGCCCGACATGCGGTGGGCGCATGACACCACTGACCGCCGAGGATGGCAAGTGGTTGATTTGCCCGAAATGCGGCGGGGACCAAACATTCCTGTCAAGCTTTTCCGCACACGCAAGTTTGCTGGTCGATATTGACGGATTCTTGTAACGGTTGAATTGCGAGTGATCGTCATGCACGAAGCAGAAGTGTTCGAACAGACAAAGGGCGCGTACCTCTGTCTCATCCATCCGCGTCGCGAAGGCGGCCAGTATCCGCAAGAGATGAACGCACTTATCGCTTTGGCGCCGTCCGTGTCCGACCAACTCGTGGACTCGCTGCTGGACGGCAGCTCTTGGCGAGAACGGCTTCTGGGTTTGTGCCTGGCGATGGCCAAGCGGCCGGCGGCGTTCATAGAACTGATCCTGCAGTCGTTGCGCGAACCACTTGGCATCGCCATCGTGCCTGCTTGTGCCGTGCTTGGCATTCTTGCGCGTCACGGCGCATTCACCATGCAACCAACTTTTGCAAACGAATTCGACCGAGCAGTCTTCGATGGTGAGATTGGTTGGGCCGCGGACAAGGCAATGTACTACGCTGGACTACGCACCACAAACGTCGACGGGAATGGTCCGAACTATGGACAGGATTTCGAGGATCATGTGGAGTTATACGGCTGGATTCATGGTGCCTTTCCAAGAAGTTGAATAAACAAAAACCGCGGAGGCGCGGAGAATCGCAGAGAAAGACCATAAGAAAGCTTGGTGCGCCGTTTTTCTCTCCGCGTTCCTCTGCGCCTCCGCGGTTGAAATCTCTCGATCACCACTACACTCATGAAACCCGACAACAAAACGCTCGCCCTGCCGCTGCTATTGATCGCCGTGGGAACCGGATCGCTCTTGACCAACCTGGGAGTCGTCCCGGGCATCGATTGGGTTTGGACGCTCGGACTTGCCGTCATTGGACTTTTGGCGTTCGCACTGGGCGGTTTCGACAAGGTGACGGTGGTCATTGGGCCGTCCTTCCTCCTCGCCAGTTTCCTGTCGATTCTTCGTCAGACGGATCGATTGCACGTGAATGTGGAAGTGCCGATTCTTGTCATCTCTGCGGGCGTCTTGTTCCTGGTCGCCCGTTTGCCGGCCATACCGATGCCGAAGTGGATAATTCAAGAGGCGAAGGCGGGCCAAAAAGAACGCTCCTGAGCAAGAGTTTCCTGTTCTCTGCTGTATCTAACTGATGACAGAAGGGGGGGTACCTGTGTGACGCTTGACGCTCCGGAGCAAATCTCGGTTGCAAACTAATGCAATATAAAGACTTATAGATTCATTCCGGAGCGTCACGTGACTCAATTATTTGACGCTCCGGAAACTCTGACGCTGCGGAAAAGAGGTTGGCAAAGGAGAAAGTCCCATGGACGAAGTCGAATACCTGGAGCCGGAATTGGACTTCTGGGACGATTTCGTCGGCGCGTTTGAGCCGGCTAAAGTGATCCGTCAATTACGGCGGACGTTCCCGCAAGTGGAAGTCGATCCGACCGACCAACAAGAGGTCCGCCTCTTGCGCGAGCTGGAATCTTGGTCGCGAGACGAGATTGAGCCGGCGCGTAGGGATAAACTGATTTGGCAGTCGAAGAACAACTATCGCACCAACGGGCCCACTTACTGCTTTGTCATTCCCTTTGGCGGCGACTGGCGTGTCCCAGGTTGGGCGCGGCGGCTGCGCGTCGGATTCGAGACGCCGGCGGGTTTGCCCAAGGACTACCGCGATCAGTTGCTCGCCTTTCTTCGGTCGCTCAAGATGGGCGAGCCGGTGCTGGGCGAACCTGACGCCGAAAAGAAGACTCCTGAGGAAAACGAAGGCCCGAAGACGATTTGAAGCAACGCATTCTTCTCCAACAAAAGGGTTTGCGCTGCATTTGCATTTGGTCCATTTGTAACCCACATTTCCCTGGGTTGATTCAGTTTGACACCGGGGAATGTCCATGCGCGTCGCAGTCATTGGAGCAGGGCCGGCGGGAATTACCGCGGCGTATCAGCTGGCCAAGCAAGGAGTTGCGGTCGAAGTCTACGAGGCGTCCGAACACGTCGGCGGCTTATCGCGCACTTTCGAGCTTTGGGGGCAAAAGGTCGATCTTGGCCCGCACCGCTTCTTCAGCCAGGACCCGCGCGTCAACGAACTGTGGCTGGAAGTCGTCGGCCAGGATTACGAAATGGTCGATCGACTGACGCGCATTTATTATCGCCGCCGCTTCTTCGATTATCCCTTGCGTCCGGGCAACGCCCTTTGGAACATGGGCTTTCTGACCGCGACGCGCTGCTTGGCCAGCTACTTCAAAGAAAAGATCAGGCCGTCGTATCGCGAGACCGACACGTTTGAGTCGTGGGTCGTGGGACGATTCGGCCGGCGCTTATTCGAGATGTTTTTCAAGTCCTACAGCGAGAAGCTGTGGGGCATTCCCTGCCACGAGTTGGACGCCGATTTCGCCGCCCAGCGCATCAAGAAGTTTTCGCTGGGCGAAGCGGTCAAAGCGGCCTTGGGTCTTTCGAAGGGCAAGCACAAGACGCTGGTCGATCAGTTTGCGTACCCCGTAGGCGGCACCGGCATGGTCTATAACCGCATGGCCGATAAGGTCCGCGGCTGGGGCGGACACGTGCATCTGCGTGCCCCGGTACAGCGCGTCGTGCACCACGAGCGCCGCGTCCATGCGCTGGAGCTGAAAGACGGCCGCATCGAGCCGTTCGACCACGTGGTTTCCACCATGCCGCTCACCTTAATGGTGAAGGGGCTCGGCAACCTGCCGGCGGAAGTGGAACGGGCCGTCGACAAGCTGCGTTTCCGCAACACGATTGTCGTCTATCTTTTGGTGAGGGGCAGCAACCTTTTCCGGGACCAGTGGCTCTACGTCCATTCGCCGGACCTGGGGACAGGCCGGGTGACGAATTTCCGCAACTGGGTGCCGGAAATGTACGGCGATTCGCCGGATACGATTCTGGCTTTGGAATACTGGTGCTACGACGAAGACGCGGAGTGGCGCGAATCGGACGAGGCATTGATTGAACGGGCCAAGCGCGACATGCAGTTGACCGGACTGTTGGGCGGGGCGCCGATTCTCGACGGCCACGTGGTCAAGATTCGCCGTTGCTATCCCGTCTATGGCCGCGGCTATAAGCAGCATCTAACGCCGGTGGAGGAATACCTGCGCACCTTCGACGGGCTCTCGGTCATCGGCCGCTATGGCGCATTCAAGTACAACAACCAGGACCACAGCATCCTGATGGGATTGCTGGCGGCGGAGAACATTCTCGACGGCAAGAGCCACGATCTCTGGGCCGTCAATACCGACAGCGAATACCAGGAAGCAGCGCTCATCACCAAGACGGGACTGCATTATCCGGACCGGCCTGCGGTCGCGGAGAAACGTGAAGCTGTGGGGTCCGGGGTCTAATCACCAGATTCCGATTCCGTTTACGTTTCGCGCTCGCAGAAGGCTTGGTCATAGCGGGCGATTCTCCGAGCGCTAAACGTAAACAAGAGCGCGAAACGTAAACTAGAAGACTTCAATTCTAACGAATAGCTATCGGCCTTAACGCGAATCCCGCCGCCGTTCCGCGAATCTTATTCACCGCGCACACATAACAAAACTCATAGACCCGGTCGCGCGCCAATTCTTCCAGATTGTGCAATTCGCCGATGTGCACGCCCTGCTCGATCAAGAGGTAGCGGTGCACCGGGATGAAGCCGCCGGCGCTGTCCATCGGGCCGGGTCCCCATTCTAGACCGCTTGTGTCGGAACCAATCAAGATAGCACCTTTTTGCTCCACTAGCCATTTCGCGGCAGCGAGGTCGATGCCGGCGCTATCGTGTTGACCGACTTTTTTATGATCCGCCCCGTTGACGCCCCAATACTTGCAAGTGCCGGTGCGGATCATCACCGTGTCGCCCGGCTGAATCTTCGTGCCTTGCGCTTCGGCGGTCGCTTGCAGCATGTCCGCCGTGATGCGGAAATGTTCGGGCAGCGCGTCCACCTTGCGGAAGCCGGCAACGTCGAGGAGCACGCCGCGCGTGACGATCGGCGGGATCGTGGTGGCGTCGCACTTGCGGATGCCGAAGTTGCCGCCCCAGTCGGCTTCCTTGAAGCCGTTGTACCAGTGGTTGTCGTCGCCGCGGGTGATGTGGCCCAGGCCGTCTATCTGCGTGCCGACGTTGTCGTTCATGAAGAGGGCGCAGCTGTGCCAGGCGATTTTCTCGGGATTCTGTTTGACATCGACGGCGGCTTTGAAGTCGCCCTGGCGGCGCACGCCTTCAGGTCCGCGGTAGGTGAGGATGACGCCGGGGCTGTGGCCGGGCCACTTGTAGGATTCGGCGTCGTAGTTGACGCCCAAGTCGTAGATCTTGCCGGACTTGACGAGGCCGAGCGCCGCCTTGACGCTGCCTGGGGTCATGGCGTTTAGCGCGCCGACTTCGTCGTCCGCGCCCCACGGTCCCCAGCCTTTGCCCTTGGTCCAACCTTTGACGCCACCTTCGCCGCCGCCGCCCGCTTGCACGACCGCCGATATCTCACTCCTGGCCTGTACCGGCCGTCCTGACAGCGTCCAGCCCAAAACAAACGAGCATGCCAAACCGGCGACGACAAAAGTCCAGCCCAACACGCGCATGTTGCACCTCTTTGGGGAGTGCGGCGACTCGTCACCGCTTTTGGGTTTTTGCAAATTCGCAAAGCAAGCAATGCGATACTACGCTGCCACGTGGCGAAAGGAAATCAAAATCAGGACGCTCTGCGATACCAGTTGATGGTCCGTTCCAATCCTTCCTGCAGGGTCACGGTTGGCGAAAACCCGAGAATCGCGCCGGCTCGGGTGATGTCCAAACAGCGTCGCGGCTGTCCGTCCGGCTTGGCGGCGTCGAATCGCAATTCGCCTCGGTATTCCGTCTTTTCCGCAATCAACCGGGCCAACTCATAGATGGCAATCTCTTTACCTGTACCCACGTTGACCGGCTGCGGATCGTCGAGCCTTTCCGCGCCCAGAATCAGCGCGCGGGCAGCGTCTTCGACGTAAAGAAACTCGCGCGTCGCCTTCCCGGTGCCCCAAACCGATATGCTTGGTTCTCCGCGCTCCTTAGCTTCCAGGCATCTGCGAATGAGCGCGGGGATGACGTGGCTGGTTTCGGGATCGAAGTTGTCGCCGGGGCCGTACAGGTTTGTCAAAAGCAGAGTAACGCCGCGAAAGCCGAATTCTTGCCGATATGCTTGCAACAGCACCGTGAGCATTTTTTTGGCCAGACCATAGGGCGCGTTCGTCTCTTCGGGATAGCCGTTCCAGAAATCCGTTTCCTTGAAAGGGACCGGAGTGAGTTTGGGATAAGAGCAAATGGTGCCGGCGTGGATGAATTTGTTGACGCCTGCGCGGCGGCACGCCTCGATAAGATGTGTGCCCATTACGAGATTCTGGTAGGCGAAAGTGCCAGGCCGACGCTGGTTGGCGCCGATGCCACCCACGCGCGCCGCCAGGTGAAAGACGACCTGGGGCCGCTCGCGTTCGAGCAAGTCGTTGACGGCGTCCGCGTCTAAGAGATCGCACTCGGTGCTCTTGGGAGCGAGGATATTGCGGCAGCCGCGCACGCGGAGTTGTTCTAGAAGATGCCGGCCCAAGAAGCCGTGTCCGCCGGTGACCAGAGTCCTTTGGTGTTGCAGATCCATCGTGGATTCATGAAATGTTAAATCCAAGATGCGTCGTTCGACGCATAAGAAACTAACTCATCGGGCCGGAACCAAAGAGCGATCTCGGCGGCGGCGTTCTCCGGGCTGTCGCTGCCGTGGACGAGGTTGTTTTGCACGCTCAGGCCAAAGTCGCCGCGCAGCGTGCCGGGCGGAGCCTTGGCGCCGTCGGTCGGCCCCAGTAGCGTTCGCGCGGCCGCGACCGCCTCGCGCCCTTCCCAGACCATCGCAACAGTCGGCCCGCTCGTGATGAATTGCAAGAGCGAATCGTAAAACGGCTTGCCCTTGTGCACTGCGTAGTGTTTTTCCGCCAATGCCCGGCTCGTTTGCACCAGCTTCAGTCCGGCGAGGCGCATGCCTTTTTGCTCAAAGCGCTCGATAATGACGCCGACTAAACGCCGGTGCACGCCGTCCGGTTTGACCAGGATCAGTGTTTGCTGCATGGATGCCTCACACTTTGCGGTGCCGTGTCGTCGCTTCGAACGTGCCGTCGCCGACTGGAATGAGTTCATAGTCGCAGAACAGATTCGGCGCTTCTTTCTGCAGAATCCGCAACACTTGGATCGCCAGTTTGCGGATTTCCGTCTCAGCATGCCGGCTGCCGCGCAGCTCGATGAAATGCCGCCACGACCGGGCATTTGCCGTGACGAATATCTTTGTCTCAGTAGCGTTGGGCAGCACGCTGCGCGCGGCCTGGCGAGCGAGTTTCCGGCGCAGCGTGCGGTCCGGTTCATTCTGGATCGTCTTCAAGAGTCGCTCGGTCAGATTCATGTAGGCCTGATGCGCGTTGCCCACCGCATCGAGCCACAACTTGTGCAGTTCCGGATCGGCGGCGATGCAATCCGGCTCGACATATTCGGCGACCGATTCGTCCACGTAGCGCTGCGAGAGCTGCGAGTAGCCAAAACCCGCGCGGTGCCGAATGAGCTCGTGCGTGCAGCTTCGGCTGATGCCCGTGAATAGAAAATTCCAGACGGCGTGTTCGAGCACCGAGCCGTGGCCTACTTCGAGGATGTGCTCGATATACGCCTTGTTGCCGCCGGGCCGGGGTTTCGCGAAGGACATGTAGCAAACCCGGCCCGCGGTTTCCACCAGATGCTCTCC
>JAKEFD010000384.1 GCA_022616245.1 Gemmataceae bacterium
GTCTCGGCGTATTTGTCGAACGAGCCTTTGTAGACGGCGTCGCGGCTGAAGCGCCCGACCAAGTCGTCCCAGTTGTCGAGGTAATCGCGATAGGTCACGTACATGATCCGCGCAATGCCGGCTTTGTCCGTTTGCGAGGGCCGTACGCGGCAATCGTAGACCGCGAACTCCGAAAAGTTGGTCAGGATGGAGAGCGGCAAGCCCGCGGACCAGGCGTAGCGCCGAAGCTGATACGCCGGTTCCGGATCTTTCTTCAATTGCACCGCGGGCTTTTTCGCTTCCAGGAAGAATTTGCGCGTGCCGCCGACACGAAAGCAGTAGTCGGGCGCTTTGGTGACGCCGCCGATCTTGATGGCGTCTTCGTGGATCACGTCCTTGTAGGCCTCGGCGAAGCCGAGCGTGTTGTCGATGTCCCAGCCGAGCGCTTGGAAGAAGGGGTCGATGAACTCGACCCGCGCCTGGGTTTCGTTGTAGGCGCCGGAGCAGTACGCCTCGACGTTGTCGTCGAAGCGCTGGACGAGCTGCTGGATTTCCTTGGGGGCGGGCATGGCGGCGCGGAAGTAGGAAGGAATCTACAACAGGATACCAATTCCCAAGGAGCTGCGAAAGCGGCAAGGCTGCCAAAAAGTGGCAACGTTGCCAAAAAGCGGCAAGGTTGCCAAAAAGTGGCCCTCTTACTGTTTTAAGGCTGCCAAAAAGTGGCAACGTTGCCACACGGCCAGTGCGTGTCGCTTGTCGCTCCGGCGCTCTCTGGAGTCGGAAAGCATTCGCAGACAGTCACTTGTGTCGTAGCTCCGCAGCGACAAATGGTGGACGGATTTGTCGCTCCGGAAACTGTTGTCGCTCCGGAAATCCCAATTGGGCCCGGGGAGGGGGGTGTGGGTGGGTCGCGCAACCTATCCTGTAACAATGTGGATTGCCAAGGAGTTAGGGAGACAAATAGGTCGCGCGGGGTTGTCATGAATCTTCAATCGCGAATTTCGCTCCTTCCAAATCCAGCAAGAACTGTTTACGCCGCAGGCCGCCACCGTAGCCGCCGAGCCGGCCATCTTTGTTAACCACACGGTGACACGGGATGACGATGGCAATGCGATTGAGGCCATTCGCCCGGCCCACAGCCCGTTGTGCTTTGGGCGTTCCAACTGCGTCGGCGATCTCTTCATACGAGCGCGTCTGGCCGTACGGAATGCGCAACAGCTCTTTCCAAACCCGTTCCTGAAACGGCGTGCCGGGGTAAACGAGCGGGCCGCCGAAGTCGCGGAGCTTTCCAGCGAAGTATTCCGCCAACTCGCGCTGCAATCGTTCCAGGTGGGCGTTCATGCCTGGAACGGCAGGCGCCTTGAAGCGTTGCCGAATCGCGCGAAACTGCGCTTCGAGCATGCGGCGGTCGCTGAATTCCAAGAGGCAAATGCCCGCTGCGGTGGCCCCAGCGACGAGCGGACCAAGCGGACTGGCAATCCAGGCGAGGCGGACGCAATCGCGGTCGCGGCAATTGCCCGGGGCGTCGCCGAAGGTTCGTGCAAAAGCATCGCGAAAGCCGCTGTGTGAGTCGTAGCCGCTCTCGAAGACAGCGTCGTCCACCTTGCCGCCATTGCGGATGTGTGTCAGGGCGCTCGCCAGGCGCCGTGCCCGCGCGTAAGCTTGAAAAGTCATGCCGTATTGGCGGTGGAAGTAGCGCCGTACCGTGGCCGGATCGACGCCGCGTTTTGTCAGATCGCCTTCGGTGATGCGCGTCGCGGGCTCGCGCTCCACCTGGGCCAATAGCTCCTGTGCCCAGGCCGGCTGCTCGTCCGCTTCGACCGGGCGGCAGCGCTTGCAGGGCCGATAGCCGGCAGCCAATGCTTCGCGCACGGTCGCGAAGTACTCGACGTTTTTCGGGAGCGGCTTGCGCGCCGGGCACGTCGGTCGACAAAAGATCCCAGTTGTGCGCACGCCAAGGAAAAAGAGACCATTATAGGCCGCGTCGCTCTTCAGGTACGCACGCGTCATTTCCGCGACAGGTGGTGTTGTGCTCATGAAGGAAGTGTATGCGCGGCGCGGCGCGAAGTGCCACCGATTTTCAGGCGCGGATATTCAGCCACGGATCAACACGGATTAGCACGGATAAGAAAGAATTGGTCCGTGTTCAATCCGTGTTCATCCGTGGCCCCGATCGCCTACGCGATGGTGAAGTTCATCGCCAGGCTCCATGCCCCTGCCTGTCCCGCCGCGTTCAGTGCCCGGACCCAGAAGCGATAGTTGCCCAAAGCCATGTTTGTGGCCGGCGTGAAGGAGTCCGCGGTCAGGTTTTGCTGGCGGATGACTTGTGTTTGGCGGGTGCTGAAATTGTCCACCCACAGATCGTACTTGGCGGCATTGGCGACGGCGCTCCAGTCGAAGGTGGGGGTGCGATCGCTGGTCGTGCCGGTCGGACCGAGAAGGGTCGGCATGGCGGGGACGACGATCTGGAAGGAACGGAGAGCGCTCCAACCGCGGGTTTGGCCGGCGGCATCGAAAGAGCGGACCCAAACGTTATAGCTGCCGAGGCCGAGGTTGACCGATGGAGTGAAGGAAGTAGTCGTTAGGTTTTGTTGACGGATTATCTGCGAGACGCCGCCCGTGACGTAATCGACCCAGAGGTCGTAGTGATCGGCGCTGACGTTGTTCCAGGAGATGGTCGGTGTCAGGTCGGAGGTGGTCGTGGGTGGAGCACTGAGCACGGGGATGGCGGGCCACGTGCTATCGAGCAAGAAGTTGTGAGCGACGCTCCAGACGCCCGGATCGCCCAAATTGTTTAGTGCGCGTACCCAAACACGATAGACGGAGTTAATCGCGAGCGGCGTTGTCGGCGTGAACGACAATCCGACGACGGCCGGTTGGCGAATCACTTGCGACTGGCCGGTGGTTGTGTTGTTCACCCAAAGATCGTAATTCGCGGCGTCGGTGCTCGCCGCCCAGGCAAAGGTCGGCGTGGTGTCGGTGGTGTCGGTTGGGCCGGTCACGGTGGGCGCGGCCGGGGCGAGGACCTTGAAGTCGCGGGCAGCGCTCCAGGTGCTCCATTCATTGACCACATTGGCGGCGCGGACCCAGGCGCGGTAGCTGCCGCTATGCAACCCGCTAGCGGGGGTGAACGAGAGCGAGGTCAAGCTCTGCTGGCGAATCACTTGTGTTTGGCCGGTCGTCAAATTGTCCACCCAAAGGTCAAAGCGGACTGCCTCAGCGCCTGCCGTCCACGCGAAAGTCGGCGTGGTGTCGGTAGTGTCGGATGGCGCCGCGAATACCGGGGGCGCCACCGCGACAATGCTGAAGTCCTTACCGGCGCTCCAGCCGGCGCTCTGATTCGCTTCGTTGAACGACCGCACAAAAAAGCGATAGTTGCCCAGCCCCATGTTCGTGCCCGGCGTGAACGAATTCGCCGTCAAGTTTTGCTGGCGAATAACTTGCGACTGGCCGGTCGTCAGATTATCCACCCACAAGTCGTAGCGGGCCGCGCCCGAGCTAGCGCTCCACGTGAAGGTCGGCGTGCGGTCGGTTGTGAAGCCGCTCGGAGCGGTCGGCGTCGGGATGGCGGGAAGTTCAATCGCGAAGTCGTAGTCGGCGCTCCAAGCGCTCACCGCGCCGTCGTCGTTGTAAGCGCGCACCCAAGCCACATAATTGCCGGCCAAGAGCGGCATCGAGGGCGTAAATGTCGTCGCGGTGAGATTCTGCTGGCGGATGACTTGGGTCTGACCGGTGCTCAGGTTATCGACCCACAGATCGTAGCCGGTGGCGCCGTCGATGGCGAACCACTCGAAAGTCGGCGTGTTGTCGGTCGACGGCGTTGCCGGTGCGAAGACCACGGGTTGATCGAGTGCAGCCTGGATGAAGTTGCGATGGACGTTGGCCGCTCCGATGGTCACCGTGACCGAAATAGGCGCGGACAGGCCGCCGCCGGAGGCGGTGACGATGTAGGTTCCTGCCGGCAGCTTCAATTGATAGCCGCCAGCCGCCGACGCAGTCGTGGTAAAAGTCTGAGCGCCGACCGCGGTAATCGTCACCCCGGAAAATCCTTCGCCAATGTCGTAGTACGTGTTGGCGTCAAGGTCTTCGAAGATTGTGCCCAAAAGGAACGGATTGCCGTAGTTGGAGCGGTTGCCAAAGTCCTGAGTGATGACGAGCGGACCGACGGCAGAGCCCACGGGCGCCGTGAGAATGCCGATGCCCAGATCGCGGTAGCTGGACGACATGATGTTGTTGCGATGGCCGGGCGGGCTTTGAATGCCGCTGGGACCGTCGCCCCAGTCGATGGCGAAGGCGGCGTGTGCCTCGAACACGGAATGCGGGTAAGCGTAAATGTTTTCGCTCAAGCTCGTCCAATTGGTGTAGCCGGCGTTTTGCACGCGGGTTTGCAGGTTCGGCTCGCCGGGAAGCTGATGGCTTTGAATGCCCTGGTCGATCATCAATTGGCTGTGATTGCGCGCGGCAACGGCAAGGTTTTCATTCCAGGCCAAAGGTGCAACGGGCGTGAGCGTTGCCCATTGTTGCGCGAGCACGTTCAAATCGACGTTGTAGAAATCCAGCGCGTTTTGAATGTGCGGATCGTCGGAGGCGAGCAGAATCGGCAGCTCCGCCGCTGGGTTTTCGCGCATCCGGTTCACGAGCTCGAGCATATACAGCTCTTGCGCGGTGGCGGCGGGCGTAAGCCGGTCCTCCAGGCATTCGATGCTGGGCCGCAGAGACGGGCGGCGGCGATTGGCCTTGCACGGGCGCGAAACACCCATCCAAGAACTAAGGCGTGAACTCAAACGTGAGAATAGATCTGACCCAGCAGCCATGACGCATCCTCTGTCTGCCAGGAGCGGACGGCTGGGGATCTCCTGGGAATGAGATTGAGAGCTGGCTAACCAACACTAGCTCAGATTCATTTCGGAGGAAAATGAAAATGTGCTGGAATAGGGTAAGCACCGAATAATGGACAGATTAGATGCCCACAGTTGCAAGGACTTTTGCGTTGGTGCGCGCGGTCCAGTTCGGCAAATCCGCAAGCGAGCTGTCGATGAACGTCTGATGCCAAAGCTGCGTGGCGACGACGCCCACAAGACCTAGCTCAATCGAGGAGCGCTGCTGGATGCTCACCCGGTTGTCCGTGATGGCTTGACGCCAATGCTGCACGGCGCGGGCGTCGAAGTAGCCGGTCTTTTGAAGCGATTCGTCGGACAAAAGCTGGCGCACGAAGGGGGGCACGACCTTATCAAAGAAACTATCCAAGGGAGCGCGGAACATGCCTTTGGGCCGCCAGGCGACCTCCTTCGGCAAATAACGCTCGCACAAAAGTCGCAAGATGTACTTGTCGCGGAAGCCGCGCATTTTCCAGCGCGGGTGGATGCGGGCGAGGAATGCGAACACATCTTCGTCGAGGAATGCATAGCGCGTTTCGACTGACGAATTCATGGCCACGCGGTCGCCCTTGAGGCTGAGCAAGTGCCCCGGCAGATGAATGCGCCCTGCCAAATACAACGAGCGATTCATCGGGCTCCAGCGGCGCATGCGTTCGATATTCGGCTCGACGTCGAGATAAGCCACGTGATCGGCCAACGCTTCGCGCATCCACGGGCTGAAAAAGCGGAAGCGCGACAGGCAGACGATACCGTAGATATCTTGAAACGCGGTGTGGTCACCGAGGACATCACGCACGCGGTTAATGTACTGGGCCGCGCCGGGTGGAGCGCCGACTGCGGCCAGCACGCCGCGCCGCAACAGGCCGCTCACGGGCATGCCGGGGATGACGTCGAACATACCGAGCAGCCGGTGGATCTTGTACCAGGCATAGCCGGCCAGCCATTCGTCGGAGCCTTCGCCGGTGAGCGCGACCTTGTAGCCGTGCTGGTGTACGGAACGCGCCAGCATCAACAGGGCGGCGCACGACGTATCGATTACGGGCGCCTCGGCTGCCCGAATCAGCTCGGCGTACGTCCCCAACACTTCCTTATCGCCGACGGAAACCACGACCGGATTGGCGCCGATGTGACGCGATACGACGGCGGCCTGGCTGGTTTCGTCCAGGTGCGGCGTCATGATCTGGATCGTAAACGTCGGGATCGACTGGCCGCGCAGCTTGGCGGCCATGGCGACCACGATGCTGGAGTCGATTCCTCCGCTCAAATACGAGACCACCGGAACATCCGCGCGCAGCCGGCGCTCGACTGCGGCCAGCATCAGGCGTTCGAACTCGTCCACCAGCTTCTTGGGATCGTCACTGTCTTCCTCCTGCCCTTGATCGGGAAAGTCCATTTCCCAATAGTTCTTGCGTTGCACCTGTGCAACGTCGCCGTTCGCGCCGCGACCGCCCAGTCGAATGTCCAGATATTGGCCAGGCTGCAAGGCGCTAATGCCTTCAAAGCAAGTCGGAACGCCGGGCACTGCGAAGAAATTGAAAACTTGATCGATGCCGCGCACATCGGGCCGCGCCTGGACTAACCCCGACGCCAAGAGCGCTTTTATTTCCGAGGCGAACAAAAGCCATGTGCCCTGCGACGTTTTCTGCTCCGTCCAAAACAATGGGCAAATGCCGAAGCGGTCGCGGGCGAGGATCAGGCGGCGCTCTTTTTGATCGAAGCACGCCAGCGCGAACTGGCCTCGTAAATGTTCGAACATCCCTTCTTGATAATCTTCCCAAAGATGCGGAATGAGCTCGGTATCGCAGTGCGTGCGAAAGACGTGTCCTTTGGCTTCAAGCTTCTTCTTGATTTCCGGATACTCGAAGAACTCGCCGTTGAAGACGGCAACCACTGAGCGGTCTTCGTTGTAGAGGGGTTGCTTGCCGTCCGCCAGACCAATGATGCTGAGCCGGCGATTGGCCAAACCAATGCCCGGTTGCTGCCAGTAGCCGTCTTCGTCCGGGCCGCGATGGAAGATGGCGTCGGCCATGCGTTCGAGAATGCCCCCGGGAAGGGGGCGCTGGCCGGTCAGATCAACGATGCCTGCGATGCCGCACATGGAGATATTTACCTTACCGAATCGTCGCGCTCAAAGAAAGGGGTGGCTTAGGAGGATGCCGCACTATAATCTCCGAAAGCATGGACAAACTCAACGTCATCACCGGGGCGACCGGACAACTGGGCAGCCACATCGCCGAGCAACTGCGTACCGCCGGGGAGCGCGTCCGTGCCTTGGTGCGGCCGGGCAGCGACGCGTCGTTTCTCCGCAATATCGGCATTGAGCTGGCCGAGGGCGACTTGCGCGACGCCGCGTCCGTGCGCCGCGCCTGCGCCGGCGCGACGATCGTTTACAACTGCGCCGCCAAGGTCAGCGACTGGGGCAAATGGAAAGTTTTCCGCGACGAAGCCATCGCTGCCACGCGCAACGTTGTCGATGCCTGCCGGGCCGAAAGCGTTTCCCGCTTGCTGCACGTCAGCTCCATCTCGGTCTACGGTCATCCCAAGCTCGCATCGGGGCAGCTCGTCACCGAGGCAACGCCGCTTGGGCAAAAGTTCTGGATGTGGGACTACTACCCGCGCGCCAAGCTCCTGGCCGAGGAGATCGCTTGGGAGTACAAGCCGAATGTGACCGTGGTCCGGCCCAGTTGGATTTACGGCCCGCGCGATCGCGTCACCATTCCGCGCATCGTGCCTGCCTTGCAAGAAAAACGCGTGCCCATCATTGGCTCGGGCGACAACCTGCTCAATATCATTTACGTCGGCGACGTGGCCGCCGGCGCAATCGCCGCCGCCAATCGGTCGGGCAGCGCCGGCCAGGCCTATAACCTGTGCAGTCAGGGAGAAATCACCCAGCGGCAGATGGTCGATACCTTGACCGACGCACTCAGTCTGCCGCGCATCGAAAAGCGCGTCCCCTACGGCCTGGCCCTGCGTTTTGCGTTTCTCAAGGAGTTCTTCGCCAAGCTGTTCTTCCGAAAGAAGCCGCCAACGATCACACGCCGCGCCATTTACCTCATCGGCCGTCCCACGCTCTTTAGCATCGACAAGGCCAAGTCGGAATTGAGCTGGTCGCCGCGCGTCAAGATCGACGAGGGCGTCCGCCGCACGCTGGACTGGTATTTCGGCGACAATCGGAAGGAAGCAACATGAAGGCCGCATTCTTCGACAAGACCGGCGAGCCCGAAGTGATCCGCTACGGCGACTTGCCGGACCCCGTGCCCAAGGCCGGCGAGATTCTCGTCAAAGTCGGGGCGGCGGCGCTCAATCCGATCGACGTCTACATTCGCGCCGGGACCATTCCCATGCAGTTGCCGCAGCCCTTCATAACGGGCTGCGATGCCGCCGGCGCCGTCAAGGCAGTTGGCCTGGGCGTTGCGCGTTTCAAGGTCGGCGACCGCGTTTGGGGTTCGAACCAAGGGCTGCTCGGCCGGCAAGGCACATGCGCCGAATACGTTTGCGCTTCGGAAGACTGGTTCTACCCGACCCCTGCGGAAGTGTCCGATGCGGAAGCCGCCGCGGCCGCGCTTGTCGGCATCACAGCGCACCTCGGCCTCTTCCGCTGCGCCAAGCTGCATGGCGGTGAAACCGTTTTCGTCAACGGCGGCGCGGGCGGCGTCGGCAGCATGGTTGTGCAGATGGCCAAAGCCGGCGGCGCCAAAGTCGTGACCACGGTCGGCTCAGCCGAGAAAGCGGAGCTGTGTCGCTCCTGGGGCGCGGACTGCGTGCTCAACTACAAGACCGATGACATCCCCGCGAAGGTGAAAGAGTTCACCAAAGGGCAGGGGGTCAACGTCTGGTACGAGACCCAGCGCGAGCCGGACTTTGCCCGCACGGTGGATCTCCTGGCCTGGCGCGGCCGCATGATCATCATGGCCGGCCGGCAAGCGCAGCCCGTATTCCCCGTCGGCCCGTTTTATGTGAAGGACTGTTCGCTCTTCGGCTTCGTCATGTTCAAAGCCACGCCGGACGAGCAACGCCAGTGCGCCGCCGACATCAACAAATGGCTCGGCTGGAAAAAGCTGCGCGTGCCCATCGGTAAGACGTTCCCACTGGCGCAAACCGCGGCCGCCCACCGGTTACTCGAAGAGAACACGCTAAGAAAGGCCGGTACGCTGACTGGAAAGGTGGTGGTTAGCCCGCTGGGTTGATTCGGCTTTCAGATTCGTAACAGGTAGCGCAACCAATTTTGTCGCCGTAAGTCCTTTCGTCTCAAGGAAGTTGCAGAATAGGTTGCGCGACAAACTCACACCCCCCCTCACGTTACGAATGTCAAACCGGCTATTCACGCTGAATCAGTCTGCGGCCTAATGGATGGATTGCATTCCAACCCAGGGAGGCGATGTGCAATCCATTTTGGGCAGCAATCTAGCAAGTCCATTCGGAGTTTCAACTTGCGGCGAAGCACCGAATTAAGCGCGATGTGCAATCCATTTCCGCTTCTGAATTCGAGAAAATGCCCTTTTTTTGATATGTCAGTCATTTTCTGACCCGACCCCCTGTCGGACCGGTTTTCAACTCTCTGGCTACTGGCTCTCGCCCCTTCGCCGGCCTGGTCACCATTGTCTTGCAGCCTCTTTCGCAATGCATCGGGAATTGGTATCCTGTGGCAAGTTAAAGCTCCTAACCCCGCGCCGCCATGCCCGCTCCGAAGGAAATCCAGTAACTTGTCGAGTGCTTGGACGACCCGTCCTAATCATGGAAACTCCGAGTTTTCGCATCTTTTTTATTGCAATGGCTGTAGAGCCGTGGTTATCTAGGACTAATCCGAAGGCGTAGCAAACTACGGTGCGTGCCTTCTCCTAGCGCAGGTGCGTTCTTGGTTATTGAGCCGGGAGGCGCACCATGGACGAATCCCTTTGGCCGGCACGGAACGTCGCGGAACATGCCTATTGCCCGCGCCTCTTCTATCTGATGGAGGTCGAGGGAGTCCATTTGCCCAGTGCGGACACCGAGAAGGGGCTGGCTGTTCATCACCGTGTCGATCAACCAAGCAATGTCAACACGAGCTCGACGCGCGAGCAAGGGACCCTCACCACAAACCCGACGCGTGAGCGAGGGACGCTGGACGACGTCGATTCGGACAAACCAAAGTCCGTCCGCAAACTCACGTTGACCAGCAGTCGCCTCGGACTGACCGCGACACTCGACCTCGCCGAGATTGTTGACCAAACGGCGGTGCCCGTTGAATACCGCAAAGGCCGGCCCAAACGCGTTTTTCTCGATTCGCCGTCGGAAGAGGACGACGACGATACTCAACTAACACCGCGGCGCGAACCCTGGCCCACCGACCGCGCCCAAGTCGGCTTGCAAGTCATCCTTCTCGAAGAAGCCGGCTACTCGGTCCCCGAAGCAATTCTCTATTACGCCGCCGAAAAACTGCGCCTGCGCGTGCCTGTCGATGACACACTGCGGTCGGATGCACTCGCGACCCTAGAAGCCGCCAAGAAAACCGCCGCCGGCCCGCGCCCTTTGCCTCTCGTCAATGATCCGCGCTGCCACGGCTGCTCGCTGCAGCCCTTCTGCCTGCCCGATGAAGTCAACCACGAACGCGACGCGACCGCCAAACCGCGCAAGCTCTGGCCGCCGCGCGACGACGGCATCCACCTCGTCGCCCAAGCCCACGGCACGCGCATCGGCGTCCGCGGCGAATGTCTGCGCGTCACGGACAAAGACGGTGCACTCGTCAAGGAAACACCGCTCGCCAGCGTTGAATCGCTGGCGGTTTTGGGCCATGTCCAGGTTTCGACCCAAGCCTTGCAGGTGCTTGCCGATAAAAGCATCCCCGTGGCGTTCTTATCCGGCGCAGGTCGGCTAGTTGCATTGGTCGATCCCATTGATTCGGTGAGCGCCGATGTGCGCCGGGCGCAAGTGCGCGTGCTGGATCGAGAAGAAAAGCGCCTGGAGCTTGCTCGCGCCCTCGTCGCCGCCAAGATCGCCAACCAGCGCACCCTGCTCATGCGCAATCTCCCCTCGCCCCTCGGGGGAGAGGGGGCAGGGGTGAGGGGAAAATTCCTCGACGAATTGTTACAAGAAATCAACTCTGCTCTAAAGGCTCACTCGCTCGACTCCGTGCGCGGCCACGAAGGGCAAGCCGCCGCGCTGTACTTCGCCCACTTCGCGAGCATGTTCAAGTCCCACGTGGGACAAGATTCCGCTCCTGTCGGCCCCGTGGGACAGGATTCCGCTCCTGTCCCCAACGCCGGTCAGGAACGGAATCCTATCCTACGAGGGGTATACGGTTGGCCCGCCGACCTCTTCGATGCCCACGGCCGCCAGCGCCGGCCGCCGCCCGATCCGATCAATGCCGTCCTCTCGTTCGCCTACACGATCCTCACGCACGAATGCGTCGCCGCCCTGCGCGTGGCCAGCCTGGAGCCGGGCATCGGCGCCTTGCACACGTCGCGGCCCGGCCGGCCCGCGCTCGCCCTCGACCTCTTGGAGCCCTTCCGCCCGCTCATCGCCGACTCGGTCGCCCTGTCCGCCTTCAACCGCGGCGAACTGGTCGAAGGGCACTTTGTGCAAACCGCCGCCGGCTGCATACTCACCGACCATGGCCGCCGCGCCTTCTTCGGCGCCTACGGCCGACGCATGGACACTGAAGTCACCCACCCGGTCTTCGGCTACAAGCTGAGCTACCGCCGCATGCTGACCCTGCACGCCCGCCTGATCGCCGCCTGGCTGTTGGGCGAAGTGCCGACGCTGGCCTTTTTAACAACGAGGTAGAAGGAACCGCAGAAAGAAGGGAACCGCAGATGAACGCAGATGTACGCAGATAGAAAAACAAATGGGAATGAGCCGTTGCGGAATCACTCTTCTCTTATCTGCGTTCATCCGCGTGCATCCGCGGTTTCAAAAAATGCGCAGGTGTTACTTAGTCTGTTACGACATCTGTGAACCCAAACGGTTGCGCCGCGTCCACAAGACGATGAAGGGCTTCGGCGAGCCTTGGCAATACTCCGTATTTTTCTGTGTACTCAAGGACATCGACCGGGTAAGGTTGCAGACAGCGCTGGAGATGGTGATGAACCTGCGTGAAGATAAGGTCATGATCCTAGACCTGGGCCCGGACGAGGAAGAAGCCCGCGCCAACACCACGGTGCTCGGCCCCAGCCTGCCGCCGGGCTGCCGGGGCATGGTGGTGCTGTAACGCTTGCCGCCGCCCGAACAAGTAACACCAACCCAACGCGTGAGCGAGGGAACCCGCGACGCGAGCACTAGCCCGACGCGCAAGCGAGGGGAATACAACCCGATGTTCAAGCCCCGAACGGGGCGAAAGCCAATAGCCCAGGGCACGAGCCCTGGCGGGAAACACACGGGACCGGATCAAGGAAGCCCTGAAGGGGCGAAAGAGTCGGGAACTTGAGGCCGGCCGTATCAACCGGTGGACCGATTGAAGAACTCACTCGCGACGACTAATTGTGATGAGGCATGTCATGCCCACCAAGAGCTACAAACTCCGCTTGGACTTGAGGCCGAATGAACCCGTCGTCGATCGAGATCGGTTCACCGAGCGTACTCAAGAAGTGGCGACAACTCAACGGCTGCTCGACGACACCCGTGAGGCATTCAATCAAGGCGTCGATTACTTGTGCGGCTGGCTGCTCAAGATGCATCGCGGCGCGGGAGTATGGCGGGAAAAAAAAGATGGGATTTGGCGGGACTGGCGAGAAATCAGTACCTTCGAGCAATTACATAAAGCGAGAAGCGCCTACAGAGCCAATCCGACGACGTTCGCACTCCTAGAGAACGGCGAACTTCTCGAGGGATTCAAGGACAAGGGAAAGTCGGAGGCCGAAGCTGTAGAGCTTGCGGAATGCTGTCGTCGAATCGCCAAGGACTTGTGCCCTCCAAGCGAGGATGCGTCGAACGTACAAATGCCGCGATCTGATTTCGACCTGCTCACAAACTGCAACTCGATTGCCAAGGGGCTTCGTTCTGCTGGAGATTCAAAATCCGGCACGGCCAGGAAAGTGTCGGGAAAGCGCCCGGGTTGGTTGTTGGAAAAGGCAATTTGCGAGGAAGCGCAGAAGTGCAGTTCTGTCAAGGCGCTTGTTGAGGCTCTAGAGCATCGCGAGGAGTTTATCAGCGCCAAACAGGACGGACAGAAGAAGATCAACTCATTGAAGCAGAAATACGGGACGGTGGACTGGAAAGCCGCTAGATCACAAATCCTAGAGGACGACCGGAGGCAACTTGCTCAGCTCGTAGCGAGTGCATCTTCTCTTGATAAGCTCTGCGAAAGTCTCGGCGACTTGCCAGTGAATCAAATCAACGAAGTTCGTAAGCTCCAGCAGAAATGGCGCAAACGCTTTGCAAAAACGAACTGGAGTGAATCACAGCGGCAACTGTTGGCGGAAAATCTCCCCCGGTGGGAAACTTCCAAAGCTAAGGCGGAAGCGAAACGACGACTGTCCGAGCAGCAGGGCTCGATCGCAGGCTACAAACGACTTCTGGACGCTCACTGCCTTCCTCTCCCCGGGTTCGCAGAGATTGACCAAGCGGCAAATCTCACCGTTGGTGCCGTCAAATTGCGACAAGCCGGTGGAGAGTGGAAACGGGCGATGTGGAACCTTGCCGGCCAGCGCATTCGGAGCCACTTAGGGTGGGTTCGTCGGCGCACCAACGAACGCGTCGTATGGGAACTACAATCCGCTTTGTTTGATCGAGGCGGTTGGCTTCGCATTAAGCGCGACGGCAAGCCGATCAAAAAGGAAACGTTGACGGCGAGCGATTTCCTAATCGAGGGTGACTCGCCCAGCGACGCCACCGATTTCGAGCTATGCCCTGCGTTCGGTATGCGCAAATGGCTGACCACCCTTCGCAACGAGTACGAATTGGTTGAAATGTCCGTACATCTTAGCCGAGTTTCATTCGGCGCCGCCGAACAGCCACGAATTCTGAGAAGAACCATCAAAGGCTGGTCAAAGATTCGCGAGAAATGGACTGAGATCATGAGCAAGGCGGCAATAGCTGACGCTGCGCCACCCTCAGCCCAAGAATTGATCGAAATCGTCAACAGGATGCGCGCAAGAAAGTCGCGCGACTTCGGCGACCAGCGCTTGTTTGAATGGCTCGCCGCTCTTGAGCGTCGATGGCTCTGGGACGGGTCGGATCATGGCGACAACAATGACTGTGGCCGCGACGACCGCGACTGTGTTACTGCCTTTGTGTCTCACAACGAGCACCTGGCCGACAAGCCCGATTCTATCACGTTTACCCGAAGCGACGCGGTGAAGCATCCCGTTTGGCCATTTTTCGGCGAGAACTCCGCGGTCGAGTACTGGCTCTCAAAAGAAACAACGCAAAATGGCAAGTCCCGTCTTGTCCTAGTTCTCAAGCAACTACTTAGCAGGCAGTCTGACCGATCCTACAGCGCCGTCGAGAACGTTAAGATTGCTCTCCGCGGCTACGAGGATTTCGAGCGGAGTTTCGAACTGCCGGGAGGGCAGGCAAGAGTCTCAGCAAAAGAGCAACTAGTCTTTCACGACGACCTGCTTGGGGGAAAAACTCGGCAAGGAACCTTAAGCGGCATCAAGCTGACCTGGGAGCGGAATGAATTGGAAGCCACCAAGCAAAAGCACCATTCGAGAAAGGTCGCGCCGCGCGTCTACGCTAATTTCAGTTGCGATGCCGGGCTATCTTCCTTGGCTGATTGGTTGAAAAAGCATGTCGGCTCCGACGTGAAACTTACGAAGCCTCGTGACGGCATGACGCG
The DNA here is from genome assembly GCA_022616245.1 of Gemmataceae bacterium. Lineage (GTDB taxonomy): Bacteria > Planctomycetota > Planctomycetia > Gemmatales > Gemmataceae > JAKEFD01. The sequence goes on from JAKEFD010000384.1 coordinate 14,611, forward strand.
TGTCTTCTTTTTGAAGAAGGCTATTACCAAGGCATCCGCAGACGACGAGTTTGCACCCGGGCTGCGCCCGGGTGAGCGCAACTGGCCGAAAGAAGCAATTGAGAAGGGCTTTGCGGTCCGCGGGACCGACCTCGGTTATCGGGTCTCTTCGGCGGGAGCGTGGTGGCGGCTTTCGTTCTCGAAGCCCGACGGAATGGTCGCGTGGCCGGTCGGCAAATGCGAGGGCAAAGAAGTGTACGCGCTGTTGGAGCACACCGCGACGGTTTCCCTTCCCGGCGATGGCGAAACTCTGCCGGCCGAAGAACAGGCCCTCCAAGAGTGCGTCAAAAAGCTCCGCACGCGCCTCAACCTGAACAATGTCCTGCTTCGTATCGTGCGCCTACTCATGCTTGAGTCTGTCACACGTCGAACAAAGCACAAGGATAAAATTCGCAAGCGCAAGGACGGGACCGAAAAGCGTGTCGGTACGATTTGGAAATCGGAAAACATCACTTTGCCGCCGGACGAGAGTCGGGAAAACTGTCGAAAGGCTGGCGAACTTCTCGTCAATTGGTCCGAGCGTGACACGATGAGGGAGTCGCTCAACGACATCGGTCACGATGCGCCTTTGTGGGATTGGCTTGTCACGCAAGATCCTGGGCTAAGTCGTCTCAGAGATTCATTGCCCAAAACCATCGTGCCAACGATTGAGGAGGCGAAGGCGCGCGATGCGGATCGGGAGGTCTGCAAGCAAAAGCGCAACAAGGAAGACGAGGAGTTTGCCGATACGGTCTACGACCTGCGCGCGTCGCTCGCGAGGGCGCTGTTTGCCGGAAATGATAGCAACGATGGCCGAGCAGCAGACAGCCTCTGGGTGTTGTTTGATCGGGTCCTCCGACAAAAGCTAAGTTATTCCGAGCGCCAACCGGGGAGCCGCGAGCGTACGCATTTCGGCGATGGGCTGTTCCGTCGTTTACGCAAGCCGCCGGTAACTAAGCACCATGACCGCAAGGACGAGGCGAACAACCTGCCGCATGGCAAGACCTACCGAGGCGGATTGTCAATGGCGCGTCTCAACTTTCTCGACGACGTGAAGAATTTCGTCCGGCGATGGACCTGCCGCCCTCGCCAACCTGGCGAGATTCGTCGCGTCCCGGAGGATGCCAAATTCGATCGGTGCGACACGGAGCATCTTGATCACTTGCGGGAACATCGAGCCAAGTTGATCGCACACGCTGACGTGGCTCAGACTCTTGGCTTCGAGCAGGATCTTCGCCGGGGCGTTTGGCGATTCCGACACCAGCCTTCCGGCGAGCTACTGTGGCACCGCCCCGAACGCGCCCACTTCTATCGGGAGATAGCTGACAATCTCATCCAATGCGACACGCCAAATGGCATACACCAAATCGAGGCGAAACACCCGCACCCAGCTTTTGAACCGGCTCACGTCCTTGCTTACGAAGACCTGAAGCGCTACAGGATGAGCTCGGACCGGCCGAAGAACGAGAATGCCGGGCTGGCTCGCTGGTCCCATCGGCGCATCCTCTCGTTCGCGCAGCACATCGGCGGTTTGTTCGGCGTACCCGTCGCGACTGTCGACGCACGGTTTTCATCTCGTTTCTGCTCGCATTGTGGTGCACCAGGTTGCCGCGCGGACCGGTTTGATCCGGAATGGCTGCACCAGAGTTGGTTGCAAAGAATTTGGAGAGACAAAGACGACCGGAGCATCGTGAGTCAAAACTTGCGCAGAATCGCAGATGAAGTCGAGCGGGGCCTCCTGGAGAAGCCATGGGTGCTTCGCGACAGCGGAGAGTACTTTGTCTGCGCGAATGAACAATGTTCTGTTCATTCGCAACCGATTAACGCAGACGTGAATGCTGCGGGAAATATTGGACTACGATTCATTCGCGGTGTCGATGGAATTCGCGTTACGACAGACGTCCACGGCGCTATTAAATCGGGCGTAGGCTACGTTGCCCCTGGAACTGTGCTACTTGCTGCCGCGGACGCGCCAGCCGACGAGCCCTTTTGGGTGTCCAAGAGCGGCGATGTTGGCATAATGCGACGACGGCGAAAGGCGAAGTCAGAGGACGAACCCGGTGACACCGAAGCATCTGACGAAAGTGATGAGGAAGCTAGCGGTGCGCTGTACCTCTACCATGACCCGTCCGGGAAACTTCGAGATAGCGAGCATTGGTTCGAAGGTAAAGTCTTTTGGCGCATCGTCGCCCTAAATGCCGCCCGGGGAATTAATGCCGCCAACGCTTCTCGTTCTGCAATGCAAGAAGAGGTTGAAACGACTATCCCTTGGTAGTAAGTTGATTCTGGTCTTGGGAACGTGTCTTCAGCCCGTGACCGCCGCGGCACAGCCATGGCGGAACTCGCCGGGTGATTTTTACGAATGGCGGGGCAACCCGCTTGACCCAAGCGCTTAGTTCAGTTCGCTTGGTCTTTGACAACTAGGCCGGCTGCGGCTTCCGGTGTGGCGCGGCGCCGCGCGGGCCGGCGAGTGCGGCGATGGCGCGGGGCAGGTCCGGGCTTGCTCGCCACCCAAGCAGGCCAATGACTTGCCGCGAGCGAGATCGCTAACGCCGGAATGACTACCAAGACGAATACACCCCTCGCTCGATTCACAAGTCCTAACTACTGTCGCCGCAAGGAGTCGCGAGTGCGACAGCCGCGCCGGCCCAAGCGGACCTGATCTA
>JAKEFD010000385.1 GCA_022616245.1 Gemmataceae bacterium
CCGTGCAGTTCGTCGTCGCCGTCCTCGCCAAAGAGAAGGTCGTTGCCGTCGTCATCGCCGCCGAAGATGAGATCGCCGCCGCCGCCACCGTGGAGCTCGTCATCGCCGTCTTCGCCGAAGATGAGGTCGCCGCCGTCGGTCGGATGGCTTTCGACGTCATCGCCAAAAATGAGGTCGTTGCCGGCGCCGCCGTGGATCGTGTCGATGTCCTCATCGCCGAAGATGAGGTCGTCGCCGCTGGTCACACCGTCCAGATCGTCGCCATAGATGAGGTCGGCGCCGCCGCCGCCGAGGATTATGTCGTCGCCGTCCTCGCCGAAAATGAGGTCGCCGCCATCGGTGGGCTGGCTTTCGACATCGTCGCCAAAGATGAGGTCGTTGCCCGCGCCGGCGTGAATCGTGTCAATGTCCTCATCGCCGAAGATGAGATCGTCGCCGCTCATCGTGCCAGTGACATCGTCGCCGAAGATGAGGTCGGCGCCGCCGCCGCCGTGGATGACGTCGTCGCCGTCTTCGCCGAAAATAAGGTCGCCGCCGTCCGTAATTTGGCTTTCGACATCGTCGCCAAAGATGAGGTCGTTGCCCGCGCCGGCGTGGATCGTGTCGATGTCCTCGTCGCCGAAAATGAGATCGTCGCCGCTCATCGTGCCGGCGACATCGTCGCCAAAGATGAGGTCGGCGCCGCCGCCGCCGTGGATGACATCGTCGCCGTCTTCCCCAAACAGGAGATCGTCGCCGCTGACCAGACCCTCGGCATCGTCGCCAAAGATGAGGTCGTTGCCCGCGCCGGCGTGGATCGTGTCAATGCCATCTTCGCCAAAGATGAGGTTATTGGCTGGGTTGCCAATCACCGTGTCGCTAAAAGCGCTGCCACGAATGTTTTCGAACGTGCCGTTGAGCGCCACCATGAAGCCGCTGCCGTCGACGTTTTGCGCAAATCCGTTGGACAGGTTCATGTCCAGGGTAATGCCGCTGCCAGTGGCGGCGAAGCTGATCGTGTCGTCGCCGCCGGTGTCGAAAAGAAAGGCGAAGCCGGCGGCCGTGAGGTTGATGGTGTTCTTGTTGTTGCCGGCGACAAACGTGGTGCTGCCGCCCACGTTATTGGCCATGATGTTTTCGCCGCTGCCGCCCAGCAGCGTGTCGGTTCCGCCGCCGCCGGCCAAGAGGGTGTCGCCGGTGAACGCCGTGCAATCGATGATGTTATTGCTGGAGCTGCCCGTCAATTCCGCGCGTTCTATGCTGACAAGCGTGTCGGTGCCCAGCCCGGTAAGCAACGCGTCGGTGAGGGTAAAGCTGCTGCCCACGCCGATGACGGTGTCGTAACCGGCCTGGCCGTCGACCAGGTCGTTGCCCGATCCGCCCTCGATGCGGTCATCGCCGTCGCCGCCGAACAGTTCGTCAGCGCCGTTGTTGCCGAGGAGGGTGTCGTTGCCCGCTTCGCCGTGAATGATGTCCTTGCCGTTGCCGCCGATGATCGTGTCGTCGCCGTCGCCGCCGAAGACAGTGCTGCCGCTATTGCCAAGGACAACGGTGTCGTTGCCGCCATTGCCGAAAATCGTGTCCGTGCCCTCGCTCCCCAAAAGCAGGTCATCGCCAGCGCCGCCTTTGAGAATGTCATTTTGGTTGCCGCCGTCCAAGGTCACAGAGCCCAGGGTAAAGGCTGAAGCGTCCAAAACGTTCGGCGAGTTGCCGCCTGTCAGGTTCGCCTGCTCGACACCGGCCAAGTTAACGACGCCTCCGGGCGTCAACGTCAGGCTGTTGTCGGTAAGAGTGAAGTTGGCATCGTGGGTGGCGGCAATGGTGTCCGTGCCCGCGCCGCCGTTGTAATGGATGCCGGACGGCGTCGGAATCGGGTTGCCGCCCGAGAAGTCTAGGGTCAAAGTGTCGCCGCCCCCGCCCAGGGTCACATCTATGCGCGAAATGGCGGACATCGCCAGCGCCTGCGTGCCGGGCGTGGCCGAATCCAGGTCATTAGTGAATCCAGCGCCGTTCAGATTGTATTGCAGCTGGCCGCCCGCCACGCCGACCGCGAGGAGATCCGCAGTTCCTGGAATGTCCTCACTCAGCTGCACGACGAACCTGCCAGGGTTCACCGGGTCTGAAAGGAACGAGGCGGAGGGCAAGGTACGATCTTCCAAAAATTCCAACCTTGGCCGAAAAGATCGCGACTTTAGCCATTTGCTTGGAACAATTGCAGACTTGCGACTGGACGACATGGGGCGACTCCATTTCCAAGAATCAAACATTCAAACGAGAAGTGATCGTTCACTAGCATGTGCTTGTTATAAGCGCAAAGTTTTCAATTTCAAGTATTTATAGGAAATTGGCGGTGTCTTGCGAAATGAAGCGTACTAAGAACTGAAGCCGTGCGCGGGCGGTGGCGAGCCGCCGCGGAACAAGTATTGGCCGCGAATACTCCCGACTTCCTGGAGGGAGAGGGGTCGGGGTGAGGGAACGGACTCTGCGGCGGCAAACTCTCTTAGACCGGCAGCCCCCACGGCTTGCGATACTCCTTTGTCAGCATGGCGTTTGCCTGCTTGTCGTTGGTAATTGTTTCCGTCTTGGGGTCGAACTGCAGCACCTTTTCCGTGCGGTAAGCGATTTCGCCCAGGTGCACGAGGGCGCACGATAGATGCGCGGTGCGGGCGTCAGCGTTGGACTGCCGGCCGGTGCGGATGCAGTCGAGGAAGTTATCGATGTGCCGCTCGATGCCGCTGTCGCCGTTCATGCCGGGGCCTTTTGTGCCTTTGCGGTCAAAAAAGACCTGGAACATGCCGCGACGCGAAAAGAGCATGTAGCCTTTGGTGCCGTAGAATTCGTTGCCGCTATCAAAGCCGTTCATGCCGTAGTGAGTCCAGCCGCGGTCTTCGTAGATGAGCGCTTTGTTGTTGTCGAACTGATAAACGCACATCATGTTGTCGGGGTATTCGCGCTCGCCGGTAAGGTCGAGCTTGCTGCCGTGGGCGGTGACGCGGATGGGCAGGCGGTCGACGCCCAGGCCCATGCAGGCCATGTCGATGTCGTGGATGCCGTCGTTGCCGATGTCGCCGTTGCCGTAGTCGCGATACCACTGCCAGTTGCCATGAAAGCGATTGGGGTTGAAGCGGCGTTCGGGGGCGGGGCCGAGCCAGAGGTCGTAGTTGACGCCGCGCGGCGGGTCGGCGTCGGCCACCGGGTTGCGATGGCTGTGCCTTTGCACGTTCCAGGCCTTGGCCATCTTGACGTCGCCGATGATGCCGGAGCGCAATAGCTCGCGGGCCCGGATGGTGACTTCACTGGAGCGCATCTGGGTGCCGTGCTGGACGATTTTGCGGTGCTTTTCCGCCGCCTGCACAAGCAATTGTCCTTCGCGGTAAACGTGCGAAGCCGGCTTCTCCACGTAAACATGTTTACCGGCTGCGAGCGCCCGGAGCGCGATCGGGCCGTGCCAATGGTGCGGCGTGCACACAAAAACCGCGTCGATGGTCTTATCGTCGAGCACGCGGCGAAAATCCTCGACCGCGCGCGGGGCCCTGCCCTGCCGTTTCTCCACGGACTGCGCCGCGCCGCCCAACGCATTGGCATCCACATCACACAGCGCGACGACCAGCGTGTCCTTACGATTGGACAACGGGCCGTAGAACGTGCCGCCCCGGCCGCGCGTGCCGATGACCGCGCAATGGATGCGCTCGTTGGCCTGGAAGCCGAAGACGGGATCGGCGAGGACGGCGCCAACGCCCATTGCGCCGGCGGCGACGAAGGTGCGACGAGAAGAGGTCATGCTCGCTCCACTACGACGTTATTTGACGTCGCGCAAAGGGTGGCATGCCTTGGCGGCTCGTGTGCAAGGACATCGACCCTGGACCAGCACCGCCAAGGCATGCAAAGCGCCACGCAACTCGGCCCTTGGGCATGTCACCCGACGCCCCAATGATACGAGATTTGAGCGACGTGTGCTTGTAGAAATGGGACTTCGATTCTTGGAGGGACTACCGGGCTCTCTGCGCAGTCTGCATTAGATAATTCGGACTAGGCAGCTTGCGTAGGCGGCAACGCGGTGACTTTGGCGATCATGAGGTCCAAGAGATCGCCCACGCTCACGAGTTTCAACAATTCATCCTGGCTCAGGCGAATGCGAAAATGCCGCTCGATTTGCGAAACGATGCTGACCACATCCACGGAATCGAGTCCTAATTCCTCGCGCAGCTTCTTGCTGTCGTCCAGGTTGGCGTAATTCTCCCCCGTGTCCGCTTCCATGAGTTCGATCAACGTTTGGCGAATGGCGGCTCGATCGGCCATGGCGTCCCCTTCCTTGGATGTGCGCACAGACGATAAGAAACCAGTTTTTGTGTTTTCAGGCAAGATCGAATTCCAAAAGGCAGATTACCGCAGAGTGCGCGGAGAGCGCAGAGAGTAAAGGGTATGTGCGGCGACCGCAAATCGCTCCTCTCTTCTCCGCGTCCTCCGCGCTCTCTGCGGTGAGAATGTGTTTAGCGGCGCACGCTCAATAGTTGCACGATGGTCTTGTGCCCGGATTCGACGAACTCCTGGCGCACCATGCGATGATAACGGTCGAACCAGACGTCGACGGGATACGCGCCGCCCGTCACGCGAAACCGGTAACACGCTTGCGGCTGGTTGGCGATGGTGAGCTGTTCCGTGCCAATGAAATTCAATTGGCCCATATGCTCCTTTCCGCTGTCAACCTCGAATACAGGCACCGGCTTGTTGTGGAAACGGGCGTCTGCGAGCTTCCAAAAACTGTTGGTCCACACATCGGCGCGCACCGCTTTGTCCTGGCCGTTGACGCGGGCCCGCAGTTGGTTGCCGTCCACCGACACGACCACCTCGGTCTTTTTGCCGTTTTCGACAGTGCTGGAGCGGACGCCGATGAGCTTGCCGTCCTTCCACCATTCCGTGCCGTCGATGCGCACGCTGTAGTTGCCGATGAGCAAACGGACGTCGACGCGCGCCGTTCCCGAAACCACTGTAGTGCCGTCGTCCTGTGTGACGATGGTCATGCGCGATTGGCCCGCTTCCTTGCCGTCGACGAGGATGGAATAGTCGCGCTGTTCCGTGTGCGAAGCGCGCGCGACGCTGGACCAGCATGCAGCGAGGCTCCAAGCGACAAGGAATCGGCAACCGGCGGACAACGGCATGTCAAGGGCTCCCACGCGAAAGGACGTGTCGAAACCGCGTGCAGTATAGGAAAGATCAAGAAAAGAAGAAAAGGCCGATCGCGGGGAACCGGCTGTGATTGACGTAAATGACTACATTGCAATATGTTGCTTCGACAATGCGTCTAGCGCTTCCTGCGCTCATCCACGCAGTTTAGCGCGTGCCAAACTTGCCAAATCAAATCCTCCAGGGATAACTTCAACAATTCATGCCGGAATTGCTTTCCCAATGCAGTCTGGAAATCGCAGTTTTGTTCGGCGATCAGCAATGCCCAGGCTGCGCCGTCATCGCTCGCGCCGAAACCTAGTTCTTGCAACGTCGTTGCCGACAGTTCTCGGCGAATCAACCGGATTTCGCGATATGCCAATTCGCCGAGTGCAAGGTCGTTGCCAAAGACGCCCACGACGAAGCGGTTGCATTCCGTTTCGGACGGTTGTTCTTCTTGATCCAATTGAACGCAAACCGCGCCGCGTGTGACAGAGGGGTGGTAATGCCTCACGTAGTCGGCAAAGCCTTTCGCGGTTTCATTCCAGAATTGTGTGCACATGTTGGCCTCCCCCGGAACGACGAACGAGCGTTCGCCGCACTCCGATGGCTAGGCAAGAATGGAGCAAATCTGATGCCATGCCGGCATGTTCAAACGGTGGAAAGTACCGCGGCGCACACTAGCCCGACGCGCGAGCGAGGGATTGTTTGCAAATCGAAATGAGGTCTTATTCCGCTGCCCCGACCAAGGTCAGCGCGATGCCCAGACTGGTGCCGGTACTTTTGCCGCCGACTACGATTTCGCCTTTGGTCTGCACGACCCAGTGTTCTTTGGGCATGGCGGCGAGCGCGGGTTTGGCGCCCGGCTTTGTGTGCGGGAACAGCATGAAAACGCCCGGGTGACCGGTGCCGATGCTTTTCGCGCTCACTTCCGAGAGGTGTTTCGCGTCCATGATCTCGGGCTTGGTGTCTTTGGACGCGTCAATGACAGCGAGAAAATCCAGATGCTCCGACGCGCCGGTATGATCTCCATCCATTGGCTGGTAGGCAAGCCGCAACGTATACGAGCCGGCTTTCACCTTCTGCTTGCGATAGTCGCGATAGTCTTGCTCGAACTTGACCGCGCCAAGCACTTCGGATTGCTTGATTTCGCGATAGGTAAGCCCGTTCTTGATTTGCTCCGGCGTGGCGTCGGCCGGGATTTCCTTGCGGAACCATAATTCGCACAGCGTTTTGCCGCCCCCATCCAAAAGCTGAATCGATTGCGGCGCAAGCAGCTTGCGAATGCTCTCGGCAATCTCGTTGGGAGGCGGGTTATCGCCGACCTTGATGGAGTACTTCCCTTCACCGGCGTTGGCGGCTAAGAGCGCGAGGCAAAGTCCCAAGCACGGAATTGACCAACAGAAGGTGCGGCGCATGGATGGCTTCTCCACAAGATATGCACAACCGCCTGCGTTTCGCGTTTGGTGAGAAGAAACGCGAAACGCAGGCGGCGTCGAAAGCCCCACGCGGAGCGTGGGGTCTACTCATTCGGCGTGACTACTTGGCCTCGAAGGAACCGACGTAGGCGCCGCGGCGGCCGTAGTCGCTCCAGGTTTCGTTGAGGCCGTTGCCGCGGAACAGATGCTCGACCACGCCGCCGACGCGGGCGTGGACGCCGCGTGCGAGCGGGGGATAATAAGCGGATTCATTGCCGCAGGCCTTGTCTTCCTTGTGGTCGATGCAGCGCGTCTTGAGCTTCGCGACCGTGGCGTCCAGCTCGGCGCAGGTTTCGCCGTCGCATTGGCACAGCGTGAGGTTCACTTTGGCGCTTTGGACGCCGACGACGTTATCGAGCAGTCGGCCTGCTTGCTTCTTGGCCAGCCGAATCAGGGCTTCCTTTTGCGAGGCGTTGGCGCGCTGGTCGATGATGAGCACCGCCTTGGCGGGCCCGGTTTGCTCCAGGCCGAGCGTGTTTTGCGCGGACACGACGGCGACAATGTTCAGGCCTTCAAGCGCCACGCCTTCCAGGTCGCCTTTCTCGACGCGCCAGGCGAGCACGGCGTGCTTGCCGCTCAGGTTGAAGTCGGCGTTGGCGAAGCAGGGTCCGGTCCAAACGTCGCAGGTTCGCGCCTCGACGTATTGACCGGTGATGCCGGCCGCGAAAGCCGGGTTGAAAACCGCGATAAGGACGAGTAGGGCCAAGGCAAAGCGTTTCATGGCAGGAACCTCCGCAAACAGAAATAAGCCCGCGGGCGACGGACGCCGCCCCATAAACATTGTCAAACGCAAGGCCAAGCGCGTCAAGGCAGTTTTGCCTCGCTTGCATGACAATCGCTTTTTGGTCACAATGACTGCTGCGATCCGGGGAGTGTCCAGGGAATGCGACCTTTCCTTCAAATGGCATTGTCGGTTCTGCTCGCCTGCGCAAGTGGTGCTTTCGCGCAATCAGGGAAGCCGCGCGCGCAAGCCGCTGCAGTCACATTCAACCGCGACATTTTGCCCATCCTGGCGCAGAACTGTTTCATTTGCCACGGACCTTCGGAGCAGAAAGCAGGTCTGCGCTTGGATCAGCGCGCGTCCGCACTCAAGGCGACGCGCTCCGGAGCGACGCCCATCGTTCCAGGAAAGCCTGCCGACAGCGAACTCGTGCGCCGCATTTTTTCAGACGATAGTTCAGACCGGATGCCGCCGCCCAAAAGCAAGAAGTCTCTTACCGCCGCGCAAAAGGAAATACTGAAACAGTGGATTGCACAAGGCGCTGAATTCAAGACGCACTGGGCTTTCGTGAAGCCCGAGCGGCCCGCGCTGCCCAAAGTAAAAAACCGCGCATGGGTGCACAATGAAATCGACGCTTTTGTTCTTGCCGAGCTGGAAAAAGCGGGGCTTGAGCCGTCGCCGGCCGCGGACCGGCCCACGCTCATCCGCCGGCTGTCTTTCGATCTGCGCGGCTTGCCTCCCACACCGGAAGAATTGGATCGGTTTTTGAATGACAAGAATCCCGACGCCTACGAGAAGCTCGTTGACCGGATGCTGGCCTCGCCGCGCTATGGTGAGAAGATGGCACAGATTTGGCTCGACCTGGCTCGCTACGGCGACACCAGCGGCTTTCATTTCGACAGCACCCGGCAAATGTGGTTGTGGCGTGACTGGGTCATCAACGCCTTCAACGCCAACACGCCGTTCGACCAGTTTACCATTGAACAGATTGCCGGCGACTTGCTTCCCAAGCCCACGGTCGCGCAGAAAATCGCCACGGGCTTCCAGCGTAATTCGCGCTTCAACGAAGAGGGCGGCGTCGATCCGGAGGAATTCGTCGTCCGTTACAACGTCGATCGCACCAACACCCTGGGCCAGGTTTGGCTCGGATTGACGCTAGGCTGCGCGGAGTGTCACGACCATATGTACGATCCCATTTCGCAAAAAGAATACTACCAGCTCTTTGCGTTTTTCACGGGCATCAAAGAACCAATGAAAAGCGGCAATCACAACGAGCCGCTCCCGCCGCTCCTGAAATTGCCCACTCCCGAACAAGCAAAGACAATCGAAGTTCTGGATAAGACAAAAGCGCGTTTGGAAGAACGCATTCAATTGGAGCTGGCGCGCATCAAGTACAAAGACCCGTTGGAAGACAAGCCCGAAGCACTCAAGCCGCCGACCGAAGGCGCAGACGTGGTGTGGCTGGACGACGCGCCGCCCCAAGGAGCCAAGACGGGTTTTCAGGGCGAGGCCGGCTGGCAGTGGGTTACAGCGCCCGACCACCCCGTTTTCAGCGGCCGCCGCGCCGTCTATCGCTCCGGAAGCGGCGTGCACAACGACTTTTTCACCAACGCCGATGTGCAACTGGAGATCGAGGCAGGCGACAAACTGTTTTGTTACGTCTGGCTCGACCCGACGGATCCGCCCAAGCATCTATTGCTTCAATTCAACGACGGCTCATGGGACCACCGTGTCTATTGGGGGCCGGAAATCAAGGACCTCGCGCCCAAAACTCAAGGCCAGGCTGCCGGCCCGGCCAACGCAGGCCCGTTTCACGCCGGCCCGCTCCCCGAGAAAGGCGAATGGGTCCGCCTGGAAGTCGAGGCTGAGAAAGTCGCGCTCAAGCCGGGCGCCAAGCTGGCCGGCTGGGCGTTTGGCTTGATTGACGGCGCGGCCTACTTCGACCATGCGGGCGTCTATACCCGATTTCCGCCCGACGAGCGCGTCGAAACCTCGGCTGCATTTTGGGAGCAGCGCATCCGCGCGACACAGAAGATCCCAAAGGAACTTGCCGCCATCGTCAACGTCGCTGCCGCGAAACGAAGCACGGAACAGAAAAAGACTCTGCAGCATTATTTCTTGAGAAAGGTCTATGCTCCCGCGCGCGCAGTGTTCGAGCCTCTGGAAAAGGAACTCGAGGAAGCCGTCAAGAAGCTCAAGGAAACCGAGGAGGCGATTCCGCACACGTTGATCGCGGAAGAAATGCCGGAAGCGCGGCCCGCTTATGTGCTTATCCGCGGCGATTTCCAGCAGAAAGGCGACCAAGTGGGTCGCGACGTCCCCGCGCTCTTCCCGCCATTGTACAAGCATCAGCCTAAGAATCGGCTCGGCCTGGCGCGTTGGCTGATGCAGACCGATCATCCCCTCACGGCCCGTGTGGCCGTCAATCGTCTGTGGGCGCAGATGTTCGGCAGCGGCCTGGTCCGCACCCTGGGCGACTTTGGCAGTCAGGGCGACTTTCCGTCGCATCCGGAATTGCTCGATTGGCTCGCGGTGGAATTCGCCGATTCGGGCTGGAATGTCAAAGCGATTCTGCGCAAGCTCGCACTTTCCAAGGCGTATCGACAGTCGTCAGCAATTGCTCCCCTCGCCCTTCAGGCGAGAGGCGTTGGGGGTGAGGGGATCGATCCAAGCAACCGCTTGCTGTGGCGTGCGCACCGCTATCGACTTAGCGCGGAAGAGATTCGCGACAACGCTCTGGCCATCGC
>JAKEFD010000386.1 GCA_022616245.1 Gemmataceae bacterium
GGTTTCCCCGAATCGCACGCCGCGTCGTTTGCGCTTCTTGTGTATGTGTCGGCCTGGCTGAAATGCTATTACCCCGCCGCGTTCGCCGCCGCGTTGATCAACAGCCAGCCGATGGGCTTCTACGCGCCGGCGCAGCTGGTTGCCGACGCGCAGAAGCACGGGGTCAAAGCGCTGCCGGTGGATGTGAATTTCAGCGCTTGGGATTGCACACTGGAAGCAAGTGGATTGCAGATTGCAGATTGCGGATTGCAGATTGAAAAACCAAATGCCAATCCGCAATCTCAGCGGGCGCTGCGGCTTGGATTGCGTCTCGTGCGTGGCTTGTCGCAAGCGCATGCGGAACAGATCGTCGCGGCGCGTGGCGACGGGGCGTTTTCCTCTTTCGAGGATTTCGCGCAGCGGACCGGTTTGCGCAGCGCGGTATTGAAAAAGTTGGCCCAGGCGGGGGCGTTCCAGTCGCTGGGATTGACGCGGCGACTCGCGCTGTGGCGGTCGCTGCCCGAGCGCGAAACGATGCCGCTGTTTGACGGTGTCGGTCCTCCGGTCGCTTACGCTCCCGGCTCGCCAAGTCCCCGAGTTGTCCCGCTTCCTGACGGGCGCGGCTCTGACGGATTCGAGGAAGCGCAAGTATCGTTGCCCGAGATGACGCCGCTGCAGGAGGTGGTGGCGGATTACGGCACGGCGGGCCTGTCGCTGCGCGATCATCCGGTGCGCTTTCTGCGGCAACAACTCGACGAGCTCGGCGTCGCCCGGGCCACGGACCTGGCCACCCTTCCGCCCGGACGCCATGTCCAAGTCGCCGGCATCGTTCTCCTCAGGCAGCGGCCCAGCACGGCCAAGGGCATCACCTTCGTCACGCTCGAGGACGAAACCGGCATGGCCAACCTCATCGTCCGCCAGCAAGTCTGGGACCGCTATCGCCGCGTCGCCTACACCGCCCACGCCCTGCTTGCCCATGGCTTTCTGCAGCGCGAAGCGGGCGTCATCCACGTGCTCGTGACCAAGCTGGAAGATCTGTCGGCGCGACTTGCGGAGCTGCAGGCGCGCTCGAGAGACTTCCGATAACGCAAATCCGAAATCCAAAACTCGAAATCCGAAACAAATCCAAACCATAAAACAAACCAAACCAGTCCAGGGGAACAAAGATGCAAAAAACCACGGTCTTATTCCTTTGCACCGGCAACTCAGCCCGCAGCCAGATGGCGGAGCATCTCTTGCGCGGCGCGACCGATGCCTTCGAAGTCCATAGCGCCGGCACCGATCCCAAAGGAGTCAACCCACTCACTGTGCAAGTCATGAGCGAACTCGGCGTGGACATGTCTCAGGCGCGATCCAAACACCTGTCAGAGTTCCGCGATCAGCCGGTGTCGGTGCTCATCACCGTTTGCGCCGAGGCGGACAAGTCCTGTCCGGTTGGCGCCTTGCCGCAGGTCAAGCACAGGCTAGCGTGGAAGTTCGACGATCCTGCCGAAGCCAAAGGGACACAAGAGGAAAAGCTCGCCGTATTTCGCCGGATTCGCGACCAGATAGCCGAGCGCATCACGGAGTGGCTGAAGGAAGCGCGGGCCGACTGACTATTCATCTAAAAGAGGAATTCCCCATGCGCTTGTTAATAGTTGTCTTCAGTGTGGCGCTGACGAGCAAGTTAGCCGCGTACACTACAGGGCAGAACGACACACTCGACAAGCTGAATCGGGCCGTCGAAGCTTCACCCAAAAACGCAGAGCTTCTCTTACAGCGCGGCGTCTTGCTCGACGGCCTTGGCAAGCACAAGGAAGCGGTCGACGATTTTACCAAAGCGCTCCAACTCGATCCGAAGCAAGCAAATGCCTATCACGAGCGCGGCTGCGCTTATTTCAAGCTCGGCAACTTCAAGGAATCCGTACGCGATTTCGACAAGTACATCGAACAGAAGCCCCTGCGCAAAGCGAGTCATTGGCAGCGCGGCATCTCCTACTACTATGCCGGACAATTCGAGGACGGCAGACGGCAGTTCGAAGGTTATCAGGACTTCGACAGCAATGATGTGGAGAACGCCGTCTGGCGGTTCATGTGCATGGCCCGTCATGACGGCATGGACAAAGCCCGCAAAGAGATTCTGAAAATCGGCGACGACCGCCGCGTACCGATGCGCCAGGTGTATGAATTGTTCGCGGGCTTGCTCAAACCAGCGGATGTGCTGGCCGCTGCCGTCGCCGGCAATCCCAAGCCCGAGCTGCGTAGCCGGCAGCTTTTCTATGCCCACTTATATGTCGGCATCTACTTCGATCTCGAGGGGAACAAGGCTAATGCCCTGGAACATCTGAACAAGGCGGCCGACGAGCACCGCATCGATCATTACATGTGGGACGTCGCCCGCGTTCACCGGGATTTGCTCAAAGCGTCGAACAAGAAATAGGCAGTCGATCATTTTTCCTGCCGCGCGATCAGCTCCAGGTATCGTTCGGCGATAGCGCGATCCGGGAAATGCACCTCCGGCTCGCTTAGCCGTATCGATTCCGAGCATAGCCGCTTGGCGTGCGTGATGTCGCCCGCCTCAAGCGCCAGCAGCCCGCGCAGCAAGCGCCATTCGGCGGCTTGACGCACGGTGTTTTCCTGCGAAGCGGCCAGGTTTTGAAACACGCTGTCGCTCCGCACCGTCACTGCAATGCGCGCAACCAGCGGGAAACCGAAGGAAGCCTTCAACAAAAGGCTATCGGCGAGGACCTGAGCGATTTGCGAACCGGCTTTTTCCAAGTCAATCCTCTTCTCCACTTCCGCCATGGCCTTGTCGAAGCCGGCGTAATCGCCCATGGCCGCCGCGTGCATGGCGCGGGCCTCAAAAAACAAGGGACCAAGGGCTTTCTCGATCTCCGGCCAGAAAGCATCGATTTCCGCGCCCCGGCCCATCATGAGCAGCAACCGCACCTGCCAGTAAAACGCCTCGAGCTGATCTTGCGGATTGAGCGACTCGATGAGCTTTTCATTTTGCAGTTGATTGAGCGCTTCCAGAGCCAGTCCCATGCCGCGCGGATCGACCGATTCCTTGTTGTTGATGTCGATTGTTCGAAAAGGAATGCGGACTGCCAGCCGGTACTTGTCCAAGCCTTTGCGCGTGGCGGCGGTGAGATCAAAATCGCCCCGGCGTTTCCTCACTTCCATGTCCAGCAGTTTGAGCTTGTCGTTAAGCTTTCTCTTGCGGTCCTTGAGAGCTTCCAGGTCCGTCGGGTCCACCACCCTGATCTCATTCATATACTTGACCGCATTGCGCATGTGCTCGAGCGCGACGTCGAGATAGTGCTGCTCCAAGTACAGTTCGGCAATCAACTCCTGGACATCGTAATCGTCCGGCTGTAGCAAGAGGTAGTTCCGCAAGGCTGTGACAATCTGGATTTGCCGGATGGTTTGGCGAAAGCCGGACGGGGCATCGCCGCCGTAGTTCCCCCAGTGTTCTTCTTGCTGGTGAAAGAGTCTTTGGTAAGCCTCCGCAAGCACCTTGTAGGAAGGGCCGTCCTGAGGATTGTCGGCAATGGCGCGGCGAGCGTGGCGCACCATCAGCACCGGGGCGGCGGGCGGACTGCCGTACTTGGCGCGCAGGAAGGACCTGCCGGACATGTTTTGCTGGGAATAGAGCCGTATGGGAATGTTGAGCATGACCGAAAGCGTTGCCGGACCCGTGACCGAGCCGGCGACAACGCCGCACGTGCTGGCGGGTTCGATCCAGCGCACCACTTGCGCCATGTTGACGAATGGATCTTGCCATTGCACGCTGCGCACCTGAGAGTACGTCATCAACAAATTGGCGCGATGTGCTTCCAGCGGCCTGGGTTTGACGCCGTGACGATACAGATCCCAGTCTCCCAGAGGCCCGGACAAGAGCGGCGTGCCATCCTCCGGTGGCTTGGTTTGTTCCGCTTGGGCGCCAAAAGCCTGTGCCAATAGATCTTCGTCCCAGCGGTAGCCTTCAACCGGCTGCCCCTCGCCCCAAGCCAGGAGCACTGTTCGTCCGTCGCCATAGCGCACTTCCCACTTCTTGGGATATAGCCAGGCTTGCAAGACAAAATCGCGGCTCCTCCGTTCGCGGACCTGGTCGATGTTGGTAACCGCGACCAGATTGATTTTGCGGTCGGCAAATGTCTTGTGCCAGATATCGGACGCGGCGCCGCCGCTCTTGCCGGACAGTTCGTCGCGCGTGTCGTCCAGCAGGGCTTTCTTCGTCTTTGCTGAAATGCCGGATTCGGAGGGAAACAGTGACCAGCGGAAATCGAAATAACACTTCACACCAGGGGCGTGCCAGGCGCAGTAATTCGCCAGGTCGCCGGTGAAATTGAAGACGCGCTGGGCGGGCCCGGCTTTGTGCAGCTCACCCAGCTTTTGTGCCGCCGACGCCAGCGATGCATCGGAATGGATGGACCAGTCCACGCGGCGCGGAGACCGATAATCCCCTGGGGGCCAATTCAGCCAACCGGGCCAGACCAGATAGAAGAGAATCAAGAAGGCGCCCACCGTGCCGATGCGCGCAAGCCCCGCGGCTTGCCAGGAACGCGGCATGGCCGTTGGAATCTGGCTTTCGCGCCAGGCGAGCCAATCGCCCCAATTGAGAACGGCGATCGGACCAGCGACGATGGCAAAAAGCGGTATAAGGCGGTGCTGCATGAGCGCGAACAGTACAAACAAAAGGCACAGAGCACACCGCCCAGGCTGCAAACCGCGCGCGCCCGCCCATCCCGCCGTTAAGAAGCCGACGACGAATGATCCCAGACACACGAGCAACAAGAGCCAAAAGCTTAACCCTGCCACGTTAAGGCCGACGCCCGTCAGCCAAAAGGTGCGGTCAAACGGGGACTGCAATGTGAAAATACTCGGGTCGTGCCGCTGGATATTCTGAAAAGTACGTCCGCCTGCTGTCAGGAAATCCGGCAAGTCAACCACGCGAACAATCAAGTACGCCAATTCGCCTGGCAGTTGGAATACGTGATAAGTGTGCGGATTCACCAGGCACGCTGCCACACTGGTGATGAAGACAAGTCCCAGCGTGCGCCCCGGCACGGCGTTGGACTTGCCGAAAAGCTTCGCGACTCCCGTGCTTGCCCACAACAGTGCCAAACACAACGGGCCCAGGATGAAAAAAACGTCCAAATTGGCCCAAACCAGGCAGACAAGGGGCATGAGCCACAACAGCCGAGGATTGCCCGCCATGTTCGCGCTATGGCTGAGCGCTCCGCTCCGGTGAAAAACCCACAGCGAAAGTCCCAAGAGAAGATAGGAGGCAACCATAGGTTGCATGAGCAGGCGGTTGCTCACGGCCAGCGCCGCCAAACAGACGCACGCGACGGACAGCCAGCGCTTGGTTTGGGCGTCGCGGATGCTCAAGAGCAAGGCGACTAGTATTACGCCCAAGAATGCTTTGAAAACGATTAGGCCTGCGCCGCCAAACCAACCGTAAAGAGTGTAGAGGATGAGCGTCCACAACCACGAATGGTTGATCCAGGGCACGGCTGGCCGGCTGCCGGTAGCTTCGGTAGCCACCGAAAACGGATCGTGGCCCACCGTCCAGTCCCCTTCGGCAATCAGGCGGCCGGTGGCGAGCTGCATCCAGATATCGCTGTTGGTTGCCGCAAACGATCCCACGAGAAAGGTCAAGACGAGCAACAAGAACACCAGCATCACGTCGCAACGGTCGAGCCACGCGGGCGGCTTGGGCACTGGTGCGGTCGCCGGCGGCGGCAAAGGAATTACTTCGGCGTCTTGCGGCGAGCTATCTTGGATATCCCCTCGCTCGCGCGTCGGGCTGGTGTCCCCGGAAGGGGATGACGGGAGCGGGTTGCCCGCTGGCTGGATGCCGTGTTCGGGTTGTTGAGGCATTGGTTCACTTTCTTCGGACGTAGTTAAGAAATACCAATGATGTTGTCTTAACGGTAGATGTTGCAAGGCAGCGGGTCAACCGGAAACCTCAATCGTTTAGCGTTCGAAGAAACGCGACGACGCAACTCAGGATACAGCGAACGCTAAACGAATATTGACGTTCACCCGCTTCCGGACGCATCGTAGAATAGAAAAGCTCGGCTGGCGCCGGGTACAACTTCTTGCGGGGGCTGTTGCATGATCAAGCTGTTGCATTCGCTCAGTCGAACCGTGGTCCAGTCGGGCCGATCTGCTTCTCTGCCGGGCAAAAGCGCCCTTCCCGTCATCGCCACGGTCTGTTTGTTCATTGTCCTGGCTTTCACCGGTTGCAGCCGTGACCCCGGCCCCATGCAACAGGTCGCGCTCGGGGGCGAACGGCCGCTCAAAAAGCGCAACCCGGCGCCCGGTCTCTTCGGCGGCACCGCCTGGCTCAACAGCTCCAAGCCGCTTGCCTTGGATGACCTCAAGGGCCGCATTGTCGTTCTTGATTTCTGGACATTGTGCTGCATCAATTGCATTCACACGCTGCCCGATCTGGCCAAGCTCGAAGCCAAATACGGCGGCATGCTGGTCGTCATCGGCGTGCACACACCCAAATTCGAAAACGAAAAGAACACCGAGAGCATTCGCAAGGCCGTCCTCCGTTATCAAATCAAGCACCCCGTGGTCAACGACGCCGATCAGAAAATCTGGCAACGCTTCCGCGCCAATTCCTGGCCGACGCTGGTTGTGATCGACGCGGAGGGCAACCTCGTCGCCAAAGGCTCCGGAGAAGGACTGCACGATGCGCTCGACAAGCTGATTGGGGAACTTGTCAAAGAAGCAAAAGACAAGAAAATACTCAAGGAAGATCCCATTGACTTTGGATTGGAGAAAGAGCACACGGGCGCGCTCAACTTCCCCGGTAAGGTTCTGGCCGACGCCGCGTCGAACCGGCTCTTCATCGCCGACAGCACCAATCACCGTATAGTGATTACGGATTTGGAAGGCAAAAAGATCGCCGTAGCCGGCGACGGCGTCGAGGGTCTCAAGGACGGCAAGTTTGCCGAAGCCCGCTTCAGCGACCCGCAAGGCATGGCGCTCTTGAACGACGTGCTCTATGTCGCCGACCGCAAGAACCACGCCCTACGCGCCCTGAACCTCAAAGATCAAACGGTCTCGATCATCGCCGGCACCGGCGAGCAGAACCGCGAAGAGCGCGACCGCGGCGGCACCGCGCTCAAGATCGGCCTCAACAGCCCCTGGGACCTCTTATGGCATAACGGCAAGCTGTTCATCGCCATGGCCGGCCATCACCAGATCTGGACCTACGATCCCGACAAGCTGACGGTCGATCCTTATGCCGGCAGCGGCCGCGAAGACATCATTGATGGCCCGCTCGCGAACGCCGCGTTCGCACAACCCAGCGGCCTGACCACGGACGGCACAAACCTCTACGTCGCCGATAGCGAAGTCTCTGGCATCCGCTCGGTTCCTCTCAACGGCAAAGGCCGGGTGAGCACCGTCGTGGGTGAAGGCCTCTTCGTATTCGGCGACGAGGACGGCCAAGGCGATAAAGTCCGTCTGCAACACGCGCTCGGCGTCATCTTCCGCGACGGGCAGCTTTATGTCGCCGACACCTACAATAACAAGATCAAGCTGATCGACCCCGAGAAACGCACTTGCAAGACGTTTCTGGGCGATCCGCTGGGTTGGCTCAAGCCGAAGATGTTCAACGAACCGGGCGGTCTCAGTTTCGCCGGCGACAGGATGTACGTCGCGGATACGAATAACCACCGCATCCGGGTCGTCGATATGAAAACCCGGGCGGTCAGCACGCTGGAATTGCAGGGCGTGGAGGCGCCAGTGCGGGAGAAGAAGAAGTAGCCAGATTCATGACAACCCCGCGCGACAAAAAACGTCTCGTAAGTCCTTACAGGATCACAGATTTACAGGATTGGTCGCGCGACACACCCACACCCCCCTTATTCGCATCAATGTGGGAAGGGAAGTTAGTAACTACTATGTCTAAGCGTGTTTGGCGTTTGGTCCGGTTGGTGACGGTGGCCGTTTTGGCGCTAGTAGTAACCGGGGCCTTACGGCCCTCGGCTCGCCAGGATGCGGACGACCCGTTTGCGCGCGAAAACCGGGCCAAGCCAAAGCTAAGCCGCGCTTCGCAAGAGCTTCAAAACGTCATTTCCTTCAGCGTGACGGTCGATCCACCACAAGCCAAGCCGGGCGAAGTGTTCAAGGTGATCATCAAGGGCAAACCCAAAGACGGTTACTACACCTATCCCATCACCAAGCGCTCCCCCGAGCAGGGCGATGGCAGTCTCACGAAGCTGAGCTTCGAAGAAAACCAGGACCTGCAACGGCTGTGGCCGATCAAGGAGAGCGAGCCGGAGTTCGTCGTCAACGATCTGGGCGAAGTCGTTCTCGAGCACAAAAAGGAATTCACCTGGACGCAGGAGTTCTTGGTGTTCCCGGACGCCAAACCCGGGAA
>JAKEFD010000387.1 GCA_022616245.1 Gemmataceae bacterium
CCGTCCATGGCTTCCTCCAAAAAGACTGGAATTCCTGTCCAGCTGCACAGCAAGCCATCCTATCACGCCAGGCCGCGCGCAGAAACGGGAATGCACCCAAGGAAAAGTCAGTCGCCTTTCCCGGCCAAGGCTGGAGCGGTAAGATAAAGATTTGCGTTACGAAGTACGTCCCTGTTTGCGATTCGCCAAAGCCAGGGAATTCGCGAGCGCAAAACGTAAACGGGTTGGAAAGAGTTCATGGAACAAAAGACGTTTGCATTTGTCAGCCTCGGTTGCCCGAAAAACCTCGTCGATTCCGAGCGCATGCTGGGCAAGCTCGCCCAGGAAGGCTATGCGCTCGTTCCGGAAGCGGCCGGCGCGGACGTGGTCGTGGTGAACACGTGCGGCTTCATCGAGCCGGCAAGGCAGGAATCGCTCGCCGTCATCCGCGAAATGCTCGCCCTCAAGGAAAAAGGCCGGGTCGGCTCGGTCGTGGTCGCCGGCTGTCTCGCGGAACGCAAGAAGGACGATCTGCTCCAAGAAGTGCCGGGCGTCGATCAAGTTCTGGGAGTATTCGGCCGCGAAGAAATCACGCAAGCGGTCGCTCGTGCCATCACCCAGCAGAATGAACAAAAGATGGTGTTTCGTCCCGCGCCGGTTCGCGCCTTGGAAGACACCGCCCGACTGCGTATCACTCCGCGGCATTACGCCTATCTCAAAATCTCTGAGGGCTGCGACCGCACCTGCACGTTTTGTGCGATCCCCGGGATGCGCGGCAAGCACGTCACCAAGCCCATCGAGGAAGTCGTCCGCGAAGCGAAAGAGCTGGCGGCGGATGGCGTGCGCGAATTGATCGTCGTCGCGCAGGATACGACGTACTACGGCCTGGATCTGTATGGCCGCGTGCGCTTGGCGGAACTCTTGCGCGAATTGCACAAGGTGGATGGCATCGCATGGATTCGCATTCTCTACGCGTATCCCATGTACTTCACGGACGAGCTGCTCGACACGCTGGCCTCTTCACCCAAGATTTTGCCTTATCTCGACATGCCGCTGCAACACATCAACGACCGCATGCTCAAGCGCATGCAACGGCGCGTGCGGCGGCAAGATACCGAGGAGTTGCTTGCAACGCTGCGCGGGCGCATTCCGAATCTCACCATGCGCACCACGTTCATCGTCGGTTTCCCCGGCGAGACCGAGGCGGAGTTCGAAGAACTCGTCGCGTTCGTACGACAATCCCGCTTCGAGCGGGCCGGCGTTTTCACTTATTCCTTCGAGCCCGGGACACCCGCCACGCGCCTGGAAGATCATATGCCCGAGGACGTCAAAACCGAGCGCCGCGATCGCCTCATGAAGGCGCAGCAGGAAGTCGCGCTGTCCTGGAGCCAGGCCCAGATCGGCAAGACGCTGGAGACGATCGTCGATGGCCCGGACCCGGAAGCACCAGGCCATGTGCTGGCCCGCGGTCACGCCGACGCGCCGGACATCGACTGTCACGTGCGCGTCAAAGGCAAGGGCCTTCAAGCAGGCGATATCGTCACTGCGAAAATCACCGGCGCGGACGGCTACGATCTTTTGGGACGGGCACTGGGAGCGGTGCGTTAACACCAGCCCGACGCGCAAGCGAGGGAATGTACTCCATGTCGACGATGACGCCAACACGGCCGCCGGTCTTCAACCTGCCGAACCAGCTCACGGCGGGCCGGCTGGGATTGGCCGTCGTCTTGTTCGTGCTTATCGAATTCAAGCTTTGGCTCTGGTGTATGGCTGTGTTCGCGCTCGCCGCTTTCACCGATTGGCTCGACGGTTACCTCGCCCGCAAACTGAATCTGGGCAGCACGCTGGGCCGCAACTTGGATCCCTTGGTCGACAAGGTGCTCATCTGCGGGGCCTACATTTTCCTTTTGCCGGTTCCGAACTCAGGCCTGGAGCCGTGGATGGTCGTCGTGGTGGTCGCGCGCGAGCTCATCATAACAGGGCTACGCGGCTTCATGGAAAGCGTGGGAGCTGTTTTCGGCGCCGATTGGCTCGGCAAAATCAAGATGGTCCTGCAGTGCGCGGCGCTTGTCGGCATCTTCTGGGCGCTGGAGTCGCCGGCGGCTTGGGTCGATGTCACGCGCGACGTGCTGGTGTGGGTGATGGTGATTACAACGGCACTTTCCGGGCTGCAATATCTGTGGCGCGCTTTTGACGTGTTGCGGATGGAGAGAGTCAGCTAGCGGCAAACGCGAAGAAACTCGCGGCGTCGGGCACTCGCGACCGCATCTACTTCACGGCGCTGCGGCTGAGCGCCGCGCCGTTGGTCGTGACCCAATACTTCGCCAGCATGTTCGGCTTTTCCCACAGAGGTACAGCGACTTCGCGCCGCACGTAACGCAGAAACTGGCGTGTGACTTCCGCGAAGTGCGCTTCGTGGCCGATGCGGTACTTATCCGGAATCGTCACCCACATGCGCTCGCCCTGATCCACAAGGCTGACGCCGGGATACGTGCTTTGCAGACGCGCGATCGTTTTTTCCATGATGGGACGCGTAGCGGTACGATCGTGTGGAACGACGAACAGTTCCGCCCGGAATTTCTCTTCTTTGCCTTGCCGCACTTCGACCTGGCTTTTTGTGCCGCGGAAGACGGCCAGATGCGTGTCGCCCGCGCCTGGAGCTGCTTCGAAGTCCCACAAGACGTTCAGCTTCACCTGTAAGCCGCGCAAGGCGTAATGCACAAGGGAATTGCAAAAGTACTCGAGTTTTCCGCCGCGCACGTTGGACCTAAGGTTCGGAGGGAAGTCCGCTTCGCCGGTGATTTGCCGGAAGTCTTCTTTCCTCAAAACAGTTGGCCAACGCTTGGCGGCGTGCAAGACCAGGTCGCCGTTTGCCCAAGAACCCACACCCGATAAGGGCGAAGAGAGAGTCAAGTCGACGGCCTGTTCGGCAAACAGAATCCAAGAGACCAGGTCCACCAGGTGCGTGCCCACGTCGCTGAGCGCTTCGCCCTGTTCGTGCACGTCGAAGAACCAGGGCGGACGCCGCAGGGGAGCGCCGGCCACGGTTTTCTTCAGATAATGCACGCTCTCCATGAACACGCTCGGCTCGCCGGCTGTGCCCGGCTCCGGGTGTCCAAACACTGCTTCGTCCTGCACCAATTCACGCTGCAGGATCGACGTGATCTCAAAGCGCTCGGTCATGATGTCGTAAGCGACCAGGCCGTTCGCTTCGGCGTGATTGAGCGCTTCTTGCAGCTTCGGCAAATCCTCCGGCACGAGGACCCACGGTTTATCCGCCAGCACGTTGAGACCTGCTTTGACAGCGGCCAGGATCGCGTCCATCTTGATGCGATTGCGACCAGCAAGGACAACGACGTTGCCCGGCTTTTCGCGCAGCGCCCGTTCGAGGAAATCCGGTCCTGCATGGACCTCGACTTGCCAATTGGTCGGCTGCTCGGGGCGAGCATTGAAGCCGGCCAGGAGTTGGAGGTGCGCCAGGAGATCCGGCCCGAGCGGCGCGTAAACATGCGCCTGGTTGGACACGCCCGGATACATCTCTTTTTGCACAAGCGCGGCGTGAAAGTGGCCGGGGTTGAGCGTGAGGATGCGGATTTGGGACATGGAGAGACGTTAAGCTAACGAAGCAAGGAAATCAAGTCAGCCACCTCGCCAGCGCGGACGCCCGGACGCAAGGCAAGAATTTTCGAAGTGTTTGGCTTTCGACGATGTACCAAAAATGCCAACGGCTGGTAAGGACCGACCACATTCGCCAAGCGCGCCAAGGAATCCGCAAGGGCGGGACGCGGCGTGTGCGTGGCTTTGGCTTCGACCAAGAGCAGCCTGCGATTGCCCAGCGGAACGACAAAGTCGACTTCCAGGCCTTGCTGTTCGCGAAAGAAAAACAACTCCTTGGCCCGGCCGCGGTGCACCTGGCGTTTGACGATTTCCCCGGCTACGAAGCTCTCGAAGATTGGTCCAAGGAACGGAGATTTCTCCAGTTCCCGCGCGGTTTCTACGCCCAAGAGATGGCAGACAAGTCCGGTATCGACGAAATAGAGCTTGGTGGACTTGATCAGGCGTTTGCCGAAGTTCTCGAAAAACGGTGGAACGAGCTGGATCTGCCCGGTGATTTCCAGAATGCTGAGCCATTCGGCAACGGTTGGCACCCCGACGCCCAACGGCGCGGCGAGGTCGGTCTTGTTGAGGATTTGACCAGTACGAGTCGCCACGAGAGCCAAAAACCGGCGAAACGTGGACAGATCGCGGATGCTGCTGACGGCGCGCACGTCGCGCTCCAAATACGTCTGGATGTAGGAGCGGAACCATACTCCGGCGGCAGCGCTGGCGGCGATCACCTCTGGAAACCCGCCCAGACGCATGGACACTTTCGGCGACTCTTCGTTGGACAACGGCAAGAGCTGAAACACGGCGGCCCGGCCCGCGAGCGATTCCGTGACGCCGCGCATCAAGGGAGCTTCCTGCGGGCCGGTCAAGAACCATTGGCCTTTCCGCGTGGGGACGGCGTCGATCCGCGAACGCACATAGTTCAGGATTTCCGGCACATTCTGGATTTCATCGAGGATGGCCGGCAGCCGGACCTCGTCGAGAAAGCCGTGCGGGTCGGCGCGAAAGCGAGCAACGCGATCGGGATCCTCGAGCAGCCAATACGACGCATTTGGAAATGTACGCCGCAATAGCGTGGTCTTGCCCGCGCGGCGCGGGCCGGTGAGAATCAGCGCGGGGAATTGTTTGGCTGCCTTGCGCAGCGGCTTTTCGAGCAATCGTGGAATATAGCGCATATTGAGAAATCTAAGGTGTCACTTTAGATTTCTCAAGGTCAAATTCACACTGTTACGCTTCATTATCTTCATTATGATAGTCCAAGAAGCGTCTCCATCTCGCTGTTTGGAGTTGTGCCATGAAGTACGTCGTCGCCGCCGGCATTGCGCTGGGATTGACCATTGGCTTGACCGGCAATTCCGATGGACATAAGGATGAACGCATCGCCAATCGGCCGAAAGTACCCGGGCTCTTGAAGCTGAATCTGCGCGAGCGCCCGGAAAAGCCGGTGGGCAGCAAGAAGTTCGAAGCAGTGCAGCGCAGCGTTGAGTGGGAAGCCGCCAAGACGGCGATCATCATCTGCGACATGTGGGACGGGCATTATTGCAAGTTGGCGGCGCAGCGCGTCGGCGTCATGGCCCCGCGCATGAACCAAGTGATCTCCGCCGGCCGCGAGCACGGCGTCATGATCATCCACGCGCCGAGCGGCACTGTGGACATGTACGCCGACACGCCGTATCGCCAACGCATGCGGCAAGCGCCGGCCGTCAAGCCACCCGTGCCCATCGCCAAG
>JAKEFD010000388.1 GCA_022616245.1 Gemmataceae bacterium
GAATGAGTTCTTCAAGTGATCGTGTGCTGTGTCCGAATCAAGCGGCTCGGGCGGTCCCGGCTCGCAGAGCCTTCGGTAATCCCACGGGCGGCAAAACGTATTCGGGCCGTTCTTCTGGGTTTTGAGCCATTCCGTTAGTACAGCCTGAGCCATCGTCGTCAGTTCCACGCGGCGAAATGTGATCGCTCTAGTTCGGCTGCGCTTTTTCTCTCGAACGAGAATGTTGCCGCTCGTGAGGTCAATGTCTTCCCTGCGAGAACGTATCGCCTCGCTCAGCCGAATGCCCGTGTGAGCAACGAGAAGCGTCATGGGATAGAGATAGGCATGCACCGCATGAGACTTGAGAAACACGAGCGCCTCTTGCACCTCGTAGCTCCGGAGATACAGGCATTCCCAATAGCGCTTTGCTTCATCCCCTGTGAGGCCGTCTCGCTCGACGATGTGCTCTATCTTGTCCGAAGTCATAAACGGCGGCTTCTCGTCTCGCTTGGGGTATTCGAGGCCCGCTACCGGCGCCGGGCCCTCAACTATTCCTTGCTTCAGAGCCCAATTCCAAATGACGCGAAACGTGGCGACTTCCTTTCGCACGGTCTCGGTGGAAACGGGTCGTTTCCCGCCGACGAGCTCGCCGAGCCGCTTCGCGACATAGCTTTGGACCTGCGTGTAGCCGATCGCTTGGGCGAAAGTGTAGCTTTTAAGAATCCGGAGCAAGTGTCGGATGTGGATGTTCTCGGTTTTGATCGTGCTCGCTTCCTTGTGTCCAGCTATGCGGTTCGCTTTAAAGGCGCTAGTCAACTCCGCGAGCGTCACAAGCTTCGATTCGCTGTCCTGTAGAAGCTTTCCATCCGAGAGGATGTAGACGGCAGGATCCGCTTCCGGAGGAATCGCTAGGCGGCCACGCCGCAGCAGGAGAAGCATTTCCTCAACACGGGCAACCTGGCCGCGGGCGAGCTTTTGGTTCGCCGTATCAAGCGAGCGCTTGAACGAGCGTCCGCCAAAGCGAAAGCGGACGTAGAAGGTCTTAGAGTCTTGATCGAAGAGAAGGCTGGCCATTTCGATGCCTCGGCGTCCGGTTCGCGGACGTTCTGAAGAATCGTATGAGCCAAACTGTAGAAGCGCTACCGCCACAAGCGCCACGCAAGCGCCAAAGTGTGTCGGGAGTGTGTCGGATTGACTGAAACGAAAAAGCCTCGTTGCAAGAAGTTCCTATTCAGAAACGACTTGCGACGAGGCTTCAAAGCTCCCCCGGTAGGACTCGAACCTACGACCCAGCGGTTAACAGCCGCTTGCTCTACCAACTGAGCTACAGGGGAATGGAATCATTCATTTTGTCGCGGATTGGCCTCGCTCGCAAGACCGGCGGCACGGCCGTTAATTCGTCGGCGTCGAGCGGATTTTTTCAAGCGTCACACAGTTTCCGCATTCGTTGTATTCGACGTTCGTCATGTACGCCTTGATGAGCGCTAAGCCACGACCGCCGGGGCATTCGAGATTCTCGTCGGCGGTACAATCGGGAACCAACTGCGGTCGGAAGCCGTTGCCTTCGTCTTTCACTCGCAGCCAAAAACGATCGCGGCTGGCCCGGCACTCGACGTGGACGCGCTTCGATTCATCCAACCGATTGCCGTGCCGGATGGCATTTGTGAGCGACTCTTCCAGTGCCATCTCGACGGCGAAAAGATCGCGACCTTCCCAGCCCAAGCTTTCGAGCGTCTCGAGAATCTCCTGCATGCAGGGCATGTGCGCACCGCGCCGGCTGGGCAGCGTCGCTTGTGCGGTCCAAATCCAAACATGCTCGGGCACGATTAATTCTCCGCCAATGACAAATCCAATCACGCGTTCGAGGGATCAAAGGGCCGTGTTGGGGAATGCGCCCCTGGTCGGCACGTGACGATTCGCCAGCTGTCGTCTCAGATGGCGGCCAGCGCGTCGGCTTCGTCGTCCTTGATCTCAAACAGCTTCGTCAATTTCGTGATGGCGAACACCTCGTATATCTCGGGACGAATGTTGGAAAGCATCAGTTCGGCCCCGTGCTGCTTGACCCGTTTATCGAACCCAATCAGCTTGCCGAGGGCGGCGCTGGAAAGGAACTCGACATTGCCGAAATTGAGGATGATCTTCTTTCGGTCTTCACGCTCCACGAGGTCGTAAAGCTCCTGCCCGAACTCCTGAATCTCCTGCTCGTCGATTATCTTCGAATCATTGAAAGTGACGACCGTTACCTGGCCCGATTGATTGACTTTGATCCGTCGATGAGTGGCCATGGGGATGCGTTTTCTCCTGAATTCGGGGCGAAGCGCGCGCAATAATCCGCGTAGGCGCGGGTCCGCGGCGTTCCAATCTCGATGATAGCTGGCGCTGATAATAGTCGCAAGGATTCGCGGCCCGGGCAAGCGCCGCGGCAATGCGGCCCGCTTCCCAGCACGGTATGGGGTCGCGAGAAGTTTAGCCCGGTTTGGGCATCGCCAGCGAGTGCAGACAAAGTACGGCGCCGATAGAAATCAGGCACCAGGGAAGCCAGTCGGGCGGGTGGAGCACTTTTCGAGGTGCGGCGACTGCGGTTAAGAGCGTGCTGGTTGGGGAAGACTGCCCGGTGCGCTCCGCGAGAAACTTGGTCGCTTCCGGATTCAGCACGTACGCGCTCACGTAGCGCACCTGCAGTCCAATCAATAGGACCATCAAGCCGATGAAAAAGAATTGATTGCGATTCAGGTCCATGGAAACGCCGATTCGCGGGAGGACACTTGTGGAACGGCGGCGTCAGCGCGGCCGGATGAATCGCTGCCGCGCTTCGTTCTTTGCATCGATCCGTAGCAAGATGGCACTCAAGCCGAACGTCGGGAAACGCGGACTTGCCGGTGTTAGCAGTTGTGACGACTGTCGAAAACGGCAACAAAGGCACCGTCGGATGAGATATCCCCAACACGCATAATTAGCGCACGTTAAGCCGCATCGAGTTTGTGGCTTATTCCGTCGGCGTGAGGCGGCTACTGCCGCATTCGCTCCGGCAGCAACTGGTTGACGCTCTGATGCAGGGCGTCGGCCGCCGAGTCGCCGAGCAGGTGTTGTTTGTTGGCTTGCACCAGGGCGCCGGCGAGCTGCGGGTGATTGGCCCAGTCGGTCATGGTGAACGACCGGATGTCGACAAAGCTTTCGGATAGCCGCGCTGGCCGTTTGGCGACGGCGTGAAAGCCGTCGCTGGAACGAATGAAATGAAAGTTCATCGCCGCATGAAGAAGCCCGGCGCCGACGACGATGCCCAGAAAAAATGACGCGAGGCGCGACTTCATCTTTCTCCCAACGAAAGTGAGACCCAGGTGATGCGCGTCGTCGGCAACTTCTTTCGCGCTGCCCGGCCGACGACGCCAACGACGTACGGGGGCACCATACTAGGCTTCGGCGACGCGGATCAAGATGAATTATCACCAGCGGCGTGGCGCGGTGAATGAAACGGTCGCGTTTGGCCTCGTCCCGACCGTGCCGGTACAGTAAAAGTATGTTTTTGGCTGCCGCCCCACTGCGGCCAACCCACCTTTCGCAGCCCGCCTTCATGCACCAGTCGAACGCGCCAAACGCCGACCTCCCGCTGACTGACGACGGCACCGTCAACCAGCGCGATCGATTGATGTCGGTGACGTTCATCGGACTGCTGCTGACTCAGTTCCTCGGCACTACCAATGACAATATTCTGCGCTGGCTTGTGATCGGGTTAGGCAAACACTATGCGGAATACGACCACAGCACGATTCTGGCGATCGGCTCGGGCTGCCTCGTTGTTCCCTACCTGCTGCTCGCGGCGCCGGCCGGGTATCTCGCCGATCGTTTCAGCAAGCGGGAAGTGATCATCAAGTGCAAGCTGGCCGAAATCGTCATCATGGCGCTGGCGATTGCGGCGATCATGATCGGCAGAGTGGAAGTTATGTTTTTCGTGGTGGCGCTGGTCGGTTCCCAAGCGGCGCTGTTCGGGCCATCGAAGCTGGGCAGCATTCCGGAGATGCTGCGCCCCAACAAGATCTCCTCCGCCAACGGATTGATTGGACTAACCACCGTCGTTGCCGTGGTGATCGGATCGGTTCTCGGTAACTGGCTTGCGGATGCCACTGGCCAATACGGGCAGGAGCGCTGGTGGCTTTCGGCGATCGCGTTGGTCGGAATTGCCGTTCTGGGATGGATCGCCAGTCTGTTCATCATGCGGCTCAAGGCGGCGAATCCGCTTCGCGTTTTTCCGCGCGACATGGCGGCACAAACGGTTCGCGACCTGAAAACTCTCGCACACGATCGGGCGCTGCTGCGAGTCGCACTGGGCATCATGTTCTTCTGGACTTTTGCCATGCTGGCCCAGCTCAACATTGACCAATTCGCAGCCGAAGGAAGCGAAGCCAGTAAGCAAACGCAAGTGTCCTTGTTATTGGGGTCGTTGGTGGTCGGCGTCGGTTTGGGCAGCGTGCTCGCGGGCATTTGGTCGGGCGGCAAAGTGGAGCTCGGCATCTTACCGCTCGGAGCGGGCGGCCTCGCTATCTTTGCGTTTCTGCTGTACACGGTGGAAGGCGTTCTGGTGGAACCGAGTGGCGAATACACGTTGAGTTACATCGCGGCTTGCATATTTTTGTTGATGCTGGGGATCAGCGCTGGTTTATTCGATGTTCCTTTGGCGGCCTACATGCAGGACCGCAGCCCGCCCGAGCACCGCGGCTCGATTCTGGCGGCGAGCAATTTTCTTACATTCGGCGGCATGCTGATCGCAGCGGGCGTTTTTTGGGCGCTTCGCTCCCCGAGGTTTGGAATTGAATTGACTTCACGGCAAATTTTCTTCTTCTGCGCATTGGCGACGGTGCCCGTATTCATCTACATCATCCTGATTATTCCGCAGGCCTCGATCAAATTCCTGGCCTGGCTTGTGACGCACTCCGTGTACAAAATCCGCGTGTACCAGCGTGAAAACATTCCCGAACAAGGCGGGGCGATCCTGGTCCCCAACCACATCTCCTGGCTGGATGGCCTGTTGCTTTTCGCCACATCGTCGCGGCAAGTGCGCATGCTCATCGACGCAATTCTGATCGATACCTGGCGGGCCCACGGCTTCGCCAAGCTGATGGGCGCCATCCCCATCAAACCCACGCCTAAATCGACGCGCACTGCCATCGAAACGGCGCGCGAAGCGCTCAAGGCGGGCGAACTGGTGTGCATTTTCCCGGAGGGCGGCATCAGCCGTTCGGGGCAATTGCAGAAGTTCAAGCCGGGCGTGCTGGAAATCCAGCGTGGCACCGGCGCGCCAATTATCCCGGTGTATCTCGATGAACTCTGGGGCAGCATCTTCAGTTTCCGCGGCGGCAAATTTTTCTGGAAATGGCCGACCACGCATCCGCGACGCGTTTCGATCTGGTTCGGCAAGCGGATTCATGATCCGACCGACATTTACCAGGTGCGCCAGGCGGTGCAAGATTTGGGGGCCGACGCCGTTTCCGGCCGCAAGCAGCGCACGGCCGCCTTGCCCCGCGCGATGATCCGCAATTGTCGCAAGAGCATGTTTCGCACCAAGGTTGCCGACACCACGGGCGTCGAGCTCACCGGCGGCAAACTGCTCGCGGCGACGCTCGTGATGCGCCGGCTGCTGTTGCGTTACGTGCTCAAGCCGGATGAAAAATTCATTGGATTGTTGCTCCCGCCCTCGGTCGGCAGTGTGCTGGCCAACGCGGCGCTGGCGATGACGGGCCGCGTCACGGCGAACTTGAATTACACGGCCTCGCCGGAGGTGCTCAACGCGTGTCTCCGCCGGGCCGGCATCCGTCGCATCCTCACGAGTCGCAAGGTGATGGAGAACCCGCTCACGGCCAAATTCAAGGACACACTCGACGCGGAGTTCATTTACCTGGACGACTTGAGGGAACGCGTCACGCGCGGCGACAAGCTGTTCGGAGTTCTCGGCGCGTTCCTGGTGCCTGGCTTCCTGCTCGACCGGCTGCTCGGCCTGCACAAAATCAGCGGCGACGACGTGGCCACCGTGATCTTCACGTCCGGCTCCACCGGCATGCC
>JAKEFD010000389.1 GCA_022616245.1 Gemmataceae bacterium
ACGAAATTTCCTTGCCGTAGTCGTATTCGCCTCGACTTTCGTCCTGCTAAACTGAACCCAGACATTCCAGATTGAAGGTCGGAATGTCAACAGGCCCTAGTGTTTTGCCTGGCAATCTCCTTAATTGCAATTGACCGTGTGAATGCCGGTTTTGTATTCCAAAACTTTGACACAGCCGGAACTGCGTACACAATCGGGAATCCGTCATTTGTTGACGGAGGAATCCTTGCGGGAGGACCAACTGGAAATTTCATGCGTCTGGCCGAGGGTAAGGCCCCCAGCAATTCACCCTTTTCAATCGCCTTTGACACTGTCCAATCTGGATCCTACACTCACGTCAGGACAGCTTTTGATTTTCGATTGACGCCGGTATTCGGAGCGGCTGATGGCCTTGGTTTCTATCTGATGGACACTGGAATCTACGGTCACTCAGGGCGAGTGCCGGATTTCTCCGGAGGCGGGTTCGAGCCGAATATTTCAGGAGTATTCGCGACCGTTTTTGACATATTCAATAATGCACAAGGTTCAAACAATCCCTCGGAACCCAATAACAATCATATTTCCGTGCACAATGACGGCGCGCTCATCAGCGTATTTGAACCGCAACTGACGCTCGCCAGCGGCATTTGGATTCATGCCCAAATCGATTTGCTTCGCGTTGATGGCGGGGCAAACGTTTCCATCTTCCTGACTCCAAATGGTGGCAGCCCGGTAGCACCTGTCATTGATCACTTCATTCCTGGGCTGGATTTGAAGGACAGTCGGGTTGGTTTTGTCGGTTTTTCAGGCGCCGAGTATGCTCATCATGACATCGACAACATCAACGTCGCATTCACCGCCGTGCCCGTCCCTTCCACGATCGTTTTGGTATGCTCGATGATCCCCTGCCTGTTAATCTGGTCGCGCTTTCAAGGGCCTCTTGACCTTACCGCGAAGCCTGGCCGCCATTCACCAATTGCAAAAGGCGTTTCCGATAGTGCTCCGAGTCCTGTCGAATCTCGTCCAAAAACCGGCGCGCCATGCGATTGGGAGGATTGACTCCTTGCTCCCAAGCGCTGATCGTCTTGACGGAAACGCCTAGAAAAAGGGCAAAAACCGATTGGCTTGCGCCCAGCGATTTGCGCACCTTCTTGACCGCGCGCGGCTCGTACGACTTTGGCTCAACCGTTCGAACCACTCGGCGAATCGTGAACTTGTCGGAAATGTTCTCACCGCGCTCCAACGCGTCGGTAAACTCTTGCAGCCGCTCGACGATTCGTTTTTCCACAGTGCCTTTCATGTGGCTACATCCACAACCGACCTCAGTTTTTGCGGAATCCGCCGGCGAGAGTATTATACCATCTCCTGGTATAATTCAAGCAGTATGTGCATGCAGGGAATTCGCGGCAAATGCAATGATGGCTTTCAGCCCTTTGGCTTAGCTGCGCGAAAGTCCGGTGGAACCGGGATAGGGCCTGCGCCGCATTGCCCGAACGCGCGGATTCGTCGATGAACCAGTCCGCGATCGCCAAGTCCCTCTTCCAAATTCCCCGCAATTCAGGTCTAAGCACCGCCAGCGCCCCTGGGGAGGGGCGCTATGGGGTGTGGGAATGTCCGAAACTGCGCTAGCCGCCCCGGTCGCCGAACTTGCCCAGGCGCTGCCCGAGGTCGAGCTGGAAGTTCGTCACGCCGGCCGGTCCGCCGTCATGGCTTTGGACTATGTCGATTTCCTCATCGGCACGGTCCCCGGCTGCGATCTGCGCGTGCCCGGCAGCGATCTGCCCCCCGTTTTGTGCCTCATCACGCGCCGGCCCGGCGCGGTCCATTTGCGCAAGCTCGCTCCGACGCAAGTCCTGCTCGTCAACAGTCAATCTGCAGGCCACGCCGAATTGAAGGACCGCGACCGCATCACGGTAGGCGCACTCGATTTGTTTGTGCGGATTCGGCAAAGCGCCGCCCTCGCCGCCTCGTCCCAAACTTCCGCCGCTGCCCCCCCTCACCCCCGACCCCTCTCCCCAAAGGAGAGGGGAGACTTTGGCCCCCCCTCCCCATCAGGGGCGAGGGAAGACTCCGCAGCGCCGCGCGAGGCGCTCGAAGCCAAGGCGGCCGACCTGGAAAAGCAGCGGCAGGACCTGGCGACGCTAAGGCAAGAGCTGTCCGACATTCGCACCCAGCTTTACGACCGCTATCAGGAACGCCGCGACCGCCTGGCGGGATTGCAGGAAGCCGTGAACCTGGCCGCGCGCAAGGTGCAAGAACGCAAACGGCAACTGGAGAGCGAAGAGCAGGATTTCGCCAAGCGGCGGCTTGAGGAAGCGGCGCGGCGCGCGGAGCTCGATCGCCGGGCCACTGAACTGTCGCTGCGCGAATCGCAACTTCAGGAAGAAAAACAACGACTGTTGGACAGCCAGTCGAAATCGCAGGGCGACGTCGCCGCCCAGCTAGCCGATGTTGCCGAGCGTGAGAGCCAATTCGGCGCCGAGCGCCGGGAGCTCGAAGAGAAAGCACGGCAATACCAGGCCGATGTCATCCGGCTCGATCGTTTGCAGGGCACGCTGGAAAAGCGCGAACAGGACCTCTCCGCCCGCACGCACGAAGTGGGCGAAAAACTCAGTCAACTACAGCGCGACAGCGCCCTCTTGGAAGAACAAGTCGCGGAAATGGACGGCTGGCGGCTGAAGCTGGAAGAGGAGGCCGCCGCAGTCGCCAAACGTCAAAAGGAGCAAGAGGCGGCGGGCCAGGATTTGGCACAACGCACCGCCGCCGTCGAGGGACAACAGGCCACGCTCGCCGGCCTGCGCGCACGCCTGGAACGGCTGCGCGACGAAGTGCGCCACGAACAGCAGCAGTTGGAGGAAGAACGCTCGAGCCAGGAAACGCAACGCGCGGAACTAGAGCGCGAACGCCAGGAACTGACGCAAGCCAAGAGCGAATTCGACAACGAGCGCGCCGCCCGCACGCAAGAGATCGTGCTGTTGGTCGAACGCCGGGCCACGCTAGACGCCGCGGTCGCCCAATTGCGCCAGGCCCAGGAACAATGGTCCGGCAAGGAAACGCTCCTGGCCCAGCGCGGCACGGAACTCGATAGCCGCGAAGCCGCCTTGGCCGATCACGAAGCCCAATGGCACAGCAAACTGCAGGAATTGACTGAGTCGCGCGAGCGCCTGGAAGAGGAGCGGCGCGGCGTGCGCGAGCGCACGCAAGCCCTCACCCAGGCCGAGTTGGCCCGAGCCGCCTTGCAGGAACAGCTTGTCAAGCGCAGCGAGGAATTGGCGGTCAAGCAGAAGGCGCTGCAAACGAAGATCCAAGAGAATGACGCCGCCGTCGCCGCCGTGGAGGCGCGTAAACAGGAATTGGACACGCAGCATCAAGAGGCCCAGGAGAAGCTGGCCGGCTGGCACAAAGAGCTGGCGGTGATGGCCGAGGCCGTCGAGCGACAACGCAGCGACTTGCACGGTCGCGAACAACATCACCAGGAGCAGTTTGAACGCTTGCAGGCCGTGGGAAGAGAAATCGCCCAGTCGCGCAAGACGTTGGCCCAGGAACGCGCCGCCGCCATCGACGAGCAAGAGCAACGCCGCGCCGCCGACGACCAGAAAAAGGCGGAATGGGAAGTACTGCAGAAGGAAGCGGCCGAGCTGGCCCGCCTCCTTCCCGACGTGGAGCTGCGCGCCGGCACCGCTCTCGAACGGCTCAGCCACGCCCGCGAACAGTTGCGCGATCACCTGAGCGCGCTCCACGCCTACGTGCAGGAGAGCCAGGACAAATTGGAGGAAATCCGCGGCCGGCTGCAGAAGGAAGAGGCTGATCTCGTACTCGAGCGCCAGGAATTGCGGCGCGGACAGGAAGAGCAGCGCCTCGCCGTTGCCGCGTTTCGCCAGCAGCTGATCGGCTGGCAAGGACAGATCGCCGACCTGAAGCGCCTTTTAGCAAGCGACGAAACGCGCCTGGAGCGCCGCCACGCCGACGTGGAGGAAAAAGCCAAGGAGCTGGGCGCCGCGTCCGAACAGTTGGCGGAGAAAGCCGAGGCGCTCGACCACAAGGAACAAGAGGTAGTCGGCCGCAAGCAGGAAGTCGATCGACATCTCGTGGATATGCGGCAGTGGTATCGCCGAAAGATGCGCGAGCTGGCGGGATTGGAAATCGTCCCGCCCTCAGTGGGGCACGATTTAGACGAACCCGTCGCCACGAGTGAGTTGCCAGCGCACCCCGCCGAGGAGGCAACGGACGAGGCGCCCATCGTCCCGGTGGGACGCGATATTCTTTCTCTGACCGAACCGGTGGACGCCGGCGACAAGAATCTGGGCGAAGTGCTCGCGGAACTGGGTCTGATCGACGCCGATGCGCTGCAGGCGCTGCTGATGGATGCGCGCCGGCAGCGCCGCTCGCTGCGGCAAGTGCTCCTGGCCAGCGGCGCCGTCACGCTCTATCAGCTCGCGCTCATCGAAGCCGGCAACCTGGACGGCCTGGCGCTTGGGCCCGTGCGCGTCATTGACAAGCTGCGCGCCACGACGCACGAAACCTTGTATCGCGTCTTCGATCCGCGCCGCGGCCAGGAAGCCGTGCTGCGGCACTTGTCGGACCGGCATCTGGACGATGCCGTGCGCCCGGACGAATTCCGGCAGCGCTTCGCGCAGGCGGCGCTGGCCGCCGACATGAATCTCGCCGCCACCTGGGAAGTGTTCGAAGTCGCGGGC
>JAKEFD010000390.1 GCA_022616245.1 Gemmataceae bacterium
CAAATCCGCCGGCTGCAAAACGCTCCGACCAAAACGAATCCATGGAAGGAATTCGCCGACAACACCGACGCGCTCGTCTACATGGTCCTGGTCGATGGCAACGTACAAAGCGACGAGATGCGCGATTTCCTTTACCGCGACCGCAACCATCTCGCGGTTTACTCGAAAGCGATGTATGGTCTGGCCCTGCACAAACAGCAGCAAGCCGACAAGCTGGCGATGATCATGAAGAACATCGAGCAATACGTGGTGCAGGATCCGGAAAACCAAACCGCGTATCTGCGTCTGCCCGCCGACAACCCGTGGTGGTACTGGTACGGCAGCGAGATTGAGGCCAACGGCTACTACCTCAAACTCTTGGCCAAGACCAATCCCAAGGACGAAAAGGCCGCCGGGTTGGTGAAGTATCTTCTCAACAACCGCCGGCACGCCACCTATTGGAACAGCACGCGCGACACCGCCGTCTGCATCGAGGCCATGGCGGATTACCTCAGGGCCAGCGGCGAGGATCGGCCGGACATGACCGTCGAGGTCTGGCTCGACGGCAAGAAGCACAAGGAAGTGAAGATCGACCACACCAATCTCTTTACCTTCGACAACAAGCTGGTGCTGGTGGGCGACGCGGTAGACACCGGCAAGCACACACTGGAGCTCAAGCGGCGCGGCTCGGGCCCGGTTTACTTCAACGCTTATCTCACCAACTTCACTCTGGAGGAATTCATCACCCGCGCCGGCCTGGAGGTGAAGGTCAACCGCAAGTACTACAAATTGATGCGCGAGGATGAGAAGATCAAGACGCCCGGCAGCCGCGGTCAGGCTCTGGATCAGCGCGTCGAGAAGTACAAGCGCACCGAGCTGGCCAACCTCGCGGGCCTAAAGAGCGGCGAGCTGGTCGAGATCGAGCTCGAAATCGAAAGCAAGAACGATTACGAGTACCTCATCTTCGAAGACCCGAAGGCCGCCGGCTTCGAGCCGTTCGATGTCCGCTCCGGCTACAACCCGAGCGGCATGGGCGCCTACTTTGAGCTGCGCGACGAGAAAGTCGCCTTCTTTGTGAGGATGCTGCCGCGCGGCAAGCACTCGATCGCTTACCGCATGCGCGCCGAGATTCCCGGCAACTACAGCGCCTTGCCTACGCGGGCCTACGCGATGTACGCACCGGAGCTGAAAGGGAATTCGGACGAGATACGGCTGGTGATTCAAGACTAACGGCGAGCCGGGAGCGACCGGAGGAATGGATTGTGGTTGAAAAACAGAAATCAATTTCTGTTTTTCAAGAAGGCCGCTTGCGTTTTCGCGGTCGGAGATAACATGACGCGGCGAGTGATGCTCTGAGCGTGAAACGCAAGCGAAGTCATTCCTTCACTTTCGCCGTCGTTGCTCCTCGGACAGGGAACGGCGGCGTTTCAAATACCAGCGACACGAAAACGTCTCGGCGGTCCGCGGCGGCGAGCTTGCACGAAGCCCGGGCGCCGCCGCCTCAGTCGTAGCCAAGCGGCCCCTCGGCCAACACGCGCCGGCTCTCGTCCGTGACGCGATAGCCAAGCGGAATGCGCTTGCCTTCCTTGTAAATCGTGATGCTGGCATGGCGCTCGCCCGCGACGTGGGCGATGATCTCGATCCCCTTGGCGCTGACCTTGGGACGGCAGTCGAGCTGAATGGCGTCATCCAACTTGACTGACGCCGTCTGACCTCTGTGGACGTCGACCGTGGCGCCGTGTTTGGTATTGAACCAAACGAACCACTCTTTGCCTTGGCTGTCGTGCCTGGCGACGTGAAAGCCCGCGACCTGATAAACGCCGGGCGTTAACGCGCGTCGGAGATCGCCCGGTTTTTCGCCCGCGCGCTTTTCCCAAAGTAAGCGAAAAAACTTGCCTTCCTTGTTCCTTAAGAGCAGCGAGCCGGCCTCAAAGCTTGGTGTCACGAAACCGTCGCCCTCGTTGTCACTGCGCGGCGGGGCGGAAACGGCGGTCGGAACAGCAAGTTCGCCGGACTTCAGAAAATCGATCAAGGCCGCACGGGCCGCTTCCGGTTTTGTCACTCAGGCGGTGCGCTTGATTTGATCGAGCCAGGCGCGGTCGATGGCCAGGTTGAGGTCCGGCGGCTGGTGACAGTGCTGACAGCCTGCGAACAAGCGTTTGGCATCAGCGGGCGTCTGCGCCAACGCCGGCACAGGCAGGAGCAACACGCCAAGCAAGACAAAACATCTCTTCACGATTTGGCCTCATGGACAGACAACATTCACTCACATATGCAGTTTATCCCAGCTCCAATATCCGCTACAACCGAATTCCTCATCACTTTCTAACTCTGTGCACTGCTGCGTGGTTTCTGCTACGAGTCGCGCCGTGGCGACCGCGTAGTCAGTCGCCTTTCTTTGATGTAAAGTATCTTTTGACAGAACGCGCGGGCGCTACGCTGAAAACGGAAACTGCCATGTCCTCTCATTACGTGCCGCACACGAAGATTCCCACGTTGGTCTTTCCCACCAGCACTCAAGCGTCGCGCCACGTCGCGCTCATGATCGAGAGCCTGATCCGCCAGAACAACTCCGCCAATCGGCCCACAGTCCTTGGCCTGGCCACTGGCTCGACACCCGTCGGCCTTTACCGCGAACTGATCCGGCTGCACAAGGAAGCCAATCTCGATTTCTCACGTGTCATCACCTTCAATCTCGACGAATACTTTCCGATGAACAAGGAGGACGATCACAGCTATCAGCTTTGGATGCAAGAGACGTTCTTCAAACACGTCAACGTGCAGCCGCAAAACGCGCACATACCCGACGGCACTGTCTCGTCGCACGACGTGGAAGATTACTGCGCCCGCTACGAGCAAATGATTCGCCGCGCCGGCGACATCGACCTGCAAATCCTCGGCATCGGCCGCAGCGGCCACATTGGCTTCAACGAGCCCGGCTCCACGCGCCATAGCCGCACGCGCTTGGCCACGCTCGACCCGGTCACGCGCCGCGACGCCGCCGGCGACTTCTTCGGCGAGGACAACGTCCCCCATCAAGCTGTGACCATGGGCGTCGGCACCATCCTCGAAGCGCGCAAGATCGTCATCATGGCGTTCGGGGAGCACAAAGCGCCCATCGTGCAGCGGGCCGTCGAAGGTGAAATGAGCGAGGCGATCACGGCCAGTTTTTTGCAGAAGCATCCGGACACGACGTTTATCCTCGATCAGGCGGCTGCGGGGCATCTCACGCCGGTGCGGCTGCCCTGGGTCGTCGGCTCGGTCAACTGGACTCCGTCGCTCATTCGCCGGGCGGTTATTTGGCTCAGCCTCAAGGTCGGCAAAGGGCTGCTTAAACTCTCCGACGACGACTTCCGCGAACACGAATTGTATGAGCTGTTGCGCGAATACGGTCCAGCCCATCGGCTGGGCCGCCGCGTCTTCGACGAGATGATGAATACCATTTGCACGTCGCCTGGAGTCAGGAGTCAGGAGTCAGGGGTCAGGGGTCAGGAAACAGGGGTCAGGGGTCAGGAGTCTGGAATCAGGAATCAAGGGACAGGAGCATCGCTGGCTCCTGACCCCCGCCCCCTGACTCCTGTGCTTGTCTTCAGCCCGCACCCCGACGACGACGTCATCAGCATGGGCGGCACCATCGTCCGCCTCGTAGAGCAGGGCCACAAGGTGCACATCGCCTACATGACCAGCGGCAACATCGCCGTCTTTGATCACGACGCCTGGCGCTTCACCGATTTTGTGTGCGGCTTCAACGAGTTATTCAAGATTGACACAGAGCATTCCGAGACGGTCAAGAACCGCGTACAGAGTTTTCTGCGCGGCAAGCGCCCCGGCCAGCCCGACTCCAAAGACCTATTGGACATCAAGAGATTGATCCGCGCGACCGAGGCCCGCGCGGGCGCCTTGGTGTGCGGCGTTCCCCCGGAACAACTCGAATTCATGGATCTGCGCTTCTACCGCACAGGCACCATCGCCAAGGCCCCGATCCACCCGCAAGACATTCAAGACATCATCAATCTTTTGGAGCGGCTGCAGCCGGCGCAGATCTACGTTGCCGGCGAGATGTCCGACCCGCACGGCACGCACCGCGTCTGCGCCAACGCCGTCTTCGACGCCGTCCGCGCCGTGCGCCAAGAGGGCCAGCATTTCGAAGTCTGGCTGTATCGCGGCGCCTGGGAGGAATGGGAGCCGCACGAAGTCGAACGCGTCGTTCCATTGTCCCCCAAGGACCTCGACCGCAAGAAGGCCGCTGTCTTCCGCCATCAGTCGCAGAAAGACAAAGCCATGTTTCCCGGCGGCCACGACACACGCGAGTTCTGGCAACGCGCCGAAGACCGTAACCGCAACACCGCCAAAGTCTACGACCAGCTTGGCTTGCCGGAGTTCTATGCCCTCGAGGGCTTCGTGCAGTGGCGCGGCGATTAAAGACGCAATCGGGATGCAAGAGCTACGCATCATGCGAACCGCGGCTAACGCAGTTCCTTGAACTTCACGTTTTTGAATTCGATGACCCAGCCCTCGGCTTCAACGCCGAAGTAGCCGCGCGGCACATCGCAGGCGGTCCATTGGGCAGTGACGGCGCCGTTGATCCAGAGCGTCATCGTCTTGCCCTTGCAAGTGATCTCGTAGACATTCCATTCGCCGGCTTCCTTGCCGCGCTGAGGACCGGGCAGCTTGTTGGTCCCCACCTTGGCCGGTTTACCGTCCGCGAGCGTGTTGCCGAACAGGTGGCCGACGTTCTTGCTTCCGACCTGGGCTTGATGCCAGACCGCTCCGTCGGCGGAGTTGCGCGCGTAAACGCCGCTGTTGTAGCCTTTCTTGCCCTCGACCGGATGGAAACGCCATTCAATGTGCAGGATGCCGTCGGAGAATTCCTTGTCGAAGAGGAGCATTTCGTGAACGCCGACGCCGTCACAATGGAGAATTGTCTCAGCGCCTTTCGCTTCCAGTTTCCAGGGATTCTTGTTGTTGAGTTTACTGCTGGGTGGAATCGAGACGCGCTTCCAGTCTTTCAAATTGGTGCTTTGCAGGAGATTCGTCCAACCGGCAGGATCGGACTCGAAGGCGCTCTTGGTTTCCTTCACTTCGCCGGCACGAGCGCCTTGCACCAAAAGCAAAGCAGCGACGGGGATGGTAAGATTGCGCATTGTCGATACTCCCATCTACGTTGGGCGCCGTGGTTCAACATTCTTTGAATTCAGGTTGGCGAGCCGTACGCCGTAAGGCGTCGGGTGCATCGCCTGACGACGCACCCGGCCGCTCACGCGGCTCGGCTCGCCAAGCGACTTCCTGGTTGATTCCACGTTGTTTAGCTGGAACTAACCATGCAGGGGTATGCCTGTGCAAAACGTGGCGTGCAC
>JAKEFD010000055.1 GCA_022616245.1 Gemmataceae bacterium
CTACTTCTTTTTCTTCTTCTGTTTCTCCTCAAACTCCTTCACGTACTTGGCCGGGTCTTCCTGAAACTCGGCCCGGCAGCCGCTGCAGCAGACATAGTAGGTCTTGCCCATGTACGTCACCGGCGTGGTGCCCAGGCCGCCGCTGACGACGCACTCGGGCCTGCCGTCGCCGGCCGCGAAGGACTCGCCCTCCTTGGTCGCGCCGACATAGTATTTCTTGGCAAAGAGCGTCTTGCCGGCGGGGCGCACGTCGTAGCGATAGAGGAAGCGATTGGAGTGCAGCATGGTCACGACCAGGCGCTGCGTTTCCTGCTCGGCGTCGCGATCGACCGTGAGCACCTTGTCTTTAAGCTGCCCAGTGAAGACCAGTGACTTCTTGTCCGGCGTTTTCAGCGCCAGCGTGTAGTGGTCCTTGTCGGGCACATAGCGCAATTCGCCGCTCGTGAAGTTCTTGCTCTTTCCAAACGCGAGCTGAATCCAGGCGTCGCCGCCTTTGAATTGCCATTCGATCGCGATGGTCTCAATCCAGAAGTTCTTCTGCTGCTCTTCGCGCGTGCCGTAGGGCGTGGCGGTGCCGTTCCAGGTGCCGACCAAATCGTTGAAAGGTTGCAACGCCTCGCGCGGCTTTTTCGCCGCCGGCGCCTCCTGGCCCAGTGCGGCCATGCCAATGAACAGGATTGCGACAAACGACAGATAGGTTCTCGGCATCTTGGGCCTCCGCACCGGATTTGGCAGTCAATGGTTGGACGATATACCGTCCCATTTGCAACGTGGGGCAGACATTCTTGTCTGCCAGTAAGACGGCAGTCTGCCAGTAAGACGGCAGACAGGAATGTCTGCCCCACGAATGTTAAACCAAGGTGAACGCCGGAAGTTTCACGATCTCGCCGCCTTTGAGCGCCGACTGGTGGGCGCAGATGCCGACACAGGTCCAGTTCGCCGACTGGACAGCGTTAGGCCAGGGGTCGCGATTCTGGACGAGCGCGTTGAGGAATTCATTGACCATGTGCGGGTGCGAGCCGCCGTGCCCGCCGCCTTGGATGAACGACAGGTGCTCGGCGTCCTGAATCGACTGCGTGAACTGCCGAATCTCCGGGGGCAGCAAGTGGGCAAAATCCGGCGTCTTTACGCGCGATGGAATCTCAGGCTCCGGCTTTTTCGCGGTATGGATGAGGTGCTCCTCGTGCTCGACCAGCGTCCACTCGAAGCTCTTCTTGGTGCCGTAGACGTCGAAGCTCTCGCGGTATTGCCGGGCCGTGTCGTAGAGGAAGCGCCAAATGTGGGCGGCGATGTCCGAGTCCTTGATCTTGATGTGGCAGCTCTCGACCGCGAACTTGTTGCCCGACTTTTTCTGAATGTCTTCGCGCACCGTGCCTGAGCCGAAACACGACACATACTCAGCTCGCCCGTTGACCAGGCCCAGCACCGGGCTGACTACGTGCGTCGCGTAATGCATCGGGATCATCCGTTCCCAGTAATCCGGCCAGCCGTCCATGTCCTGCGGGTGCGAGGCGGCCATGTATTGAATCTTGCCCAGTTCGCCCTTCTGGTACATCTCCTTGATGAACAGGAACTCGCGCGAATACACCACCGTCTCGGCCATCATGTATTTGAGGCCGGTCTTCTTCACTAATTCGACGATCTGCTGGCACTCCTCGACGGTAATGCCCATCGGCACCGTGCACATGACGTGCTTGCCGGCATTGAGCGCGGCCAGCGACATGGGCGCATGGTCCGGGATGGGCGAGTTGATGTGCACCGCGTGGACTTCGGGGTCTTTCAAGAGGTCTTCGTAGCTGGTGTAGCGCTTGGCGATCTTGGCCGCGTCGCCGACCTTGTCGAGCTTGCTCTTGGTCCGCTGGCACAGGGCCATGAGGTTGGCGTTCTGATGCTTCTGATAGATGGGAATGAATTCGGCACCGAAGCCGAGGCCGACGATGGCGATGTTGATCTTCTTCGACATGGGACTCCTCCAATGCGTCGCGTGGTGGTAGTTGTGCAGCGCCCGCCATTCTAACGAGCACCGTGGAAGAATCCATGAAAAACGCTGCTGCTAAGGCCCAATGCGACAGGGGCAACCGCGGCCAAGCCAGGGCATGTGCGTGACGTATTCGCTTGCAGTTTCGGTCCGCGCGGAGTCGATGGTGCGGTTCCAGCTTGCTGATGTGGCGGACGTCTTCGGCGGCGGGGTCAGTCCGTAATCGAGTTCATAGGCCGGAGGCGTTCCGCCAGGGCCTTTTAAGTAGTGCTCCATCCATTGCTGAAGCCGCAAGTTGTAGTCC
Organism: Gemmataceae bacterium; assembly: GCA_022616245.1. Lineage (GTDB taxonomy): Bacteria > Planctomycetota > Planctomycetia > Gemmatales > Gemmataceae > JAKEFD01. The sequence continues at coordinate 2,283 of JAKEFD010000055.1, forward strand.
AGGCGCGAGGCGGCGCGGCGGTTGCCATGGCCTTCTCCAGGGTAGAGGACGAGTCGCACCGGCGCTTTGCCGCGCAACTTGAGATTGCGATAAAGCTCCAGCGATTGCGACGGATGCACGCGCGGGTCGGCCTTGCCGTGCAGGATAAGGAGCGGCGTGTTGGCCTTTTCCAGATGATAGATCGGACTGCTCTTCAGGAAGTAATCAAAGTCGTCCCAAAGCCACTTGCGATGGTGGACGAGGTACATCTCCCAAGGGATGTCGGTGGTGCCAACTTTCGAGACGCTGTTGCTGATGCCGACGAACATGACGCCGGCGGCGAAGCGGTGCGAGTAATAGGTGCTGCCCCAGGCGGTCGCGTAGCCGCCATAGGAGCCGCCGGTGATGCCGACCTTCTTCGTGTCCACCAGGCCGTCTTTGACCAGGTGATCGACGGCGTCCACCAGATCGTCGAACTCCTTGCCGGCGGCTTCTTTTTGCCCCTTCATCGAGAATTCGACGCCTCGACCGGTGCTGCCGCGGTAGTTGGGATAGAAGACCGCCATGCCGCGGGCCGCGCCGATGTGGCCTAATTGGCTGTAGGTGGTGAGCCAGCCGTTGGAGTAGTGCGCTTCCGGCCCGCCGTGTACGGTCAACACGAGCGGATAGCGCTGGCCCTTCTTTTCGCCGAGCGGCCGAAACAGGATGCCTTCAAGCTCCAGGCCATCGCGCGCTTTGTACTTGACGACTTCCTGCTCGCCGAAGCTCATGGTCCTGAGCCACGGATTGTTGTCGGTCAGTCGGCGCGGCTCTTTGTCCTCTGCGCCCATGAAGTATACCTCGGGCGGATGCCTGGGCGTATGGCCGATGAAGGCAAGCGACTTGCCATCGCGCGACGCGGAGATGCTGTTCAGAATTGGTCCAGCGCCGTTTATGATCTTGCGCGCTTGCGTGCCGGAAAGGCTGCCGTTTTCGGAACGAAGCTCAACAGAGCCGAGCGTGGTCCAGACTCCTTCGGAAGCGACATAAAGTATCTCCTTGGGACTTTTCCAGGCGACCTCATCGACGTGGCCGGGAAATTTCGGCAACACATCAGTCCATCCCTTCATTTGCTCGGTCTCAATCCACAGCCGGCCTTCACTTGGGTCGTGCTTGTCCACGCCGGAGATGAGGGCGAGCAGCTTGCCGTCGGGCGACCAGGCAACCTGGCCCATTTTGCCGGGATTCTTGAGGTCGAAGCTCTGGCCGGTCTTGAGATGGACGACGTTTACTTTGCGGAACATGAGCCCGTCGTCGACGAGCGGCGTCGGCGCGAGCGCGACGGCCAGCCAATCCTCCTTGGGATGCCAGTTCAGCTCGGTGGCCGAGCCTTCGAGTTTCAGCTTTCGTGCCGCTTGGCTGCTCTCCGGCTCGGAAACCCAAACGCGCACGAACGGGTTGTCTTCCTCATAGATTTCCTGGCTAAAGCCCTGATCTTGCTGCGCTTTCTTGTCTTTGGGCGTCGGCTCGGTCGCGAGAAAGGCGATCTGTTTGCCGTTGGGCGACCAGCTATAGGATAGGATGTCTGCGCCGTGGGACAGGGCTTTGCGAGCTTCGCCGCCGCGCACGGGGATGACGTACAGCGAACGATATTCGTCTTTGTCGCGCTTGGCCAGGAACGAGAGTGATTTGCCGTCCGGCGTCCAAGCGACGCTGTCGACATTGACCGCGCCGGTGATGAACGGCGTCGAAGTTCCGCTTTTGTCGACGACGTGCAATTCCGACCAGGCCGTGCCGTCCTTTTCCTTGGGAAGCTGGCGCGGCACGCCGAGGACGTAGGCCACTTGCGAGCCGTCGGGTGAAATAACCGCGGCGGTCACGAAACGCATTTTGGCCACGTGGTGCGGCGTGAATGTTTGGTCCTGCGCGAACAAGGGAGAGGGAATGAGGAGGACGCCAAAGTACAAAGCAATTCTGTGCGGCATGGAAACCTCACGTTGAAAGTAGTTCGATTATTACAGGATAACCATGCATAGCGTTGTTGGCCAAGCGATTCATGCAGCAAATTCTTTGCGGCTTTGCGCCTTTGCGAGAGATTAAGTCAATTCGCACGCAAAGGCGCAATGAAATGAACTGTGAAGTAGAATTGATGCGATGGCCCAGTTTTTCCTGTCGCGCTGGCTCTTCTTTCGCCTGTTGGGATTGGTCTATCTCGTCGCGTTTTTGTCGGCGTGGTCGCAAGTTCAAGGCTTGATCGGCAGCCGTGGGATATTGCCCGTTACGGAGTTTCTGGCGCGGGTGCACGAACAAGTCGGCGCTGAGGCGTATTGGCGACTGCCGACGTTGTTCTGGCTGGACGACAGCGACACGATGCTCGAAGGCGTTTGCTTGGGCGGCGTTGTATTGGCGGTTCTACTCGCGGTGGGTGTCGCGCCGTTGCCGATTTCGTTCTTGCTGTGGGCCTGCTATTTGTCGCTGGTGAACGTCGGGCAAGAGTTCTTTCAGTATCAATGGGACGGATTGCTGCTGGAATCGGGGCTGTTGGCGATTCTGTATGCACCATGGGGGTATTGGCCGACGGTGTCGAAAGAAACCGCTCCCTCGCCGGTGCTGCGCTGGCTGTTTTGCTGGCTCCTCTTTCGCCTGATGTTTGCCTCCGGCATCGCCAAGCTCATGGGCGGCGAAAGCTGGCGCGATCTGACCGCGCTCCAATACCATTACGAGACCCAGCCGCTGCCGATGTGGACAAGTTGGTACATTCACCAACTGCCGCACTGGCTTCACGCGGCATCGGTGCTGTGCACGTTTGCCGCGGAGATCGTCGCGCCGCCGCTCTTGTTTCTCGGCCGTCGATGCCGGCACGTCGCCGCTCTGATCATTGTTATTCTGCAAGTGCTGATCGCCGCCACGGGCAACTACGGTTTCTTCAACCTGCTGACGATCGCGCTGTGCATCACGCAACTCGATGACTCTGTTTTTCCAAAATCGTTGCGTTCGCGCTTGATGCCGGCTGATACAGCGCCAGTCCGGGAATCGCTCGGCCGAACCTGCGTCACCGGTTTCGCCGCGGTCATGCTTGTGTTGTTGAGCCTCGTGCCATTTCTCGCCAATTTGCATTTCTTTGAACTTTTGCCCCGGCCGCTCCAGCAGGGCTATCAAGCTGCCGCCGCGTTTCATCCGGTCAACTCTTACGGTCTGTTCGCGGTGATGACCACGAAACGGCACGAGATCGTCGTCGAGGGCAGCGACGACGGCGTGACTTGGAAGGCCTATCTATTCCGCTACAAGCCCGGCGATCTGGAGCAACCTCCGCGGTTCGCATGGTTCCACTTGCCGCGTCTGGATTGGCAGATGTGGTTCGCGGCTTTGGGTCGATACGAGGACAATCCCTGGTTCGAACGGTTTCTCTTGCAGTTGCACGAGGGCGCGCCCGAAGTGCTCGAGCTCTTAGAGCACAATCCGTTTCCCGACGCACCGCGAAACCTACGAGCGCTGATATTTGATTATCGCTTCACGACGTTTGGCGCGAGCGCTTGGTGGCGGCGCGCGCTGTTGGGCTCGTATACTCCGTAGGATGGATTGACGCATTCCCCGAGAAGCGTAGAATTCAACAATCTTCCGGGGCCGTAGCTCAACTGGGAGAGCGCAGCGTTCGCAATGCTGAGGTTAGGGGTTCGATCCCCCTCGGCTCCACTAGTGAAACCGCAGATGAACGCGGATGGCCGCAACCTAAAGAGTTGCGGCTACAGGTTTGTCTGCGTTCCTCCGCGTGTATCTGTGGTTCCTTTCATGTATTCCACTCTTACTCCCATCGATCTGCCTCTCACCGATCCGCGGCATCCCTTTCATTTGGAGCACATGGAATTGGCGTTGCAAGAAGCGCGCGCCGCCGCGGACGAGGAGGAAGGTCCGATCGGCTGCGTGATCGTGTCGCTGGAAAAAGGCGTGATCGCTTCAGCTCGCAACCAGGTCGAACAACTCCAGGATCCGACCGCCCACGCCGAGATGATCGCGCTCACGCAGGCGGCCAACGCGTTGGGCTCGCGCCGTTTGGAAAACTGCATCTTCTATGTCACACTGGAGCCGTGCCCCATGTGCGCGGGCGCGGTCGTGCTGGCGCGCGTGCCGATGCTGGTCTACGGCGCGACCAATCCCAAGTTCGGCGCTTGCGATACACTATATCAAATCACGTCCGATCCCAGGCTCAATCACCGCTGCCAGATCGTACGCGGCGTGCGCGCGGAGGAGTGCGGCCGGCTGCTCACCGAGTTCTTTTCTTCACTGCGAAACGACAAGTAAGAGAATCACCACAAAAAATCATGTGAGCCGCTTGTGGAATTTCAGCATCGCCAGCGTGAACATCGCAATGCCCATGCTCCAGAGCACGACCGAATGGACCCACAGCTCGGCGATGCCCGCGCCGCGGAGAATGACGCCGCGGGCCGCGTCGATGAGCCAGGTCGTCGGAAAGATCTGAGCCACGTACCAGAAGAACGCAGGCATCGAATCGAGCGGAAAGACATAACCGGACAGGAAAATCGACGGCATCATCGTGCCCATGGCCATCTGTCCGGCGGCCTCGCGCGTGCCGACCTGCGTCGAAATCCACAGCCCCAAGCCCAGCATGGTGAACACGAAGGGGAGTGTCAGCGCCAACAGTGTTTGCACGTGCCCGGCAATCTCCACCTGAAAGACGATGCGCATTAAAAGCAGGATCGTGCAAAACTCAACGAATGTCAGCACCAGATAAGGAATCAGTTTGCCGAGGATTAGCTCGCCGGCGCGGACCGGCGTCATAAAGAGTTGTTCGAGTGTGCCGTTTTCCTTTTCGCGGACGATGGCATTGGCCGACAGCATGATGGCCATCATCTGGCACATGACGACCATGAGCCCGGGGATGAAAAAATTGGCCGAGCGCGTATCAGGATTGAACAGAATCTGCGGGCTGACGTCCATCGGGACTTGCCGTTCGCCGAAGATGCGCTTGAGCGACTCGCGCAGCGTGATGGCGTTGCTGTCGCCGATCGCGGCAGTGGCGATGCTCGATTCCGAGCCGTCGACGACGACTTTGATGGTGGCGGTGCGGCCCGCTTCCAGGTTGCGCGAAAAGTTCTCCGGGATGATGATGCCGACGCGCGCCTTGCCGGCGACGATGGCTTGGCTCAAGTCGGTTTCCGAGTAGACCTGACGCACGATGCGGAAGTCCTGGGAGTTTTCGAACGCGCGCAGGAGGTCTTCGCTGTCCTTGGTGTTGGCGGCGTCGAACACCACGGTCCGGATATAGCGCACGTTGGTGTCGATGGCATAGCCGAGCATGAACAGTTCGAACACGGGAATGAACAAGGAGAAAAACAGCGTCGCCGGGTCGCGGATGATATGCAGAAACTCCTTGCGCGCCACGGAATAGGTGCGCTGCGCGGAGAAGCGATTGGTCATGGCACCCTCCCGGTCAACGTACATTATTTTGCGGCCATCCCCTGTGCGCGGGAAATCGTCACGAACACGTCTTCCAGCGAGGGCTCCGTTTCGAGCACGTGTTTTTCGTCCAGTCCCAAGGTGGCGGCGTTTTGATCTTCGTCCACCAGTGCATGCACGGATTGGCCGAAGATGGTCGCCTGGCGCACGCCGGGACGCTGCCGCAATTCCTCGAGCAGGGCGGCGCTGTCGTGCGAAAAAATCTCCAGCCAGCGCGTGCCCGGCGGCGTGACGCCCGGCATTTGCTTTAGATCGTGCGGCGTGCCGATGGCGAGCAGGTTCGCCATGTAGATGTAGCCAACGCGGGCACAGCGTTCGGCCTCGTCCATATAGTGCGTGGTCACCACCAGCGAGATGCCTTCCGCGGACAAGCGAAAGAGCAGGTTCCACAGATCGCGACGGGCCACGGGGTCGATGCCCGCGGTCGGCTCGTCAAGAAAAATCAGCTTGGGCTGATGCAACAAGGCGCAGACTAGTGCCAGGCGCTGTTTCCAGCCGCCGGACAGCCTGCCCGCGCGACGTTCGAGGTAAGGTCCCAGGCCGCTCATGTCGACCAGGTCGTCTTGCCGCTCTTTGGCTTCGCGCGGCGTCAGGCCATAGATGCCGCTGTAGAAATCCATGTTCTCCTGCGCGGTCAAGTCCTCGTAGAGCGAGAACTTCTGCGACATGTAGCCGATGTGGGTGCGCACGCTTTCCGCGCTGGTGGCGACGTCCTGCCCCAAAACCGTGGCGGCCCCCTCGGCCAAAGGCAACAAGCCGCACAAACCGCGGATGAGCGTGGTCTTGCCGGAGCCGTTGGGCCCCAGGAGTCCGAACACTTCACCTTGTGACACGGTCAGGCTGACCTGGTTAACCGCGGTGAACGTGCCAAACTTGATCGTGACCCCGCGGGCGTCGATCGTGAGCTTATGGTTGTTGCGATTCTGTTCCAACATAGTAGTAGGCACACTCCGTGTGCCGTCCTTTTGTCAAACGGCACACGGAGTGTGCCTACTACTTTTACTCCAGCGGAATGCGCACCTCGGCGGCCATGCCCGCGTTGAAATGGTTGCCCGGATCCTCGACTTGAATCTTGAGGGCGAACATCTGATAGCGGCGCTCGTCCACGCTCTGCACGTTGCGCGGCGTGAATTCGCTGATCGTCGCCTTCTGCTTCACCCGGCCCTTGAACCATTTTCCCGGGAACGAATCGATTTTCACGCGCACCTCTGCCTCGGTATTCAGCGGGATCAGGCCGAGCTGCGTTTCCGGAACGAACACCTTGATCCACAGATCCTCCGCCTTGAGCACGCGCACCACCGGCTGATTGGGCGGCACGATGTCGCCGGGCCGCACCGCGACGACCTCGACGATGGCTTTGCCGAGGTTTTTCGGCACGCGCACGACCGCTTCCTGAAGTTGCACTTCGACTTCTTGCAGCTTGGCCCTGGCCTCGGCGACTTTGGCCCGCGCCAGGGCCTTGTCCTCCGCGCGCGTGCCGTTGTAGAGTTCCTCCGCTTTGGCTGCCGCGCGCTCCCATTCGGCCTTGGCCTCCGCGACATCCTCTTTGCGGTTTCCGGATTTGACCATGTCTACCTTGGCTCTGGCGGAATTGAACTTGCCCTGAGCCCGGTCGCGGGCGGCAAGCGCCGCATCGTACTCGGCCCGGGCCACCGATTTTTGTCTGTACAACTCGCTTACGCGCAGGAAATCGTCCGTGGTCTGCTTCAGCTCGGCCTGGGCGGTTTCCAATTCACTGGCCGCTTGCCGCTTCTCTTCTTCGCGCCAGCCTTCGACCATGCGGTCGTAGCGGGCCTTGGCGGCGTCGGCGGCGGACTGCGCGGCCTTCTTCTCTTCGGCGCGGGGCCCGTTATTGGCCCGATCCAGCTCGGCGGCGGCGGCATCCAAACGGGCCTTGAGCTGATCGCGCTGCGCTTCCAGTTCCGGCGCTTCGAAAATCACCAGCTCTTGCCCCGGATACACTTCCATGCCTTCTTTGTCTTTGGCCGGCGCCGC
>JAKEFD010000391.1 GCA_022616245.1 Gemmataceae bacterium
AACATTCCTCCTCAAACGGGGTTTGAATCCATAAGTTCAAGTCTGCCAACTTCATTCTGCATCCGCGATCGGCACGGGGTGTCCTTTGCTCTTCCTTTTTGCTTTCACGCTCTTCGTCAGCGCCACGCTCTTGTTCCTAGTTCAGCCGATGATCGGCAAGATGGTGCTGCCGCGTTTGGGCGGCACCCCCGCCGTTTGGAATACGTGCATGGTCTTTTTCCAGGCTGTCTTGCTCGTGGGCTACGGCTACACGCATACGGTCAGTACCTGGCACCAGCGCCGGCGACAGTTAATCCTGCAATTCGTCATTCTGCTTCTCCCCTTTCTGGTGTTGCCGTTCAGTCTCGGCGCCTGGATCCCGCCGGTCGAACATAACCCGGTGTTCGCCGTCCTTTGGCTTCTGTTGGGTGTCGTGGGCCTGCCCTTTTTCGTGGTATCCACAAGTGCTCCGTTGCTGCAGAAATGGTTCAGCGCGACCGGCCACCCCGCCGCCAAGGACCCGTATTTCCTCTACGGCGCCAGCAACCTGGGCAGCATGCTGGCGTTGCTCATTTATCCGGTGCTGGTTGAACCGAACTTCGATTTGGACGCGCAGACCTGGTTGTGGACAATAGGCTACGCCGCGTTTGTCATTCTGGTAGCGGCATGCGGACTCTCGGTCTGGAAAGAAGCGCTCCCCCTCACCCCCAGCCCCTCTCCCTTAGGGCGAGGGGAGAACGTCGGTCCCGTGACTGCGGCGCCATCTCCCCGAACAGTAGAAAGGCCGCCGTCAACCGCGGTCACGCCGGCGAAACGCGTGCACCGCCATCGCATCGTGGCTGAAGGTGAGACACCCCTTGTCAAGCAAGACGCCGCGCTGCATCCGCTTACCTGGGGTCGGCGCCTGCGCTGGATAGGCCTGGCCGCCGCCCCGAGCAGCCTCATGCTTGGCGTGACCACGTATCTCACCACGGACATTGCCGCTATCCCGTTCATCTGGATCATTCCGCTTGCGCTTTATCTTTTGACCTTCATCCTCGTATTCGCGCGCTGGCCGGTGCCGTGGACCGATACGCCGCACACCGTCATGCTCTACATCCAGCCGTGCATCCTGATGGTGCTCATTCTCGTGCTCACGACTCACATGCCGCGCATCTCCATCTGGCTGGTTTTTGGAATCCATCTGGCCGCATACTTCGCCACCACCCTCGTCTGCCACGGCGAATTGGCCAAGGACCGGCCCGCATCCCGGCACCTGACCGAGTTTTACTTGTGCATGTCGATTGGCGGCGTTGCCGGCGGCTTATTCAACGTCCTGGTTGCGCCCACGTTCTTCTGGTTCGGTGTCGTCGAGTATTACTTGGCCATGGTGCTAGCCTGCGCGCTGCGTCCCTCGCTCGTCGGCCAAACGCCGCTTATCCCAGGCGACAGCTATGAAGGTCGACCGACCATTCTCGGCCGCCTGCTCGATTTCGTCATGCCCATGTTGATCGGCGCGCTTGCCTATGCCGAAGTCCAATGGGCCACCGCGCGGGAAAGCGCGACGATGCGGAACTATCTCATGGCCAAGGTGATGATCATCGTGCTTGCGTTGGCGGGCCGCCCGTTGCGTTTTGCCTTGGCGTTGGCCTGCGTCCTGGCCGGCGTGAAGCTGGCCGAACGGATCAACCTGGATCCGTCGGAAGGCCAGCTGGTCTTCGAGGGACGCAGCTTCTTCGGCTTCGTCAAGGTGCGGGAGCGTTTCGTCAAAGCGCGGGAAGAGTTTGCAGAAGGCAAGTTGTATCACACGCTCGTGCACGGCGTCATCGATCACGGCAGCCAAATTGTTGAACCCGCGTCCATGCGGCGCGATCCGATCACGTATTTCCATCCGACCAACGGCATCGGCCAGATCTTCGAGAAGTTCTCCTGGCACGACGCCCGGCTGCCGGCTTCGCTGGTCGGGCTGTCCATGGTGCCGGGCGGCGTGTTGACGGGCGTCAACTCGGAGCCGCCTTATGCAATCGTGGGCTTGGGCACCGGAACGCTGGCTTGCCACGCGCGGCCGTGGCAACACGCAGTCTTTTACGAAATCGATCCCTTGGTGAAACGGCTGTCGCTGCCTCCCAAGGGAGAAGATGCTTACTTCACGTTTCTGCAGGACGCATTGGCGCGCAATGCCAACCTCGAGGTCGTACTCGGCGACGGCCGGCTCACGCTGCAAAGGGACCCCTATGGGCGCAGTTTCGAGAAGTACTTTCACATTATCTTGCTCGACGCGTTCAGCTCCGATGCGATTCCGGTGCATCTTCTCACCAAGGAGGCGGTCGAACTGTACATGAACAAACTGGCGGACGGCGGCGTACTCATCTTTAACACCACGAATCGCTACGTGAATATCAAGCCGGTGTTGGCGGATATTGCGGACGCCCTCGAGCTCGATTGTCTGTGGTGCAGCGACGACCACCGCGACATTCCGGATCAATATGGTACGGATTGGGTGGTCATGCAGCGCAAGGATTTCACCAAAGGGCGCTGGGCCTGGAATGGCGGGCCACCCTTGGAAACACGCCTTAATCCGGGACTCTGGGTTCCAGTAACATCCAAACTTCGTGGAGCCCCGATTTGGACGGACAAGTACTCGAATCTGCTGCGCTACATGCGTTTCACGGATTCGGAGGAAGACTAGTGTTCCGTCAACTTTGAGTTTTCGGGTTGTAGGACGGGTCTCCTGGCCCGTCCGGGAGGGACAGGGACGGGCCAGGAGACCCGTCCTACGATGAGCCGACGCCGGATTTCCAATGTTGACAAAGGACTAGTTCCTTGAATCACTTGCGTTTCAAACATCGCACGGAGTCACAAGCGCAGGACGTGCAGCAATCGTTCCTGTCTTTGGCAGGGTGGAAGCTGGCGCTTCAAATCCTAGAATATGCCTTTCCCTCTGGCTCTCGGTCGTGGAGGTGGGTCTTGGCCTTGCCGTTTTTCGCCGTCACGTTGTTCGTCAGCGCGTTCTTGCTCTTCCTAGTCCAGCCGATGATCGGAAAGATGATCCTGCCCAAGCTGGGCGGCACACCGCAGGTCTGGAACACCTGCATGGTGTTCTTCCAGACGGCGCTCTTGATCGGCTATAGCTACACCCACTTCGTGAGCACAAGGCTGACCTTGCGACGCCAACTCGTCCTCCACGGCATCATGCTGGCCGTGCCGCTCCTGTTCCTGTTTCCTAGCCCGTTCAACGTGGTCGGCTGGACGCCGCCCGCCGGCATCAATCCTATTTGGGAAACGCTGCGCTTGCTCGCATTCGTCGTTGGTGTGCCATTCCTGATTGTGTCAACAAGCGCGCCGCTCTTGCAAAAGTGGTTTGCGAGCACGGGTCACTCGGCGGCCAGCGATCCGTACTTTCTTTATGGCGCCAGCAATCTCGGCAGCTTGTTGTCGCTGCTTGCGTATCCCTTGTTTGTTGAGCCGATGATAGCGCTGCAGGGACAGGCGCTGACTTGGGCCGTGGCCTACGTGGTCCTGGCAGGGCTGGTGATTGGCTGCGCCCTCATGGTTTGGAAATCCGCGCCTCCGGTCGTGCAGCTAGCAGGACTGCCTGCGGAAGATCTTGTGCTCCCTCCACAGGCGCGCGAAGAAACGCCGCCGCCGTCCGCCCCGCAGACCGCCGTCAAGGCTGGCCCTGCACCGAGCGTGGCCAAAACCGGCTTCACCCGCAAGAAAGGGCTGAAAGTCCCCGGCAAGCCGAGCGCACCCGCGCCCCTGCCGACGCCGGACATCTCTCAGCCGCGCACGGACGAGGTGACCTGGCTGCGGCGCATCCGCTGGATCTTGCTCGCCTTCGCACCTTCCAGCCTCATGCTCGGCGTCACGAGCTACGTCTCTGTGGACGTGTCCCCATTCCCGCTTCTGTGGGTCATTCCGCTGTCCTTATACTTGTTGTCATTCATCTTGGTGTTCGCAAAGTGGCCCATTCCCTGGGTGGGGACGCCGCACTCGGTGATGCTTTTTCTGCAACCCTTTCTGCTCTGCGCGCTTGCCTACTTCGTCTTGTCGCGCCGCTTCGACGTTTTTTGGGCCACATTTGTTTCGTTCTCAGGCTTTTTCGTGGTGGCCTTGGTGTGTCACGGCGAAATGGCCCGCGATAGACCCCAGACGAAGCACTTGACGGAGTTCTTTCTGCTTATGTCGGTCGGTGGAGCCCTGGGCGGGTGGTTCAATGCTCTCATCGCACCGACGATCTTTACAGGCGTGGCCGAGTATCCCATCGCGATCATTGCCGCGTGTTTCCTGCGGCCGACGCAAAAGAAAGACGGCTGGTTCGACGAGTTGCTCTTGAGCGCGTTTCCAAGCCTCGGGCCGTCGGTGCGCGAGACCGGCGACAAGGTCGCCCAGGGCTTCGGGCTGCCCGCGCCGCGCAGCAATTGGATTCTCAACGTTGCACTGGACATCTTCTTGGCCCTGTTCGTTCTTGGCCTGGCGTTTTTCATCAAGGAAAAAGCGCACGGCAGCTGGGGCTGGATGAGCGGCGATGATTCCAAGAACGGCCTGTTGAGGTTCCTGCGCAACATCCTCGGTTTCAGCAAGCAAAGCGCCGCAGAATTCCATCCGAAGGCCTACGCCATCGGCCTGTATTTCGTTCCCATGATCTTCATCATCATGTTTGGTTTCGGCCGCTCTTTGCGCTTCGGCCTGGCGATGGCGGCTTTGTTTTTCGTGCATCTATACATCTCCGACCGGGACGCCAACCTGGTTCATGCCGACCGCAGCTACTTCGGCGTCTTGCGCGTGCTGGAAGAGCCTGAGTTGGTGCGCGATCAGGAGATCTCCGGCGCGTTCGGCAAAGAGGCAGTCTACACCTATTTGATGCACGGCACGACCTACCATGGCCGCAATTACCACGAGCCGCCCGACCTGCGCCGCTTGGCTACCACGTACTATCACCGCAAAGGTCCCGTGGGCGTGGTCATGGAGCGATTCAACTGGTTCAAGGGCCCGCAGAATACATTCTGGGCCGACACGCGGTTGCCGGCTTCGATGGCCGGCCTCGGTGCAGCGCCTTTAGGAGTCGGCAATTTGCCTCTGGAACAGCTCATGAACGTGTGGAGCGAGCCGCCCTACGCCACCATCGGACTGGGTTCCGGCACGATGGCTTCCTATGGCCGTTGGCTGCAGCATGTGGCCTATTACGAAATCGACGACAAGATCCGCAATTTCTCGCTGCCCCCCAATGACGACTTACTCTTCAAAGGACGAGATCCCTACTTCACGTATTTAGTTGACGCGATCGGGCGCGGCGCCAATCTGGAAGTCATCATGGGCGATGCGCGCTTGTCTATGGCTCAGGAAGATCCCAAAGTCAGCAACCTCTACTCGAAACCCAAGCACAAAGGCGATTTCTTCAATAAGCACGAAATCCTCGACAAATCCTTCTCGAATCGCGAGCACTATTACAAAGTAATCGTCGTCGACGCCTTCAGCTCGGACGCAATTCCGTTACACCTTTTGACCAAGGAAGCAGTGGCGCTCTATTTCAGCAAGCTTTCGCAGGACGGTGTCATTTGCTTGCATACGTCGAACCGGCACATGGACCTTGTAATGCCGGCGACGGACATCGCCAAAGCGCTGCGAAAAGTCTATATCGTGGGCAACGACGTCGGCGACCGCGTGGCGTCGCTGGGACACTTTGGCTCCGAGTATGTGTTGCTGGCGAACGAAGAGAAATACCTGCGCACGGACATCATGCCGGGCACGAAAATCCGCTGGTCCACGCCGCGTGCGCCGGGCATGCGCGTCTGGACCGATGACTACTCAAATATCATCAGCATCTTACGCTGACCTTTGAAGTGCGGCGCTTTTCCGCCGCTTTTGGTTTTTGGAGTGCGGCGCTTTTCCGCCGCTTTGGTTTTTGG
>JAKEFD010000392.1 GCA_022616245.1 Gemmataceae bacterium
ATCAATCCGTGGATGAGCCGGTCGCGCGGCAGCGCGCCGCAGCGGGCCCATCACCAATGGCACGGACTTTACGAAACCCTGGTGAAGCTGGGCGTCCAAGTGGAGCTCATGACGCCGCAGCCGGGGTTGCCCGACCTCGTCTTCACCGCCAACGCGGGACTGGTCTTCGGCAAGCGCTTCTTCAGCTCGCATTTTCGCCATGCGGTCCGCGCCGGCGAATCGCCCCACTTCGACACCTGGTTCGCCGCTCACGGCTACACTGTCGAGCACCTGCCCGATGACCATTACTTTGAAGGCGCCGGCGACGCGCTCTTCTGCGGGCCGATCCTGTTCGCCGGCTACCGCATTCGCAGCGACGCTTTGAGCCACCTGCGCCTGGGCCAGGCTATCCAGCGCATCGTCTTGCCCATGGAGCTTGTCGATCCGCGCTATTACCATCTCGATACTTGCTTCTGTCCCATCGCGCCGGGCGAAGCCATCTACTTTGCCAATGCCTTCGACGGCTATGGCCGCAAAGTGCTCGAGTCGCATATCCCCCGCCTGATTGCCGTGGAGGACAAAGAGGCCGCGCGCTTCGCTTGCAACGCGGTTGTCGTCGGCAAGAAAGTGATCCTGAACACCGGCTGCGACCGCTTGGTTCGCGACCTTCAAGATCGCGGCTATGAGTGCATCGCGCTGGAATTGGACGAATTCCTCAAAGCCGGCGGCAGCGCCAAGTGCCTGACGCTGCGGCTGGATGGGGAAGATGCCGCGCAATGGGACTAATGCCTGGCCGATGCGAATAGTCGCGCACACGCAGCCAGCCATACATCGACGATGGATTGCATTCCAACCCAGTGGGCCGAGGTGCAATCCATTTACGAGCGCATGCCAGTTAGTACTTCCATAGTCTGGACTTGCGGCGAAGCACCGCAATTAGCGCGATATGCAATCCATTTGAAATTCAGGCCGGAAATCTTTACTGTTTTGTCTGGTTAGCCTCTTGACAGCGCCAGATGCCGACTTACAATTAAATGAGACGCAATCTCAGTCTCAAGAATACAGGTTGCGTTCCCACCCTGCGAAACCGCCGACATGGACTTTTCCTTCTCCAATTCCGATCCTTGCCACGCCTGCCCCGAGCGCGTCTTGTGCCAGTGTTTGAACATCACCGAAGAGGATGTGGTCCGCGCCATTAACACTCTGGGCTTGCAGTCCTTGCGCGACGTGCGCCGGCACACCGGCGCGGGCGACGGCTGCACCTGCTGTCATGCACGCATCAAAGAATGCTTGGAACGCTACTCGCTCACACTAGTGTCGAGTAGTTGAATTGGTCCGCGAAAAACACGAAAGCACACGAAATGTCCAAAATGATTTCGTGTGCTTTCGTGTTTTTTTCGTGGATCAAAAGAGTTCTTCAATTACGCGGCCGCTCGGCAGCACGGGATGAGGCCGTCCGCTGTTGTCGACGTACTGCGTGGTCACATCGACGCCGAGGTGACGATAGAGGGTGGCCAAGACGTCTTGCGGGGACTTGGGATTGGTCTTTGGGAAAGCGCCGCGCGAGTCGGATTCGCCGATGACTTGCCCGCCGCGCGTGCCGCCGCCGGCGATGGCCGCGCTGAACACATTGGGGTAATGGTCGCGTCCGGCGTCGTTGTTGACCCGCGGCGTGCGTCCGAATTCACCCCACGCGATCACCAGCGTCGACTCCAAGAGACCGCGTTGGTCCAAGTCTTCAATCAAGGCCGAATACGCCTGGTCGAAGCGCGGCAAGAAACCAAGGCGCAGCGATTCGAAGCCCAGGACGTGCGTGTCCCACCAGCGCAGATCGACGGTCACCAGACGAACGCCGGCTTCCACCAGTCGGCGGGCCAGCAGGATGCGCTGGCTCCAGGCCGGCGCGCCGCAGCGGTTGGCGGCCTGCGGATTGAACGCGGGCATGAAGCCGTAGCGCTCGCGCACACGCTCAGGCTCGCTGTCGAGGTCGAAGGCAGCGCGGGCCGCGGGCGAAGTCAAGATGTCCCACGCCTGCTGCTGGTAGCGGACCAGCGCCGTCATCTGACCCGAATTATCAAGGTCGCGGCGCAAGGTGTCGAAGCTGTTCAAAAGGCCGCGGCGATCGCCGACTTGCTCGAGCGTGACGCCGGCGGGCAGCGTGAAGTTCGGCACGCGGAAAGGGCCGCGTACCGCCGGGTCGGCCTGCGTCTCGAATGCCTTGTGCGCCACGCCCAGATACGCCGCGCCGGTGCCGGGCACGTTGCGCGGGATCATCACATAGCTCGGCAATTCGGGCGTCAAGTGTCCGAGCTGCCGCGACACGATTGCGCCGCAACTGGGATAGATGTTCTCGTCCGGATTCGGCCCGGCGTTGTAGCCGGTGAAACAAATCTGATCGCCGGTGGAATGCCCGGCGTCGTGATGGTGCAGGCTGCGCAGGATGGACCACTTGTCCATAACGCGCCCGCAGCGCGGCAGCATGTCCGACAAGAGAATGCCGGGCACGTTGGTGCGCATGACGCCGAACTCGCCGCGATATTCCACCGGCGCGTCCGGCTTGGGGTCCCACATGTCGATATGGCTTGGCCCGCCGCGCATCCAGAGGATAATGGCGTTCGGCCGCCGGGATTGCACAGGCGCATTCGCTTTAGCTTCGGACTTCAGTAAATCCGCCAGTGACAGGCCGGTAGCGCCGAGGATGCCCGCCTTGACGAAGCCGCGCCGGTTCATGCGAACTGTTCGTTGCATGTCGGCGCAACCGCGTATGTCTGCCTTCTGAGTCATGAATGACCTCAAATTGGTAGGACAGGTTTTCAACCTGTCCGCCGAGGAGACCCGCCCCCCTAATCGGCAGATTCCCTAATGAAATTGTAGATGAAAGCGGCGGGGGACGCAAAAACAAACCGGGCGTCACGACCAAGACTATTCCTTCGGCGCAAGTTGTCCGTTTTTGACGGCGTCAAGGAACCCCTGAAAGCTTGGACTTCGATGGCCGATTGTTTGAGCATCCAGACGACTCGCAATCTCTTCTGAAATCACTGCGGTATATGCACGCTCCCCCAACAGGTTCTTTAGGTGGAGTTTTGGGTTCTGAATCTCGTCGGGCTTTGACGCATCGACGCTGCCTGGATCACGCCCGAGATATTCTCGTAGCGACGAGACGTCGGCAAAGTACCAGGCCTCAAGATGCCAATTCGCACACGCAAATTGAACTTGCGCATTGATTTTGTTGCCGATTCGGTGTGGTAAATGCTCGCGGAAAGGAAGCAAGACGTCCACGGGTGACTTACCATCAGTGTCCAAAAGCACAACGAATTTGTCGGGTGGTTCAGCCAGGTTGTCAAACCAAGATGCCTTCACCAGCTTTTCTGCCATTTCAAGGTTCAGGGCATTGTGGCGTGGTGGATAGCGGACCTCAAGAAGGGTGATGTCTTCGGAGTGCAGATGAGCCAAAAGGTGAGGAAGCGCGCGGCGCTCGGTTTCGCCCGAAGCGATAACAACGACCTTTTTGCCCATGGCATTCTAACTCCCAAACCCCTTGGTCTCGTAAAACTCGCCGAGGGCGAAGCCAGAAGCCTCCAGGGCCTGGCGAACGGCCTCCGCATTGCTCTCGCGCGCAACGCGCGTGCCGTCCACATCCGTATGCCGGACAACGCACACAGCAATTGGTTCGTTCAGAAAATCGAGCAACAGTGGGGAGTGTGTCGTGACAAGGATCTGGACACGATCGCGCGCTTTCAAAAGGTAGTCCGCGAAGGCGGCCAAGGCAGTCGGATGCACATGGTTTTCAGGTTCCTCAATCCCGATCAGGTTACTTCCAGTTTCTCCAAAGAGCGCCGTCATGAGAGCCAAGATGCGCAGCGTACCGCTAGAAGCGCCGACTTGGTGGACCGGATATTTCAGTCCGGGCTCATGCTGGACGAAGTAGACTTCGTCACCGCCGGCTGTTCCCGTCACAACGGTCTGCCGGAGTTCGATCCGTGTTGGAAGCCCCAAAACCGACTGGGTCGCGGACACGATCTGCTGAAAAGCCTTAGGGGAAGTTTGCTGCAGCACGAGGAGACGCGCGGCAAGGTTGCGTCCGTATGAATCAAGGCTGGATGAATCCCATTCATCCGTACTATGCCGAAGCAGGTACGGGTTTGGATCAAAGAACCCCCAGCGGCTCACAAACTCTGCAACACCTCGCGCTGCAAAGGATGCGTCCGCTGTTGCGGCAGCCAGCGCGCAGGCGGTTGGAGCTAATGACAAGGGGACCTGCTTGTCGCCGGACCGCCACCATCCGTTTCCGTTGTCGGCTGTGAGTAATTGAGTCTTGCCTGTGGCAGACGCCTGATAAACGTTTTCCCGAACGGAGAAACCATTTGGCTCGCGACGGTTCAAGTCCACGACCCATTCGTAACCTATGCCGTTCTCTTTCAGTTCAATTTGCAGTTGAACATAGTGTGCTTCCTCTCCTTTCCAAGCAAGATTGAGAATTCCGCCGCGCGAAAAGACTGGCGGCTTGAAGTCCCGTTTTTGCACACCCTCGTGGAGAAATCGAAGTGCGTCCAGTATCGTACTCTTCCCCGAGGCATTCGATCCGATGAACAAACTCAGATTCGTCAGCGGGATTGTTTCCTCGCGCAGGCTACGGTAACGCAGCGCTTTGAGGCTCAAGAGCTTCATTATGCAAACCTCGGTTGAACGAGAATTCGCCGGCGGGTGTTATTATACCATCGCTGCTCAGAGGCGAAACTTGCCTGGCGGCGCCCAGCGCGCATAGAGGCACATGCAGCTGCGCCCACTGTGGCGTCACTTCCGCTTATTCAAAAACTCAAACACCTCCACAATCGCCGCCGGCTCCACGCGATAGGGCGTGCCTTTGCCTTCGTAGAAGCCATAGCGCTCGATCATGGCGGGCACCAGCTCGGCGTACTCGACGTATTTGCCGTTTGCAAGAGTGAAGACAATGAAGTCGCTGGACCCGCGCGTATCGTCGCAAAAGGGGCCCCCCCTTATCGGCAGATTCCCGGCCGCATACTGCTGAGGGTGAGCAATCAATCCACCAATTCCGGCAGCGGCCGGCCTTCCTCGATCAGGTACACCGGCCGGCCTGAGGGGTGTGTGAACTGCACCGCCGGATCGACGCCGAGGTAGTGCAATACGGTGGCGAAAAGCTCGCCCGGCGTGATGGGCCGCGATCGCACGTTGGCGGCCCGGCCGTCCGATTCGCCGACGACCTGGCCCATGCGCAAGCCGCCGCCAATGAGGAGCGCATCGTTCAAGGGCGCCCAGTGATCGCGGCCCGGCCCGCCGTTGATCCGCGGTGTTCGTCCAAACTCGCCGGTCACCACGAGCAGGATGTCGTCCTCCAGGCCGCGCGCACGCACGTCTTCCATGAAGACGCTGACGGCGTGGTCGAGCGGCGGGCATAGCTGATTGCAACCGGGGATGATGCCGCCGTGGAAGTCCCAGTAGCCGTAGTTGAGGGTGACAAAGCCCGCACCGGACTCGCATAATCGGCGCGCCAACAGCAACTCTTGCCCCAAGCCGGGACCATAGCGGTCGCGTACGCTCGCGGGCTCGAGCGAGATGTCAAACGCCTGCCGAGCGCGGCCCAAGAGCACGTTGACAGCCTGCTGCTGGAAACCGTCCATCGCCTGCGCCAAGCCGCTGGGTTCAAGCGCGCGGTCGAACGTATCGAGTTGCTGCAAGAGGCTGCGGCGCTCGTCTAAGAGATTTCGGTCCACGCGCAGACTCATGTTGTCGAGCATCGGGTTGTCGCGATTGCGGCCGACGCGGAACGGCGAGTACGCTTGCCCGAGCCAGACGGCGTCGTCGCCGGGAAAGCCGCCGTGGTTGCTGAGGAGGCGCACATAGGTCGGCACGCCGGTTTCCTGGCGGACCGTGCCGCGCGTGCGCGCGACCGCCGAGCCGATCGACGGGCTCTGTTGCGGAATGACGGCGGCCTTGCCCAGGTGCTCGGGCGGCCAGGGCTTGCTGGTCTTCATCCAGTGCGTCGCGCCGCCGTGATCGCCGTCGCCATGTACCAGGGTGCGCAAGATAGCCATGCGGTCCGCGACGCGCGCCAACTTAGGAAAATGGCTGCCGAAGAGGACGCCGGGCAGCCGAGTCTGGACTGTGCCAAAGATGCTGCGATATTCGCGCGGCGCATCGGGTTTCGGGTCGAAGGTTTCGTGTTGCGGAGCGCCGCCGTCAAGAAAGAGCAGGACGACGGAGGTATTGCGCGCGGATTGGCCGGTTTGGGTGGCGTGGGCGCGGAGAGCGAACAAGTCGGCCAGCGTCAGGCCGCCCAAGCCGAGAAAGCCGGCTTGGAGGAACTCGCGCCGGCTGGTGCCGTCGCATTTGGGCTTGGCGGGCCGCGAACGGATGAGATTCAACATGGCAGTTTCCCCCCTGGACCATGTTCGGCAGCGTTGCCGGTACGCAGTTAATAATAAACGGCCAGGATGAGAGTCTCAAGTGAAAAACGGCAGCGATGAACGCTCGGAGTTCGGAGTATGAGTTCCGTTCTTTCTTACCACCAATCGAGATCGCCCGCTCGTTCCTTTTGTTGGGCGCTGATTGCACCACTAGCAATCGCATCGATGACTCCATCTTTTGCGATGCCCCGAAGGAACAATTCCAGGAAGTACTCCAAATCTTGCGGACAACTTGATTGCTTGGAAAGCTGAATTACATTTCGCAAGAAATGCCACGCCAGAGTCGTGTTTAAGGAATCGGGCATAGATTGCAGACGATTTCGTGCGCTATCGAGATTCGTGACATTTCCGCCCTCTGGCAAGCGACGATTTGGGGGCTGTGGCGGCCACTGCTCAAATGTGGCTGCCGCGACCTTGAACAGGAGCAACATGTCCACTGGGGTATCAGGCAGAAGGCGCGGCTCTTTGAAGCATTCAAAGGACGAAGAGTGATTGAACCAGGCGGTATGGATTGCGATGGCGGCACTGGCCGGACGATCCTCTTTGATTTCGTTCAAATAGCGCGCTCCCTCCAAGCTATTAATTGCTTCAAATAACGGCAGTGGCATATTACACCATTACGGAGGAAAAATAACGACCATGCCGCCACGTCCGATGTGCCCCTCAAGGAGAAACAGATTCTGGCCCGGGATAGTCGGATGTGGCATAAGTGCCTGGCTTGCTTGTCCACTTACAATCATACCTGTTTGTGTGTTGAATCCAATTACAGGCGCAGCTTGTCCGGGTTGCAATGGTCGTCCAGTGTAGACCCTCCATCCGCCAAGGGCTGTACCGGCAAAAATGTTCTCAACCGGCAAAGGCGCTGCCCTCTGTTGGATTTGCACCATGCCATCATTCCAGACCTGTTCCGCCTCCGCAATTGTCGCACCCTGTCTGCGAATCTCCCCAAGGTGTCGCTTAAGGTCTCCGATGTCTCCGGCAGGTGATGTTCCGCCGGGTCTTGGGGGTGGCGCTTGTCCCCTTGGAGTCCAGCGCCATCGTCCCAGCTGCGGTGCGCCGGCGACAGGCGGAACCCGGGGAGAACGAACTATGGGTTGTGAAATAACTGGCAATGAAACGCGCCCGCGGCCGCCTGGTCCGGGAGCCATCAAAAGGGCGGGAGGACCGTCGTGCCAATCTCGATGCGGTAGACCGGAGAAAAAATCCAGTGGCGGACAGGGTAACGCTGCCAATTGGTCGCTCGGCCCGCGCTGATGAGTCGCGTTGTCGCGAATCCATCTCGGCCAATCCCTCGGGGCCTCTGACCAAATCTGAAGATACCTGACAATCTCACTGAACGGTACCAAATAGCCGTTTCGCTCTACGCGCTGAAACTTATCTGTTGGGTCGAGGACGCCCACATAGTCGCGTCTCACTTCCGTGTCCAGGCCAATGGTGATCGTAGTCCGCAGGTGAACCGATTGATATGGCGGAAGCGGAGCCGGCGTAAACTCGAAGTCGAAACTAACGTTGCTTCGAGGAGGTACCACTATCAATCCGCTTGGATCGGTGGCCAGCGTTGTGGCATTCCCAACGTACCGGTAGAGATTTGAGTCGCCTCCCTCGAATCCAATGGGATCTCGTGACAACCAGCGGCCAATGGTTGGGTCATACATGACTCGGCATCCTTAACTAGGAGCGCGAAACGCTTTATGCGACTGATCCAGCTGGAACGTCGAATGCAAAACACGGTGTCCGTCGGATTTCCTCATCCACCCACTTGGTCATGCCCTCGAGATAAGCCAAAGTAGCCTCTAGGTCTCCTGGAACTGTTTTGAAGCGGGAAGCGTGGCTCAGAATCGCTGGCGGAAAAGGACGGTTGTGCCATTTTTCCTGCAATTTGCTGCGCCAACGATTAATCGTCGCTTCAAGTGACGACAAATGGAGCCGACAATTCGGCTGCAATTCGTATGCCCACGCGTAGGCGTCGGCTGCTTCGAAAAAACGCAAGTTGTCGAGAAGGACATGGCCCCGCGCAGCAAGGCAGAACGCAAGTTCCTCTCGTGGCGACTTGGATCTAAGGAAGGAGAATTCGTGTGCCTCATAGTACGAGCACGCAAGCGGCCAAGTCAGATAATAGTCATCAGGATGGGAAACAAACCCAAGAGAGGTGCATTCAATATTGAACGTCTCCGTCGTGCTTTCCCAGCGGGCAAATAAATGCGACTTTGCACTTACAAGCCTCAACGGAAAGCCCAGCCGACGGCCCACGCTGACGACCAACACTGGCAGATTCGAGCATGTTCCCTTCCTGGCGTCGATGACTCCTTGCACGAACACATTCCGAGCGTCGACGAAAAAGTCCTCACTGTGAATCAAACGTGGATCATATCGAAGGCCCAAGTCTCGTTGGAGAACCGTAATCAAACCGACGAGACGGTAGCGATTCTTGGAGTATTGAAACGACAACGGGTCGATGTCAAAGAGCGGGTAGTGACTTTTGATTTCCCGAAGCGCGCTTTTGGCCCAAGCGTCCAAAAGTTTGTTGTAGTGTGGGTATTCAAGATTCGAAATTCCAGGCAGTCCAGCTGAGCACGCAACATTCATGGCGGCAAGATCCACGTGCGCCAATTCGGCCTCGCTCTTGCCAACTAGTTCTTGCCAGGGACCCATGGCTTGTCCCTCGGAATGAGTGAGGAGATATGGTGAAGAGGCTAACTAGTGTATGATCGCAAATCAAGAAGAAACTTCGTGAAGATTAGTGCCGAGTGCCGAGTGCTATGGTGTAATGGGAATCGGCCTGCCCAGTTCAACAGCGCCGGTCAGGGGAACGGGCTGCCAGTTCGAGACGGGCGTTGCTCTGCGCTCGACGTGATTGCTTGGCAGGATTGCCGGCCCTTCCTCCGGCAAAGGCGTGGGCGGCGGCGGAAACTCGTGACGCGGCGCGCCGGGCACGAGCCGCACTTTGATGTCCTTGTCGGTTTCATAGATGCGGCCGTCGGAAAGCACAAGGCGCGCGATGATACGTAGTTTTTCGTTTTGCGGAAACGCCTTCCACGTCAATTGCAGATGATAGCCGGTGCTCAAGAGGCCTTGCTTCCAGTGCTGGCGCAGCTGATCGGGCTCGATGACGTGGGTAGACAGGTGCATCTTGACGCCCTGGAAATTGATTTCCATGACGATGATTTGCAGCCGGCCGGGCGTCTTGATGAAGTGATCGTCGGCATCGCGCGGCTCGACGACGACCTGGAGTTTTTCGTCGCCGGGCAAGCCATCATCGTCAAGTCCCATGGTGCCGCGGCCAAGAGCGATGCGCTTGAGGCCGAAAGTGAGAGCGGCTTTTTCCGGGGAGAACTTTGAGCCTTTGCGTAGTGCTTCGACTTCACGAAGGAGCGAGTCGTTGCGGGTTTCCGCCTTGCCCAGTTCCTCCAAGGCCTCGCGGTACTGGATGTCGCGGGCGCGCAGCTCGTTTTCGACGAGGTCCTTGTTCTTGCAGGCCGAGGCGCAAAGACAGAGCAGCGAAGTGAAGAGTGGACACAAGAATCGGCATCCGTGCCGCATTTGACCTTCCGCGTGATTGCACCATTCAAACTGACCAACCGAGAACGATGAACCGAGATTGAGCAATTATCCTGTTCTTCATTCCCCGTTCCTCATTCTCCGTTGGTCGGTTGCATGCTGGTCTCATTTGCTGTTCACTGCGACGGCTGTTCCGAAGGCTTGGGCACGATCGGCAAGCGTTGCAGCACGTGGTCGATCAGGCCGTATTCCTGGGCTTCGTTGGAGGACATGAAGTTGTCGCGGTCGGTGTCCTTTTCGATTTTCTCCAGCGTCTGGCCTGTGTGCTTGAGCATGATTTCGCCGAGCATGCGCTTGAGGCGCTGAAACTCCTTCAACCGGATCAGGATTTCGGTGGTGCTGCCTTCGACACCTGCGAGCGGCTGGTGGATCATGATGCGGGCGTGCGGCAATGCATTGCGCTTGCCCTTCGCGCCGGCTGTCAAGAGCACCGCCCCCATGCTCGCCGCCTGGCCGATGCAGTACGTGGCCACGTCGCAGGTGACGTATTGCATGGTGTCATAAATGCTCAGGCCGGCGGTTACCGATCCGCCCGGGGAGTTGATGTAAAGGTGAATGTCTCCCTTGGGATCATCGAACTGCAAGAACAGCATCTGCGCCACGATGAGGTTGGCGCTGGCGTCGTCGATGACCCCTTGCAGAAAGATAATCCGATCCTTGAGGAGCCGGCTGTAGATGTCGAAGAC
>JAKEFD010000056.1 GCA_022616245.1 Gemmataceae bacterium
AATTCGAGTGGCGCGGGCATCACCGGCAATCCTTTACATCGCCCTCACGATCATCACGGCGCCGTCGTCAAGATCGTTGACTGTGGAGAGCAAGAGGTCGCCGAAGCCATGGAACGGATACTACTTGCCCACGGATCGAAGGGCGGCGCCGGGGGACCGCCGAGCGACTTGCCGAAGCTCTTCCTTTACATCATCGATGAGGCCCCACCGAACGCTATGACGTTGGGGAGATTCTTAGCGGGTGAGAGTCCACCTTCGAGCATCGGGACGAAAGCTTAGAGTTGCGCTGCGAGCATATCGAGATACTGTTTCGCCATTTACCGCGAGACGCGACGCAGGCCTTCAAAGCTGTCCTGGCAGCGCGGCAGCAAGACCTGGAGATTGAGCGGCTGGAGCGCGGCATGAAGGACAAGGCGCCAGCGAGTCCAGTGATCGTCCGCAACAAATTCTGTAACTCTTATCTCTTCAAGGAGTTAAGTCGTTGCGCTACCCTGACATATGTTACTGTGCAGGGGGGGGTGTGAGCGATTTGCACAGCATTTTGCACAGAAACGCGTTCGCCTGTCACTCACTTCTGAACCATGCCGACTAGCGTTCCCGCCGCGCCAGGACCGGCCAAACCGCTTCCACCCGATCGCCGCGCGCCGCGTACAGGCGGTCGTAGAGGTTGGTGGTT
Source organism: Gemmataceae bacterium (assembly GCA_022616245.1). Lineage (GTDB taxonomy): Bacteria > Planctomycetota > Planctomycetia > Gemmatales > Gemmataceae > JAKEFD01. The sequence continues at coordinate 677 of JAKEFD010000056.1, forward strand.
GGATCGCAGTGCGGCACTATGAACTCGAGGCGCTCGCCCAGGCGCGGCAGGTTGACTCCTTTCTCCGCCGTCAGGGCGCCGAATTCGTCGCCGGCGGGACCATACACGATACCCTGCCGGTCTTTGGCCTGGGCGCGATGGGGCGTCGTCGTGTCCAGAGCTTTGGTGCCGGCGTCCACCGTGACGCGATCGGCGTGCGTGGCGCTGACGACGGTGGTGAGCACCGTCAGGCTGGGTTGAAAGTCGTCGTAGAGTGCGGCGTTGCCGCGGCCGCCGATGCGCCGATAGTCGACGTCCATGAAAACGTAAGAGCCGACCTGCAATTCCGTGACGCCGCGAATCGTACTGTCGATGTTGTAGGTGCCTGTGCTGCCGCCGGAGAGAATGCCGGCTTCCAGACGCTGCTTGGCGAAGAGGTCGCGCGTCTCGACGGCTTGCTGCATGGCCTGGCGGGAAACCTTGTCACGGCGTTCGAAGCCGACAGTGTGCGACGCCATTCCGGAATAAGCTTGCAGACCGCGCAGGCGCAGATTCTTGTTCTTGGCGATGAGCCGTGCCAGTTCCAGGGCGGGCTCGCCGGGCCGCATCCCGGTGCGGCGATCGCCGACATCCAGGTCCACGAGAACCGAAACCGTGGCTTTGGCGGCTTCGGCGGCTGCGCTCAAGAGCTCCACCTGCCGGGGATGGCCGACCGCCAAGAGCACATCGCCTTTGCCGGCCAGCGCGGCCATCCGCGCGATCTTGCGCCGCTCCACGATGGGCGAGGTGAGCAGCACGCCGCGGATGCCGGCCGCGACCATGTCTTCGGCCTCCGGCACCGTGGCGACGCAGATTCCCAGGGCGCCGGTCGCGATCTGCCGGCGTGCAATTTCCGGACACTTGTGTGTCTTGGCATGCGGCCGCAAACCGCAGCCGGCCTTCTGCACATGCTCCGCCATGGTGCGCAGGTTGCTTTCGAGCCGGTCGAGGTCCACGAGGAGCGCGGGCGTGGGCAAATCCGCCTTGGTGCGGCCGCGGAATTCTTCGCCGAGCGCAGCGCCGGCTTGAACTTGAGCGTGCGCCGCCGGCGCGGCGGCCAAACCGGTTGCGAGGCTTGCGGTGATGAATGTGCGACGGTTCATGGTCGTTCCCATTCAGGACTTGACGAAATTGAAAGTTACAAATCTCTTTGGCTAGTGGGCGGTGGCAGTGTTGTTGACGAGTTCGAGATCTTTGGCCGGCAATTCGATGACCGCCTGGAAATCTGGGTCGAGAGTGAATTGAATGGAATAAAGACGGCGGCCGCCTACGCCGATCGGGCCGCGATCCTCCTTGATGACTCCTTCCACTTTGTTCACCCCCATGAGGAAACGGACGACTTCGCCGACTCGAAAGTGCTTCTTTTCTGCCATGACATTTCTCTCCGCTAGTCTTTCGCTTGATACACCACCTTGCCGCCCACCACAGTCGTCAGCACGCGCGTCTGCGCGACGCTGTCCAGCGGGCACGTCATGTAATCCCGGTCGATCACGATGAAGTCCGCGAGCTTGCCCGGCTCCAGGCTGCCTTTCTCCTTTTCCTCGCGGTTGATGTAGGCGTTGTGGATGGTGTAGAGCCTGAGCGCGTCTTCACGGCTCAGGCGTTCCTCGGGGACGAGGACCTGGCCGGTTTGCGTTTTGCGCGTGAGGGCAGTTTCGATGCCGAGCCAGGGGTTCCAGGGGTTGGTGGATTCCTTGTCGTCGAAGCGGAGCATGTGGTCGCTGCCACCGCCGATGGTGGTGTATTCGAGCCAGCTTTTGTAGGGCTGGAACCAGCGGATGCGTTCCTTGCCGAGGACGCGGTCGAGCGTCGAGCCGTCGCAATAGAGCCAGGCCGGCTGGACGTCGGCGCACACGCCCAGCTTCTTGCAACGCTCGAAGTTTTTCTGCGAGGGGAAGTTGGCGTGCGTGATGCAGTGCCGCAGCTCCTTGATCGGGATGAGCCGGTCAACAGATTCATAAGCATCGAGAAGCACATCCATCGCGCCTTCGCCGGCGGTGTGAGCGGTGACCTGCCAGCCGCGGCGCGATGCTTCCTCGACGAGCACTTTGACTTGCTCGGGCTGCACGAACAACAGGCCGCGATAGTTGTCCTCGGTGATTTGATAGGTGTCGCCCTTGGGCCAAGGCTGACGCATGAAGGCGGTGCCGTTGAGCATGCCGCCGTCGAGGAAGAATTTGATCGGGCCGATGCGAATCCAGACGCCGCCCTTGCCGGTGGGCCCGGCGCGGCCGTCCTTGCCCGGCAGACCTTCCAGACGCGCGATCAGGTCTTCGCGCTTGCCGCCCGCGCCGAAGCTGCGGGCGACGTTGATGCGCACGGTCAATTCGCCTTTTTCCAGAAGCGAATGATACAGGTCGAAGTTATCGCGTCCGCCGTTGCGGTCGGCGACGCTGGTGATGCCCTGGGCGTTGTACAAACCAAAGAGCTTCTTGACGGCGGCGCGGCGGGCTTCGGGCGTGGTCTTGCCGTCGCCCTGCAATCCCTTTCCCTTCAAGACGCCGCCCGCGTTGCGCAACATGCCGGTCGGCTCACCGGTCGCGGCGTCCTTGACGATGACGCCGTTTGCGGGATTGGGCGTGTCCTTGGTGATGCCGCTCACCTTGAGGCCCATGGTGTTGACCAGGCCCGCCGGTCCCGCGTGATAATACACCGGATGCTTGGGCGCGACCTTGTCCAATTCCGCGCGCGACGGAAAACGCGCGTCTTTCAAGCGTGTCGGAAAGGCGAAGCGCAAAACGATCCACTCGCCCTCGGGCGTGGTTTCTGTCTTCTTGCGGATGTACGCGAAGACCTCTTCCAGCGAGCGCAAATACGGCAGCGGCTCGGCGATCTCGCTCGACGCCGCCCCAACCGGGTGCGTGTGGCTGTCGTAAAGCCCCGGCAAGACGGTGCGGCCCTGCGCGTCGAGCACTTTGGTGTCCTTGCCGCGATGTTTGAGGACAGCCTTGTCGTCGCCGACGGCCAGGATGCGGTCGCCCTTGACGGCGATGGCCTCGACAATGCGGAACTGGGCGTCGACGGTGAGGATTTTGGCGTGGTGCAGGATGAAGTCCGCGCTGGGCGCATCGTCTTGCGCCTCCACCTGGATGCTGACCGCGAGAGCAAAAACCAGCAAAGCGGCCCATTGTTTCAGCATGACATTTTCTCCTATCGATTGGCAATTGAGAATTGTCACTCGAAAACAGCACATTTGGAAGCACCAAAACTTGCATTTCGGCCTTGCGCTTTCATATGATGGCCACCATGACGGCAACAAGAAAGGATTCTTTCCATGTCACGGAAGAAGGCAAATCCAAAGAATCAAAAATCCGCCAAATCGCTTTTGTCCCGTTCGTTGCTTCAGATCGAACGGCTCTGCGAGACGGATCATTGGCAGGAAGCTGCCAAAGAGCTCGAGGAGCTGCGCCGGCGTCATCCCCAACAACAGCGCGTGCTGGAGTTGCTGGCGGAAACGTACTGGCAGCTGGGCGACGTGCGCGCTTCTCTCTGGGCCCGCCGGGATCTCGCGGCTTTGGATCCCAATGACCCGGATGTCTGCTTGTGGCTGGCCAGGGCCTACCTGGACGCGGGCTACGCTTTCCTCGCGGCGCAGACACTGCAGCGCTTGGCGAAGCTAGCTCCGGATTTCCTCGACGCCGATCTGCGCGACCTCATAGATGTAGTGGAAGAAGGCGTGGAAGAACTGCTCCCACAGCTGGGCAACAGGGAGAACAGTAGACTGCTTGGCGCGTTGCACGACGAAGTGAGAGCCCTCCTGGAATCCGGCCGGCTTGCCGAGGCGGAGCAGGCAGCTTTGAATTTGCTGGAGCGCTTTCCTGACTTCATTCCGGCGCTCAACAATCTCAGCATGGTCCAGGAGTTGGTGGGACGACTGCCCGACGCGATCACGACGGCGCAGCGCGCATTGACATTGGAGCCGGACAATACTCATGCGCTGTCGAACCTGGGCAGACTCTGTTACTTCGCCGGCAGAACGGAGGAGGCGCGCGCCCATGCGGAGCGCCTGAAGTCGCTTCGCAAAGGGCGCGACCTTTACGTCAAGCGCGCGGAACTGTTAGCTATCCTTGGCGATGATGAGGGCGTCTGGGAGACATTGCAGCAGGCTCGCAAAGCCGGCGACTTAGACAGCGGCGACAACGCGGCGTTGCTCCATCACTTGGGCGCCGCGGCGGCCGGCCGGCTCGGCAAGGACGCCGATGCCATCGCGAATTGGCGGCGTGCACTCGACATCCAAGCTAACTTCGACATCGCCAGCGAAAACTTGGCCGACTTCCGCCGTCCGGTGGGTGAGCGAAGCGGTCCCTGGTATTTCAACCTCAACCGGTGGCTGCCCAAATCGCTCCTCGAGAAGTATCTAACGGTCGTCAAAAGCGCCAGCCGATTGGGGAATGCCGAGACGACGAAGGCCGTTCGCTCACTGCTGGACAATCATCCCATCATCAAGGTTTTAGCGCCGGCGCTACTGGATCGCGGCGACGCTGTCGGGCGCGAGTTTGCTTTTTATGTCGCCAGCATGGCCAAAACGGACGAGTTTCGGCAGGTGCTGAAGACCTTCGCGCTGGGCGCGCACGGGTCGGATGCTCTTCGCCAGCGAGCCCTCTCTACACTTCAAGAGGCCGGATTGCTGCCCAGCGGTCCCAAGCACGCCTATTTTCAAGGTCAATGGCGCGATGTGCAGATGCTGGAATTCCAGGTAACGGGAGAGCCGTCGACGGCCTATGCGCCGGCGGTCGAAAAACTGATGGGCGCCGCGCAGGAGGCACTCAACGCGCGGGATGGGAAGAAAGCTGAGCGCTTGCTGCAAGAAGCGCTACAGTTGGCGCCGGACGAGCCTTCCGTGCTCAATAACCTAACCGCCGCGTATAACTTTCAAGGTCGCTTCGACGAGCGCGACGACTTGACGCGGCAAATCCACGCGCGCTTCCCCGACTACTTGTTTGCCCGCACCAATTTGGCGATTGGGCTCGTCGCACAAGGCGAAATTGCGCAAGCCCGGGAGCTCTTGCAGCCTTTGCTTTCGAGAAAAAAGTTCCACACTACCGAGTTCGCGGCGATCTGTATGGCGCAGATTGAAATTGCGCTCGCCGAAAACCATCAAGAAGCTGCTCGCTCGTGGTTGGGAATGTGGCAGCGCACCATGCCGGACGATCCCCAAGTGAGGTTTTACGAAAAACGCATCGGTGGCCACAAGTGGTCGCCTCTTTACTGGTAGGCTCCCCGTAAAGACGAATTCTGGTTGACCCAGCCGGCCTAAATGGCGAAACTCAAATGCATCCCATGGGCGGCAAAAAAACACACTCCTGTGCCAATTTCCAGAACAGCCCGCGCATGACCCGGCGCGAAGTCCTTCGCCTCGGCGGCATCAGCGGCCTGGCGCTCTCCTTGCCGGACCTCTTGCGCGCTCAGGCGGTCTCTTCACCGAGCGGGCGACAGGGCGCGCGGATTTTCGGGCAAGCGAAGTCGGTCATCGTTCTTTACCTGCATGGCGGACACGCGCAACAAGAGACCTGGGACCCAAAACCGGATGGTCCGGCCCCGGCGCGCGGGGAATTCGATGCTATCGCGACCAGCGTGCCGGGCGTGCGCGTCAGCGAGATATTGCCGCATTCCGCGCGGCTCATGCATAAGCTCACGGTCATCCGTTCCCTCTGTCACGGCAACGCCAATCACGTGCAAGCCAGCCTCGCCGCCATGACCGGGCATGCGCATCCGCCGGCCACGGAATCACGCGGCGACTTTCCGCCTTCGGCGAACGATTTTCCGCCGTTCGGCGCGGTGCTCAGCCAGTTGAATTCAACAGTGGCACAGGATTCCGTTCCTGTGTCGGCTGGACAGGAGCGGAATCCTGTCCCACGATCCCCCAACGCGGAGCGTGGCGTCTACGGATTGCCCACGTGGGCGCAAATCGGCCCGCTGATGCGCCGCAACAATGGCACCGTGCTGCACGGCCAACTCCCTGGATTCCTCGGCGTGCGCCATAGTCCGTTCAGCGTGGATCAAGACCTGTTGCCGACCGATGTGCGCATCGAGGCGGCCAGCACGGATGCCGGCGTGCCGGCGCTGCGCTTGCGGGATCGCGGCACCCTGTTGGAGCAAGTGGATCGCCAGCGCCGCGCGCTCGACCGGGCCGCCGAGCTTGAGAACTTCGACGCGTTTCATCGCCGCGCTTTCAATCTTTTGACTTCGCCCGCGACGGCGCGGGCTTTCGACCTGGCCGCGGAGCCGGCCGCCGTGCGGGCGCGCTATGGCCGCACCCAGTTCGGCCAGCGCTGTCTACTGGCGCGGCGCTTGGCCCAGGCCGGCGTGCCCCTTATCAACGTGCACTTTTGCCACACGCCGGAAGGCTCGTGGGACACGCATAGCCGGCATTTCAGCCAGATGAAGGAGTTTCTGTGTCCGATCTTCGACCGGGCTTTCGCGGCCCTGGTGGAAGACTTGGATCAGCGCGGCCTCTTGGCAGAGACGTTGGTGCTGGCGACGGCGGAGTTCGGCCGCACGCCGCGCGTCAACAACGCCGCCGGGCGCGACCATTGGCCCTGGGTCTATTCGGTGGCCATGGCGGGCGGCGGCACGCGTCCGGGCACAGTCTACGGCGCCTCGGACGGCATCGCGGCCTATCCCACTGATCGGCCACACGACCCGCGCGATCTGGCGGCGACGGTCTATCACCTCTTAGGCGTCCCGCCCGAAACCATGGTCTATGACCAGACCAACCGGCCGCACCCGCTGATTATCGGACAAAAGATTGACGGGCT
>JAKEFD010000057.1 GCA_022616245.1 Gemmataceae bacterium
GCCAAAAAGAAACAACCCTCCGGGGGAAGGAGGGTTGCAAAACAACGGGGGCTTGGGATAGGTCGGTTCGGAAATGCAAGGGGGTGTGATGGGGGACTAGTTGGCTCCTTACTAAGAACCCAAGGCCCACGGGGGTTGGGCCTTGGGTCGCGGAACCTGGCAACTCATACCGACGACCAGAGGACCTTGGGGGCAAGGCCCGAGGGCGTCGTATTTCCTTGCCGAATTCTCACATCGCAATGGGCATGCCAAATCCTGCGCGCACGTGGATCGAAATCCGAACAGGGAGTTAAAGCATTGCCGAATCCGCCTTTAGCGTCACGTCAAAAAACGGCGGACATTCCCGAGCCTCGAACTTTGCAACTGATGCCTGGTTGGAAATTACAAGTCGCCTTGTAAGAATGTCCAAGCGAAGGACAAGCTGGGCGAGCTCGAGGAATTAGCATCGACGAGGCAAACATGATCCTGGACCGTTTGACGCGTGACCTCTATGCGGAGATTTGCCGCATTCCTCTGATCGACCCGCATTCGCACATCGACCCCAGGCGGTCGGCGGCGCGGAATCTGGACGACCTGTTGGGATACCATTACTACACCGAGCTGGCGCATTCGGCGGGCATGTCCAAGGAGCTCCTGGGGGACGTGCCCCCTCACCCCCAACCCCTCTCCCCCCCAGGGGCGAGGGGAGACTTGCACGTGTCACCGCGCGAACGGGTCCGCGCCATCCTCGAGCACATGGACCGTTTCGACAACACCGTGCAACATAGTTGGTTCCAGGAAATCGCCCGCACCTTCCTCGGCTTTCGCGGGGAGCGCGTGACCGACCAGGATTGCGATGCGCTTTTTGACGCCGCCGAACGCGTCTTCGGCCAAGCCAATTGGGAAGAACAGGTTCTTAAGAAAAGCAACGTTGAGAAGATCTTTCTCACGAACGATTTCGACGAACCTCTGGAAGGCTTTGACACGAAGCGTTATGTGCCGTGCTTGCGCACGGACGACCTGGTGTTTCACTTGGACAAGCCGGCCACACGCGAGCGGCTGGCCAAAGCGACCGGCATTGACGCCACGGACTGCGCGCGCTTGCGCCAGGCCGTCGGCAAGCTGTTCGAGCATTTCGCGAACAAGAACGCCAAGGCGTGTGCGATTTCGCTGCCGCCGAACTTTGTCCCGCACCCGGTCGAGGACGAGGCGTTGTCCGCGTGCTTGAGCAAGTTACACGAGCAACAGGACGATGGGGCGTCGAAGGCGCAATGCAGCGCTGGGGTCTTCTGGATGCTCGCCGAGTTTTGCCGCGATTGCCGGCTGCCGTTCGATCTCATGATCGGCGTCAACCGGCGCGTCTACCGCGACGGCGTCCACCAAGGCCAGGACTTGTTCGACCAGCGCACTTCGCTCATTCAATATGCCGAGCTCTTCAACGCATTTCCCGAAGTGACCTTTCCCATCTCGGTGCTCACCAGCGTGCAGAATCAGGAACTGGTCAGCTATAGCTGGATTTTTCCCAACGTCGTCACCAACGGGCACTGGTGGTACTCGAATATCCCGGATTTCATCGAGCGTGACGCGCGGGCCCGGTTGCAAGCAGTTCCCAAGACCAAGCAGATCGGCTATTACAGCGACGCCTACAAGCTCGAATTCATCCTGCCCAAGTACAACATGTACCGCCGGATCTTGGCGAAGATCCTGGCAGATGACTTCGTGCGCCCCGGCGTCTTTGCCGAACGCCAAGCGCTCGAACTCGGGCGACTGCTGTTGCGCGAGAATGCCATGCGCGTGTTTTCCGTCGAATGACACATTTCGCCATCGTAGCGGAATTCGCCAGAATTCCGGCTGTTTCCGCGTCGGAACTCTGGCGAGTTCCGCTACATCAACGTGAAATCCCAACTAGCGGCGACGTGGGAAATGGGGCGGGTTGGGAATGCACTCCTCGCCGTAAAACGTGCGGCACGAGCCAAAGATAAAGGTCATTTCCGAGCAAATGCTCCCGCAGCCAAGCTCGGTGTGGTGGGCGTAGCAGCCGATGCCGCGGCGTTCGCCGTCTATGCCGCCTCTTCTACCCATCCAGCCAAAGAGCGGCGAGCTTGTAAGCGGCCGGGTCGCAAACAGGCGAAACATGCCCGCCCCGCACCCAGAGCAGTCGTCCATGGTGACTGAGGTGGACACCGATTCAGCCTTTTCTTTGTCCTGCGCCCACGTCCATTGGACTAAGGCAAGAGCCGCTGCAGCTGCTAACACGAAGGACGCGAAACGCTGTTTCATGACGGCGTACCTAATGGGAGTGTGGGGGGAACCGATCCATCGGATTATCGGCAATATCGGTACGAATGTAAAAGTTCAAGAAATGAGAATCGTCGCAACCCGTGTCAAGCCTGATAAGAGTTTCCGACCTAGAACTTGCCGTCTCTGACCTGGAAGTGCGTCGGTTTGCCGAGCGTGCGGCCGCCGCGCGCGACCCAGTCGGCAATCCAATCAATCAAGCGCTGCGTGCTGACCCGCGGCGAGCCGAATAGGCGGTGACTCATCTGGGCGTTGCTCAGAAACGCGTCCGCGGCTTCCTTTCCTTCAATAACGGCCGGCTTGCCGAATCGTTGACCAAATTCCGCGGCCACTTCGCGCACGCTCAAGATCTCCGGACCGGCCAGATTGAGCACCTTGGGCGGCGACTCCAGACAGCCAAAAGCACACAACGTCATGGCGTTGGCGTCGCCTTGCCAAAGCGCATTGAGATAACCCATGGTCACGTCCACCGGCTGTCCGGTAAAGACGCGCTGGGCCACGTCCAACAACACGCCGTAGCGCATCTCGGTCGCATAGTTGAGCCGCAACAGAGCCATCGGCATCGCAAACTTCCGGCTGTAGTACTCGTACATCCGCTCCCGGCCCAAGGCGCTTTGCGAATACTCACCCACCGGCGCGGGCGTATCGCCTTCGCGGGAGCCGCCTCGTACTACGGGCGTCATGCCGTAGACATTGCCGGTCGAGAATGCGATGAGCCGGCTTTTTGGAAACTTCTCACACACCAGCGAGGGCACGTGGCAATTCTGCGCCCAGGTCATCGAAGCTTGTTCGGAAGAACCGAACTTCATGCCGGTCATCGCGATCACATTGGGCACATCAGGCAGCTTGCGGACTTCGTCCGCGTCGAGAAGATCGCAGCGGATGGGCTCGATGCCATGTTGTTGCAGACGATCAAGAAGGCCCGGTTGTGAGAATCGCGCGGCGCCGTAGACCTTGCGCTTCAACCCCGCGGCGTCGTAGGCGCGGCGGGCCATCCGCGCCAGCGTCGGCCCCATCTTGCCGCCGACGCCGAGGAGAATCAGATCGCCTTCGAGCTTGGCCAAGGTTTCAATGGCCAAGGGACTCGGCTCGCTCAGAAGGTCTTCAAGATGTTCTTCGTCGCGGAACATAGAAGTTTCAGGTGCCGTTTACGTTTCGCGCTCGATCCACTTGACCAAACACTTCTCCACGTAGAGGAGACGTGAGCGCGAAACGTGAACAAGGTTTGTTATTTGGGATCCATACGGAGCGCGCCATCGAGGCGGAGCACGGCGCCGTTGAGCATTTCGTTCTCGATAATGTGCCGGGTCAAAGCGGCGAATTCGTCGGGCCGGCCCAAGCGCGGCGGGAACGGCACTTGCTCGGCCAGCGATTGCCGCACGGCGTCCGGCGTGCCCGCGAGCATGGGCGTGTCGAACGTGCCCGGCGCAATGGCAACAACGCGTATGCCGAGTCGGGCCAGGTCGCGCGCCAGCGGCAATGTCAGCGACGCGACGCCGCCTTTGGACGCTGCATAGGCCGCCTGCCCCATCTGCCCTTCGAAAGCGGAAATCGATGCGGTGTTGATGATAATGCCGCGCTCGCCCCCCGCCGTCGGCGCGTTCTTGCTCATGGCCTCGGCCGCCAGGCGCGCCACGTTGAACGTGCCGATGAGGTTGATCTGAATCACTTTCTGGAACGCCGCCAGGGAATGCGGGCCGGTCTTGCCAAGGGTCTTTTCCGCATGCAGTATGCCGGCGCATTGAATAGACCCTTGGAGACCGCCAAAAAACTGACAGGCCTTGGTCACTGTTTCGCGCACGCTGGCTTCGTCGCTCACGTCAGTGCGGACGAAAAGAACATTGGCGCCGAGCTCTTCGGCCAGGCGCTGGCCGGCGTCCACGTTGAGGTCGGCGATGACGGCGTTGGCCCCCGCCGCGGCCAGCATGCGCACGCAGGCCGCACCCAGGCCGGAACTGCCGCCGGAAACCAGAAACGTGTTGCCGGGTAAGTGCATGGTTATTTCTCGATCAGGATCAATATTCCGGCGGCAACCGCGAGGCCGGCCACGATATACGTCATGGCTTCAAAGTTGAGTTTAATCAAGATGTTCAATCCGTAGAGGATCAAAAAAATGGACAAGAGCAACATACCGATCCGTTGCGTGATTCTCATGGTGAATCCCCCAAGAAATGAATCGAAGCACAGCCAAGGAACGCAAAGCCAGGTTGCAACTAAGACGCTATCCCACGGGGTTATTAGCCCCGCGCACGCGCGCCAGGCCGTCGCGCGCCTCGTACACTAGCGGGTGGTCCTCGAACGCGGTGACAGCCTCATAAGCCTTGGCGGCCCGCGCGTGGTCGCCGAGGTTTTCGTAGGCCCGACCGAGTTTGTATAGCGAGTCCGCGCCGGCCCGGTCACTCTTGCGGAACTCCTGGAAACAGAGCACTGCCTGGTCCGGCTTTTCGTCGATGTACAAATCGCCTAGGAGCCGGTGGGCGAAGTACCACGATTCCTCTTCCTCCTGGCTGCCGAACTTTTCCGGTTTGTTTTGCCTGATTTCCTCCAAGAGCGCGACGGCGTCGTTGATGTCGCCGCGCTGCCGGCGAATGCGTGCCCGCAGGAGCTTGGCCGCGATGCGCTCGGGCTGGGCCGCCTGCGCCAAGTCCGCAAGATGGCTGGCCCAGTCCAAAAGATCGAGATCGCCGTTGTATTTCTCCAGCACCCAGCGCGTCTTTTCCAGGCAATACTCGACGTCAAACCATTTGTGAATCTGCGGCCAACGCGCTTTCACTTCCTCAGGCGCAATGGAGTAGCAGTACTTGTCCTTGCGCTGGAGCAGATCTTTGTCGTTGCCGCTGCCTTGATAAGAAAGTGCGTGCTCAGTGCAGTGCAGAGCCAGGAAGAGGTTGTCCTGTTTTTGCTTGGCGTCGGACGCTTTCTCGGCTTTGCGCTCGAATAACTGGGCCAGAGTGCGATATGTCTCGACGCCGGCGCGCTCATACTGCGAATAAAACTTGAAGGCGTCGATCGCAGAGTCGACGTCGCCTTCCTTCATCGTGTGCTCGCCGAGCTGTTTGGCGACTTCGAAAAGCGCTGTGCGGTCTTCTTCCTTGAGCGTGGCGACGCCGATCTTGCGGCCGACTTGCAGCGCGCGCCGGTAGTTGTGCCACAAGCCGGCGGCGTCGCCGTAGCGATCGTGAGTCTTGGCAATCAAGATGTAGATGTTCGTTGCTTGCGTAGGCAGGCCGCGAGCGGCTATGCGCAAATACTCACAGCCGCGTTGCCATTGGTCCTTGTTTTCGACGAGCGCCAGTCCGAGCTGCTGTGCGTAGGCGTGGTCAAAGTCGAGGGCGGACTGTTCGGGCATTGCGGCCGAGTCGTAATCGTTCTCGGTCAGTGGAGCGTAAAGAAGACGCTTCAGCTCCCAGGCTGCTTGATCGTCGGCTTTGAGCGCGAGTTGCCTTTCCACCGCGGCGATGGCTTCCATGCGCCGGCCGGGCTGTGCCAAAAGCGGCGTAGCCACGCGCTTGTGCATTTCCGGATGCAACACGAGCGCGAGCTGCCATGCTGGAAACAGCACGGCGCGCCGGGCGGGTGAGTCCTGGGCAGCCGCCCGAAGAACGCTTTCCAGCTCCTGGGCGGCTTGGTCCACGTTCCGCTGGTGCAAGAATGCCACCGCGCGCCAATAGGCGCAGCTCGGCTCAAGCGCGGGCCGCTGGCCGGCGACCAGCTCCAACAGCCGTTGGGCCTCCTGGATTTGCTCCGGCTTGGGCTTGTCCAAGAGCAACAGCCAGGCAACCCGCTCCAGGCAGAGATCGTAATTGACCAAGGCAAGGGTCTCGGGGTCGCTCTTCAGTTTGTCAATGTCCATCTGCCGATGCAACTGCCAAAGCTGATTGCGCGCCAGGGCGTAGCTGGGATCGAGCTGCAAGGCGCGGTTGAGCGATACAAGGGCCGCGCGATAGTTGCCTACTTTACTGTAACTGAGACCGCGCAGCGTGTGTTTGAAAACCCGCAGGCCGGGGAGGATGCGACGCGTGTAATAGTAGTAGATGAAAATGGGCACGATGATCGCAATAACGCCGAAGTTGGGCGAGATCTTCTCGCCCAGGAAGCAGAAGCCCGCTCCCAGCGCGGCACACATGGCGGCGATTTCGATTTCCGATTCTTCGACCAGGCTGGAGAAGGTCAAAAGATAAAAGCCGGGAATGCCCAGGAGAAGCAGCACGCCTAGCATGAAGCGCTGCTGCACTCCCAACAGGCTCGGATGCTGCAGCACAATGTACAAAGCGCCGCCGACAAAGACCGCCACCAATCCAAAGGCAAGCCAGAATCGCTTGTCGCGGTCGCGCACCGTGCGCAGGAAATAGAAAACGATGCCGAGCACAGCGCCGCCCGCAACCGCGAGCACGGCCCAGTCGTCGGCTCGATCTTTGAACGTGGTGTATGCCCCCACTGTAAGGCCCGCGATCAGGCCGGTGTAGACCATCCCTGGGTTTTCCAGGAGCAGGAACAGTAGGAAGCCAAACCAGCGGCCGCGCGCCCGATAGCCTTCGCGCATTTTCTGCCAGGCCGCGGCGACCAGGGCCAGGCCCAAGCCGCCAAACGTGAACGCGCCGACCTTGGCCACATCCGGCCAATCGGGCGCGTGCAGGGCCACCATGAGGAGCAGCCCAAGGTAGATGCCTTTAAGCAAGAATTCGGTTTGTTCCCAACGCATGCACGAACTCGACAAGTCAGGTAGACTGCATCATTATACCCCGGCTATTATGACGTTGATTTCGTGCGCAACAATGCTCTCGGGAAATTAATCCAGTCAAGGAAGAAGCATGGTCGATCTGCGAGCCCACGGTTTGACGCCAACGGGCTCTGTACACGCCCGGTTGGCGGCCGCGACGCTGGTGGAGCATGCCTTGCGCCGCGGCGAAGGGGTCCTCGCCCAAAGCGGCGCCCTCGTCGCCGTCACCGGCAAGTACACGGGCCGCTCACCGCGGGACAAGTACGTTGTTCGTGAGGCTTCGGTCGACAAGGCGATCGCTTGGGGCAGTGTCAATCAGCCGATGGAGCCCGCCGTCTTCGAGAAGATCCTCGGCAAAGTGCGCGCGCACCTATCCAGCCGTGATCTGTTTGTCTTCGACGGCTGGGCCTGCGCCGCGCCGCAGTTTCGACTGCCGGTGCGCGTCATCGCGGAAAAGGCCTGGCATGCGCTGTTCGCCCAATGTCTGTTGATTCGCGCCGGCGGTCCCGACGATTTCGCGGGTTTCCAACCGGCACTCACCATATTCTGCGCTCCCGGCCTCATGATGGACCCTGGCCGTGACGGCACGCGCAGCGAAGTGTGCCTCGCCCTCACCCTGGAACGCGGCCAGGTCGTTATTGCCGGCACGAACTACGCCGGAGAGATCAAGAAATCGGTCTTTACTTATCTCAATTACTTGATGCCCCAGCGCGGCGTCTTTCCCATGCATTGCTCGGCCAACCTGGGCAGGGACGGCGCGGCCGCATTGCTCTTTGGCTTATCCGGAACGGGCAAGACCACCCTTTCCGCCGATCCCGGGCGCCGTCTCATCGGCGACGACGAACACGGCTGGTCCAACGACGGCATCTTCAACTTCGAAGGCGGCTGCTACGCGAAAACGATTCGCCTTTCGCCCAAGGGCGAGCCGCAGATTCACAATGCGTTGCGCTTCGGCGCCGTCCTGGAAAACGTCGTGCTTGATGCCGCCACGCGTCTGCCGCAATTCGACGACGATTCGCTCACGGAAAACACGCGCGGCGCTTATCCGCTCGACCATATTCCGGACGCGGAACCCACCGGCCGCGGCGGGCATCCCAGGCATTTGCTGTTCCTCACTTGCGATGCATTTGGAGTGCTGCCTCCCATCAGCAAATTGTCGCCCGAGCAGGCCATGTATCATTTTCTTTCCGGTTATACGGCCAAAGTCGCAGGAACCGAAGCTGGGGTGCGCGACCCGGAAGCGACTTTCAGCACGTGCTTCGCGGCGCCGTTCTTGCCGCTGCCGGCCCATCGTTACGCCGAAATGCTGCGCGATAATCTGCTGCGGCATCAGGCACAAGTCTGGCTGGTCAACACCGGCTGGACCGGGGGCAGTTTCGGTCAGGGCCAACGCATCCCGCTGGCGCATACGCGCAGGCTCGTGAGCGCGGTCCTGGGCGGTGAGCTGGCCGAGGCGCCCTTCAGCCCCGATCCGGTCTTCCGAATGCTGGTGCCTGAATATTGCCCCGGCGTGCCCGGCGCATTGCTCGAACCGCGCTCCACGTGGAGCAATCCGGCGGAGTACGATGACAAAGCGCGCCGCCTGGCGCAGCTCTTTCGCGACAACTTCAAGAATTTCGAAGGACAGACGGAAGCGGCTGTGCAGTCGGCCGGACCGGCCTGCTAAGTAGGACGGCTCTCCAGGGCCGTCCGGACGGGCCAGGAGACCCGTCCTACAGTCGGCGCATGCCCAGAGGACTACACCATGAGACATCGTCTCGTTGCGCTTGTTCTTGCCTGGTTGACTTCTTCACAGCCGGCCTTTGCCGGCGAGAAGAAACCCCAGTTTATTCCCCTCTGGCCCGAAGGCGCGCCGGGCGCCAAGGGCAAGGATGACAAAGACACGCCCGCCGTGCTTGTTTCTCTGGCCCCAGCCGACAAAGCCAACGGGGCCGCCGTCGTCATCTGTCCCGGCGGCGGCTACGGCGCATTGGCGATGGACCACGAAGGCCATCAGATCGCGCGCTGGCTCAATGAACACGGCATCGCGGGCATCATCCTGCGCTATCGGCTCGGCCCCAAGTACAACCACCCGACACAGCTCCACGACGCACAGCGCGCGGTCCGCTTTGCAAGGCACAACGCCAAGGAGTGGCGCATCGATCCGGCGCGCGTGGGCATCATCGGCTTTTCCGCCGGCGGGCACCTGGCTTCCTCCGTCGGCACGCACTTTGACGGCGGCAAGAAAGACGCGAAGGACCCAGTCGAAAGCCAGAGTTGCCGGCCCGACTTCATGATCCTGCTCTATCCCGTAATCACTTTGCAAGGGCCTTACCACCACGCCGGCTCGCGCAATAATCTGCTTGGCAAGAAGCCCGACCAAAACCTGATCGACCATTTGTGCAACGAGAAGCACGTGAGCCCCGATACGCCGCCGACGTTCCTCGTGCACACGCATCAAGACAAAGGCGTGAGGCCGGAAAACAGCGTCTTTTTTTATCTCGCGCTGTCGCAGCACGGCGTACCGGCTGAGTTGCACCTTTATGAGGAAGGCGCCCACGGCTTGGGCCTGGGACTGAATCACAAACACTTGCCGTTCGCGAGTTGGCCCGAGCGCTGCCTGGGATGGCTGGAACGGCGCGGCGTCCTCAAGAGCCAGAAAAAGTAATTACACTAGCCCGACGCGCCAGCGAGGGAAATTACACCAGCCCGACGCGTGAGCGAGGGAAACAACGCTTCATGGAACCCTGGTTGTATGTCCTGTTCGCCGCGCTGGGACTGGCGGGGCTGCTTGTGCTCTGGCGAGTCTTTGGGCCTGGGCCGCGCCGCCAGCGCGCCTTGAAGCGCGCCCGCCAGCGTTTGGCCGAGGGCGCCTGGCAAGACGCCTTGGCCCGCATCCAGAAGATGCGCGCCCGCGGCGTGTCGTCCGCGTGGTGGAAGCGGCGTCTGGAAGAAGCGGAAGCACAGTGCCACGACGTCGCGGCCGATCTCGCTTTGGCCGGCAAACAATACGAAGGGGCGCTCGAGCATCGCTTGCAAGCCGCCGACGCGATGGGCCGGCCGGCCGTCGAAGCCCGCCAGAGCGTGCAGTCCGCGATGCTCGAAGAGATTCGCCGGCTTTTCGCGACGACAAGCGACAATCGCACAATCCACGACCTTATTGGCCGCACGGTGCTGGTGCAGTCGCCGTGCCGGGAAGCATCGTTCTGGCAAGGGTTGTGCTTCCTGCGCGGCGGCGAAAGCGACAAAGCGCTCGAAGCGTTGCAAACCGCCCGCACCGGCGCGGGCAAGTCCATTCTCTTGGACAATGAGCTAGGCGATGTAGCGACGCCGCAAATACCGCCGCCAGTCAGCGCGCTCATCGATCCGCCGCTTTACCTCGGCGCCATCCTGCTCCGGCAAGGCAATGCCAAGGACTCGCTGCGCTTCCTGACCGAAGCCAATCGCCTGGACAGCACTTGCCCGATCGTGACGGTGCAGTTGGGTTCGGCGATCATCGCGGCCGGCGGCGACGTGCATTTGGCCGTGCGCGCGTTGCAGCGCGCGCTCGGCCACAAGGGATTGCCGCAATGGGAAGGCAATCCGCGCCGCCTTTGGGTCGAGGCGCTGCCCGAAGGCCGCTCGTATGTCCGCAAACTGGCCGACAAGCATCCGTTTGTATGTCCGTTGTGGGGCGGCGACGCCCAAGTTCTCCTCAATCAGGGCCAACTCGCGCTCGCGCAAGGATTGTACAAGCTCGGCAGCTACAAAGAAGCTGCCGACCTGTTTACCAAAGTGTCGCACCAAGGCGCCCCGTCGCCGGCCGTCGTGCGCGGCTTGGGTCTGGCGCTTGCGCGCATCGGCAATTACGACGAAGCCTTCAAGCATTTGCGCATCGCCCATGAAATGGAAGAGCCCAAGGACCGCGTCACCGCCGGCTATCTCGCTCTGTGCGGCGCCAAAGGCAAGCCCAAATGCGACGAGGACAAGGCACAAAACGTGGCCTGGGCGATCCGCATCGTCACCGGCTTCACTGCGCCGGGCGACGAGGAATGGATCGCACTCGTCAGTGCGCTTTTCGCCGACGCGCGCGCGGCCAATGTCGCCGTCAATCTCGACGATCAACTCTATGTGTGCGAGCATCTGGCTTCGATTCATGCCGCCGATCCGGTGGCAGCTCAAGCCTATCACCAGTTGCAGTCCACCTATCCCGAGGCGGTGCGTTCGGAATACGCCTGGCTCTACTGCCGGGCGGCCCAGCAGTACAAAGGCGAGCATGCCCTGGCGTTATTCGCACGCACGTTCGCCGAAGAGCCATCCGCGCGTCCGTTCTACAGCGAGCGCGGTTGGGATTTCGACGGCATCGAGCTTACTTACCTGGAGCGCGCCGCCGATCTTGATCCGGGACATTTCCCCGCGCCGTTGGGCCCCGACTATCCGCCGCGCGGTGAAAAGCTTCTCCTTGCGCGCGCTCGAGAACAAGAACACACGGGCGACGTCGAAGGGGCGCTAACGACTCTGCACATCCTGCATCGTTTGGCGCCCAACCATCCCGGAGCTTTGGACAGGCTTGCCTACTTGCACCAGCGCCGCGGTGAAAGCGCGCAGGCGGAGCATTTCCTTGAAACCTGGGTGAATCACCATCCGGCCGATCCGCGGCCGCTCGTGCGCTTCGCCGTGCTCTTGCACCAGCGCGGCAAGTTCGCCGAGTGTCATAGGCAGCTTCGGCAAGCGCTCGAGCAATCCACCGGCGTCTTGCGGGCCAAGATCGCCTTCTTGGGCGCCCGCTTGACCTTACAACAACCGGTTTCACAGCCGCCGGACAGTGCTATTCTCGGCGCCGCGCGCCGCTATTTGGAAACCTGTTTGCAGGAAGAGCCGCGGCACGGCGATGCCCTGTGGTGCCTGGCCGCCGTGTGCTGGCTGGAAGGCGATGTCGCGGGGTTGGCGCAGCAGGCGGAGGCAATGCGCGCCGTCGGGAATCCCGAGTCGCGCTTTGTGTTCTTTACCGCGCTGGCCCGACTAGCAGCCCAGGACTATCGCGGCGCGCTTACAAGTTGCGCGTTGTTATCCCCCTCACCCCCGGCCCCTCTCCCTCAGGGCGAGGGGAGAATGATCCCCCCACCCCCGACACTGTCAGAGCCGCGCCCGTCAGAAAGCGGGACACTGCCGCAGCCGAGTCCGCTCGATGCGGCGGGACGCAATGGCGAAAGGGCAGCGGTGCATTGGCCGGTCGAAGCACATTACCTTGCGGGCTTGGCGCAATGGGCGCTTCAGGAACCGAGTGCGGCCGCCGATGTGCTGGCGACGCCCGCGCAAACCCTGAACAGCGCATCCGCGCCGCTTGCGCAGGCATTGCTTGGCGCACTCCTTTTCCAGCAGGGTAAATGGGACGAGGCCGCCAAATGGTGGCAACGGCTTGAACCTGAGCGCCGCAACGCCTGGAAGATCGGCGAGACGCTGGCCGGCGCTATGTTCCTGAGCGCGCTCGACGACTTTCACGCGGGCCGGTTCGAAGAGGCCGCCGATAGAATGCGCCAAGCCGGCCGGCTTGGTTGCCGCGACCGGCGCTTGGGTCCGCTTCTAGTGGCTTCGTTGTTCAAAGCGGGTCAAGCCATCGTGTTCGGACCGCACAGTGGAGTGGAGAGTGGAGAGTAGAGAGTGGAGAGTGTGGAGAGTGGCCTCTACTCACCACTCACTACTCACTACATTCCACGCGCGGCGAAGTAGAACACCGCCGCGCCGTCCAAGAGCGCGAACTCCGGCTCCGGCGGGCCTTCGACACCGTCGTGCGGCAAGAGTCGAACGCGGCCGCGATCGTGCAAGCGCCGCAGTCCCGAGTGAAAATCAGCAATGCTGAGGCCGGTTTCCTTGTCCTTAAGATGAGCGAACAAGTCGGGCAGCGGACAGCGCTCCGGCAAGCCGCTCCGCTGGCGCTTGTCCAGATACTCCACCGCGGCGTGAGCCCAGGGCAACGCCCCCGCGATTCCCTCCGGCAACGGCGACTGCAAATGGTCTATCCGTTTGAGCGCTTCCATGACCCGGCCGGCCAAGCTCTCCAGCCGCCGGCCCATCGTCTCGACTTCTCCCGTCAGCCGTTGCGACAACTCGGCCAACTGGCGTTGAGAGTCCGCGATCCAATTCGGAATGCCGTCCTGATTTGCCTGCAACAAGCCGCGCAACTCGTCCAGCACTTTGACCGGCGAATCGTGCTCGAGGAGATAGGCGACCCCTTTGGAAGTTACGCGCACCCACTCCGTCGTCGTCTTGCCCTTGGTTTCGGTCCGCACTGTTTCCAAAAGGCCGTCGTCCAGGGCGCGCGCTGCGATTTCGGCGGTCAAACTATTGCGGGCTGCGAACAAACCCGGCACTTTGCCCGTGCGGTAAAGCCGCTGTTCGCCTCCCTCGGCCCCGAGCCGCAGCGCCTCGACCAGGATTTCCGTGACCTTGTCCATTGTGTTTTGTTCTAACCACGGATATCACGGACAGCACGGATCGATTGGGCTCACGGATCCGTGGTTAGACTCCCCAGTACCGCGACTCGACCATACAGGCGGACGCGCTTGTAGGTCCCCACTGCCGCAAAAGACGGCGATGCCGGCGAATCGCGCCGAACTCCCCAAGAAGCCGCAAACGGCCGAACACAAACGGCGCAAGCGTGCCTTCTTGCCAGCGCCGCCAGGCCTTGCCCGCAAGCACCGCCACGTGCTTGGGCAAAGCGCGGAGCAAATCGGAACCGAGCAGGTTGCGCCAAAAGACGCGCTCCTCGTTGGCCGATTGCCGTTCAACGAGTTTTCTGGAAACACCGCCATGCGAAGCGCCTACGCGATGCAGAATCCGGCAATTCGGTTCAAAAGCAATGCGAAAGCCGGCGTGCTGCAGGCGGAAGGAAAGATCGACGTCTTCGAAGTAGCTGCCGAACTGTTCCGGAAAGAGCCCGGCCTTTGCGAGCGCCGACCGCCGGTAGAAGGCGCTGGAAGCACTCGCGCCAAACACCAGGCCGGGCGCGTACTTCGAATCGTCCAATTCCCCGCGGCCGCGCTTGGCCGCCACGCCCCCAATGTAATAGCGATCGCCGGCGCTATCGATCCTCTTGCCGTCCGGCCCCATCAAGACGAGCGGCGCAACAGCGCCGATGGTTGGATCGTCAAACCACGGCAGCACCGCTTGCGCCCCATCCGGCGTCCACTCGGCGTCATCGTTAAGAAGTTGCACGATGTCGCCACGGCTGGCACGTATGCCGGCGTTGGCGGCGGCGGCGAACCCGGATTGACGCTTTAGCCTCAGACACTGCACTTCGCGGAAACAGGAAACAACTTCAGCCGTTTGAGGATTAGCCGAGGCGTCATCCACGACAAGGATTTGCGTCCCTTGTGGCGCGTGATCGGTCGCGGATTGCAGGCATTTTTCCAGCAAGTCCGCGCGCTGGTGTGTGGGAATGACTATGGACAGCATGGTTTCGATTCGTCGTTAGCATTACACGCCGACGCGCACGTCGATGTGCTCCACGGCGCGGTCGATCCGCCGGCGCGCCGCCGCCTCGTTGCCGTGGAGCATGTCGCGGGTCAGGCCGGCCAGCTCGCGGAAGTAGGCCGCTTGCCGGGCGTCGCCGCGCCACCAGGCCAGGACGCGGCGCACCCAGGCCTCGGCACGAACGATGCGGGCCAGCAAACGAAACTGCCAGCCAGCCCAGTGCTTGGCGCCGTAAGTAAGCAAGGAATGCCGGGTGACGAGCCGCAGCGCCGCCGGCACGGGCCGGCTGTGCAGCGGGTGATGGTGTATCACCGCCAGGTCCGGCTCGTACCAGACCGTCCAGCCCTTTTGCCGTGCCCGCAGGCACAAATCGACGTCTTCGTAATAAAGAAAAAACGCTTCGTCCAAGCCGCCCAGATCGCGGATGCACTTGCTCTCTAAGAGCAAACAGCAACCCGTTACCCACGGCGCCGGCGCACGCTGCGTGGCGCGCGGCGTCTTGTACTTGCGCCGGCTGCGCGGCAACACGAGCCGCCACAGCGTGGACCAGAGCGTGGGCAGCGGCCCGGCCGAAAGCTGCTGCGAGCCGTCGCTGTTGCGCAGATGAAAGCCGACGATGCCCGCCTTTGGATCCGTTGCTTCCAGCCTGTCCGCCAGCCCGAGCACGCCGTCCAGGAACCCCTCCGTGAGCGTCATGTCCGGGTTCAACAGCAAGAACCAATCGCCGCGGCTGAGCCGGCAACCTTCGTTCACGGCTTTCGCGAAGCCTTGGTTCTTGTGCCAGCGGCGGACGGAAACGCCGGGCAACTTCTTGAGCTTCTTCGCCAGCGGATGGCCCGGCGAGTGGTTGTCCACCACGATGACTTCCGCCGCCCCGCTTCTTAGCGCATGGGACGACAGCAATTGGCGGACCAGTTCGTAGGTTTTTTCCCACTGGCGGTAGTTGACGACGAGGATGGAGAGCCGGGGAGTTTCCAAAAGGGCAGTCGCAGGCGCGCGGCGTTGTGGAACGAGTTCTGGCGTAAGCGTCGGCGCGTGCCCGGCCATCGCGGGACTCCTTCCCACGTTCAATGTCGCCCTCGCCTGGAGGGAGAGGGTAGAGGCGGGAGTATAGTGCCAACGAACGATAAGAAACAAGTGGGTGTTGAACTCGTTTCACGGGTTATGGCGCGACTCGTTCTTGGACACTTTCATCGCTTGTTTTCGTGCTGGACAGTTTCCCGCAATTGAGGATGTAGGATGTGGCACTAACGGCTCGTTAGTGCCACTTTTTTCGACCATGTGGCACTGACGGGACAATTGTCATAAAGTGTTTGTCATAAGGAACTTGAAATTCTCAAAAACGTCGTCAGTGCCAACTCGTGCACAGGGATACCCCCTGCACTGCTAGCAGTTGCTAACAAAATTGTCCAGTCCACTGCTTGCCATTGGAATTGCCGGGGCCGAGGATGGTGTCAGAATTGCGAGTTTTCACATTCGCGTGAAAAGAAATGAGTAATAATACTTAATATTCGTCAGCGCCATGAAATCACTGCATTCCCATGTCTGTCCGGAGGCGGTCCACTGTATGATACGCTAACCGGTACTTGCATACGCTCACCGGCGTCAAACTCATAGGCGATTGGTGCAACTCCGGTCGCTGAACTCCGCCTTTCGGCTGCAAGCACGCGTCGTTGGAGGGAGCAAGCCATGAAGATCCGCAAGTCGCTGGTCGGGCTGTGCGCAATCCTCCCGTTCGCCCTAACGTCCTGCGTGGAGGTCAACACAGTAAACCCGCTCTCGGACCCCCACGAGGCCAAAGTGGATGAGGACCTGATCGGTCGCTGGGAGTGAGGGAATATCGGCGAGCGCATGGCCTCGGATTGAAAGAGGCCCTCGAAGCTCTTCAGGCACCTGCGAAAGGCGACGGCTAATCGGCCCATGAGGTGAACCGGGCCGGCATCACGGCTTTTCGAGATTCATGTTGTTGCAGCCGACAACTTGTCTTTGGCGTTTGGCGGCATTGTTCTTGGTGCGTTATGCGAGAATTGTACTTCCGTCGCACGGCACGTTTCGATCTCCTCAACGGCCATATAGTCGTGGCTGATCCGAAGCAGCCGCGCATGGTTACCTTAGATCCTTGGCTTGAACTGGTATTTCAGATGGCCGACGGCGAGCATACCATCGACCAAATGATTGTGCACTTGGGCAAAGGCTATGAAGGCGGATCGCCCGCAGGGCTCGACCAGCAAGTTCTGGACATTGTCAACCATCTGGTTGCGGAAGGATTCGTCGAACTTGTCGCCAATTCGACGACGCTGCCGTTTTACCTGACGGAACCTGTTTCCAAGCAAGATGCTGCCGAGGCTAAAGCTGCAATGCTGAGAGACGGATTTATCAAGTGAAACCGTCGAAACAGATTCATACGCTGTGTGACCATGCCGTCAAGGCAGAGATCTCCATGAGCACCCTGGCCACGCAACGTATCGACTGCCAACAACATCACGCGACTTTATCGGTCAGCGACTTCGGCGCCGTCGCCGACTTTACACGAAAAGCTCGGCTTCATTTTGGCCTTCACCGAAGGCGACCCGCCGACGTTTGCAGGCCTGAACCTCGGGTACGTTAGATTTTCCCATTTTCTTTGGGGGCCCTTTTCCGTGGGGGCGTTATCCACAAAAAAAAGCGGCGGAAAAGCGCCGCACTCCAAATCTCCTCAATCGTTTTGCCTTGGCATTTTGTCCCGTCCGGGGCTTTAATGGAGTTGGCTTCCCCAGCGGTCCTGTGTCGGGAAGAACTCCATGGCCAACACGTTCGCCCGGCTTTCGCTGCGCCTGCCCGCGCCGCTTGCACGCGCGTTGCCGCTCGTTTTGCTCGCAGCCGCCGGGACTGCGCTAACGGCTGTGACCTTTGCGCTGGCCCGGTCGCGCGACCAGGAGCGCGTGCACCGCAATTTCTCCGAAGCGGCGGGCGCGCTGGGCACGAGCTGGCAGCGAACGGTCACGAACCATCTGGAAGCGCTCGAAACCATTCAATACTTCTACGCGTCGGCGCAGCTGGTCGAAGCGCCGGAATTCCAGACATTTACGAGCGGCATGTTCCGCAGTCTGCCCGGCTTGCAAGCGCTCTACTGGGCGCCGCGCGTCAAGGCTCAGGAGTTTGCGGCCTATCTCAATGACTTGAAGAAGTACGACTTACCCCCAGGTTACGAAGTGCGCGACGCCGAGGGCCGGGTTCGCCGACCGCCGGCAGAAAGCACACAAGACATTTACCCGCTTCAGTTCGTGGAGCCATTTGCCCGCTTTCGCGACGTATGGGGACTGGACTTGGCGGTTGAGCCGGACTGCTTGTCGCTTTTGGAATCGGCGCGTGAGGAAGCGCGGGCCGTAGGACGCAACCGGTTGCGGTTCGGAAGAGAGGTCGCAGCTAGTTTCTTTGTGTTTCGACCTCTTTACAAGAGAGACCCTCCACCGAAGGAAATCTACGAGCGCCGCCGGAGTTTTTTGGGCTGCATCATCGGACAATTCCAAGTCGAAGAGTTGATGCGCGCCTCGCTGGGCGGGCGCCCGCAGGATTTTGACGTCTTCCTTTGGGACGACGCGGTGACGCCGCCCCGCTTGTTGTACTCAACAGAGAAGCAACCCACGCCGGAGCGCCTGGCCGCAGGTGCAGCGGAATCGCCGCCCGCGAGTTTTCCGCTCCCTCACGGTCGCGGCTCGGACGGGTATGACCGGTTGCATTGGCCGATGACGCTCCAACAACACGGCTGCCAGTGGACCCTAATCGTGTTGCCGAAACCAGACTACTTGGACCGGCAGTCGGCGAGCCAGGAATGGTGGGTCCTGGTCGGCGGCTTGCTGGCGACCGCGTTTTTGGTCGCCTATGTATCGAGTGTGCAAGGGCGGGCCGCGCGCATCGAGCGGCTGGTCGACCGTCGCACTGCCGAGCTGGCGGACAAGAACCAGAAGTTGCAAGTGACGCTGCAAGAACTCCAGAAGGCCCAGGCCCAGCTCGTGCAATCGGAAAAACTGGCTTCGCTGGGACAACTCGTCGCCGGTGTTTTGCACGAGGTGAACAACCCGCTAGCGTTCGTGAACAACAATGTCGCAGTGCTCGAGCGCGACGTGTCCGGATTGGCCGACTTGTTGCGCTTGCATCGGGACAAACAGCTCGCGCTGCCCGAACGCTGTGCGGACTTCGACGCGCGGATTGAAGAAGCCGCCCAGCGTTGCGATGCGGCCTACACGCTGGACAACCTGGGCGGGCTGTTGTGCCGGACGCGCGAAGGGCTCAAGCGCATCGGACAAATCGTCAAGGATTTGCGTTCATTCGCCCGGTTCCAGGAAAGCGAGCGCAAGGAATGCGACCTCAATCAAGGCATCGAAGCCACGCTCAACCTGGTCGCCAGCCAGGCGCACAACCGCCAAGTGACGCTGAGCACCGAGCTAACCCCGGTGCCGCTCTTGACCTGCTCGCCGGCGAAGCTCAATCAAGTCGTCTACAACCTGCTCATCAACGCCATCGACGCTTGCAAACCGGGAGAAAGGGTTTCCGTTCGGACGATGCACGGACCGCGCGGCGTCGAGCTTCACGTTCACGACACCGGCACAGGCATCGACCCAACCATTCGCGCCAAGATCTTCGATCCGTTCTTCACAACCAAACCGGTGGGACAGGGGACCGGACTGGGCCTGTCGGTCAGTTACAGCATCGTGCGCGACCATGGCGGCGACATTCTCGTGGAATCGACCCCCGGCAAAGGAAGCCATTTCACCGTGGTGCTGCCGCTTCGGTAGCGCCGAGAAATCCTTCGCTTGCGCGTCAGGCTTGTGGAGGCAAACGCGGTATACAAGTTCACCGTGGTGCTGCC